>NZ_JBSJYT010000001.1:0-413592 GCF_053711055.1 Ligilactobacillus sp. LYQ135 | reverse complement strand
ACGGTCAAGTTGTTAAAGTTGCTTCATGGTATGACAATGAATCAGGCTTTACAGCTCAAATGATCCGTACATTAGAAAAATTTGCAAGCATGCTTTAAGATAAAGCTTGTTAGTAAGTTTTTAAAAGACGAGGTATTAACCTCGTCTTTTTTTATTTGTTCTTCTTTTAAATTGAATAACTTTTTATGATCTTATAAAATAATAGTATAAGTATAATTTATCTTAAGAGGGTTTAGCTATGTTCGATCACAAATTAATTACATTTTTAACCGTTGCAAAAGTTGGTTCATATACTAAAGCAGCCGAAGAACTTTATATTTCACAACCAGCGGTTTCTCAACAATTAAAAAATTTAGAAGAAGAACTAGATGTTAAGTTATTTACTTATAAAAAAAGAAAGCTTCATTTGACTCAAGCAGGCAAACAGTTACTTTTGTTTGTTGAATCATTGCGTTCTCAAAGTAATAAATTTAAAGAGCATCTCCATGCTATTCCTAAAAACAAACGCCCACTTCATTTAGCGGCAACACAGTCACTTGCAAATTCTATGCTTCCAGATTTAATTTCATTTGTAAATGAAAAACATCCTGAAATTATAATGCATTGTGACATTATGAATACAAAAGAATGTCTTGCCCAACTTCACTCTGGAAAGTTAGATTTTGCCTTAGTTGAAGGAAATTTTGATACTGAGCAGTTTACGGTTCATCCTTTAATCGATGAACCATTTATTGCAGTAGCATCGCCTAAATTAGGTTTAGATCCTCATAAAGAGTACAAACTAAATGAATTGCTTGATTTCCCACTAATCTATCGTGAAAGTGGCTCAGGTTCATATGCAATTATGCAACAAATTTTAGGAACTCAAAATTTAAAGGTTAGTGATTTCACTAAACGAACTCAAATTAGTAATCCTGAAACCATTCGTCAAGTTCTTGAAATGGGAAATGGAATTAGTTTCATGTATCGTGGTATTGCTGCACATCAAATTCATGAAGGATCCTTAATGGAAGTTCAACTTAATTCTATTAATATCACTCATCCAATTTATTTGGTTTACCTTAATAACAATTACTTTGAAAAAGAATACTTACAGTTACTCAATGAGTGGTTACCAACTTATCATGAATAAAATTTTAAATAAAAAAATAGTATTACAATGATATGCACTCCAATTTTGGATAGAATAATTCAAAATTTGGGGTGCATATCTTATAAGCTACTTTTATTTTACTTTTCAATGCTATGTTTCAGTTCCTCTATTGAGAAAACATAGGTTAAACTTCATTTTCTACTTCTTGACGTGCTTGAATGCCTTTTAAATTATCATTTTTACTTAAAATTAATATAAAAGGCATGGCATACTATTGAAGTTAAAACCACAGGAAATACAACGGACGACTTTACGCTGGAACAATTTCATATTCACATTCCAAGTAAACACGCTATCACATAGAAAAACATTAACCAGCTGAAATTCATTTTGTAACTAGATCATCAGACGGAAGAATTGCAGCAATTGCAGAATTTATTAAAAACGGTAACAATAATGAGACTATTGGATCTATAGAAAGAGACCTATCAAAGCATAATAATAAAATTCAGTCAATTCAATCGTTAACCCCATTAAATATGAATAAGTATTATCATTATTTGGGATCTTTAACAACACCTCACTCACAGAAAATGTAAAGTGGTATATATTACAAACTCCAATTAAAATGTCTAAAAATCAATTAAAAGATCTAGAAAATTATTAAAAGGGAATAATCGTAAGCTCCAACCAATTAACAAGCGCATCATTGAAGTTAATCAGTAATTGATTGATATAACTTAGTAATTATGACCTTAAATTAGATAAAGAATAGCCTAATAAAGTTAGCTAACTTTATTAGGCTATTCTTTATTTAATCCTTTTATTAATACGGTGATAGTTTTTATTGAAATAGTGGCCATTACATATATCATCTACAATACCATCGTAAGGCGCTTCGGAAATAACATCTTCATTATTAACGCCAGCATTTCCAATATAAAATATATGAGCAAATTCAGGTATTAATGTTTTAGGATAAGTAGGATATTTAGTACGTGCAGCTAACATTTCTTCAAGATGTTCATTTTGATAAGTTACAGTAATTTCAGGATGATCTTCAACCCATTTAGGAAAGAAGATAGTCCCATGTAGCTTTCTTTCATTAGGCATAAAATCTAGAGCAACATCTGTACCAGTTGGCTCAGTCCAAGTAATCTTATAGATGCCTTCAGTTAGCATTACAATATTAGCTTCTTGATCCTTAACCCAACGTCCAGCAACTAACCCACTATGAATACGGTAATCAACAGTATGATCATTTTTAGCATACCATTCATACTTCCAACCATTATCATAACTATAAATAAAGTGAGTACCTAAAAAATCATTAAGAGTTTTAAATTGTTTATCCATCGATAATACCTCCATCTAAATTAAGTACAAATTTTTCCTTGTTTGTATAATTTATACAGCGTTAATTTTTATTAAAAATTTCGTAAACTTATTTCACTAATATTAATTACTTCACTATAACCAAATATTGAATTTATCAAAATATTTCCTTATATTCCATTTGCTGACCCAAGTATTATAACTACTGAAATCATTTTATATAAATAAAGATCGGCATTATTTAATTAGTATTCTTACATTACCTTTTTTCTTTATTGCAAACACTATTTATAAACAAAATATTTTTAAATATAGCACCCCCTTAGTCCACTCAATTGATTCATTATATGCGATGAAATTATTTATTTTATTACTTATTTCTAAATCAAATGAACTTGTATGATTATTTAAAACCTATTGCCAAGCATTTTTTAAATTCAAAATAACTTGTGTATCTTCCGTTGAAATGCCTGCAACTGACATTCCATTAATAATAGTTTCTGTTTGTGGAAATGTTGTATTAACATTTTCTAATCGTGAAGCATTATATATTGAATCAATAATTAATTTTTTTAATAAAAATGTATTCTCTTGATCTGTTAATTTATTAATATCTTTCATATGTTCATCCCTTCTACAACAAAATATTTTTCAAAAAAGTCTTCAGTTAACTCATCAATAATAAACATATTTACACTATTTAATCGGCTTTTATCCCCAAATTTTATCTACTATCCAAATCTTATTTTTTTCTCTTATTACTTTTACTACTACCATTCTCTTCTTTTAATTCTAATTTCCCACTTTCTCTTATTAAATAACAACTTTAATCTTTCAATCTAATAATCTTTTACTACCAACTGCTCATACTTTTTATTTCAATTTTTAGTCTATGCTTCGTACTCTAAGTGTCAAGACATTTTTTTATTTCATTTATCTTGATACTATTTTTAGTACCCATGTAGAATGATAACTTCGTTTTATTGCCCTTTAATTTGTCATATAAGAAGTCTTTTATATTGTTTGAATAATTATACTCACTTACCTTTTTAATCAACATTAAAATAAAAATATGATTTTTTTAAATTTACTGTCACTTTTAGACTAGTTACTAAGTTAAAGATAAACGTAGATATTATAATATCTACTCTTGATTTCAGCTCCTATGTTTTATCCATAAAAAAAAGAGAACTACATCAACTCTAAAAATGCAGTTCTCTTTTTTGTCTGTAATTATCAATAAAAAAACAAACTATACAAAAACTTTTATCAAGGTTTTATCTGACAATACAACAGACACAGATTATATTTTCCATTCTATCATTTTTCGTGACTACTCGCCATACTCAGCAAAATTATGCTCGATTAATCATTTTATCTTGTGGCTTTCAGGTACTTTTCTTCTTTTTGGTAAAAGAGTTGCCTTTTGGCCAAATAAATTTTGCTCATTCAAGTACCTCACCTTAAAATTATTTTTCTTTTACCTAACTCTTACAAAAAATCACATTTTTTATTCCTTAATCGGAATAAATTTTCTCACACTTTTAAGCACAGAATTACGTCAATTTTAGTTTGATGTGTCTGTGCGCACGTTTTCGATTTTCAATCTTTCACTGATGAATTTTTTTGCTACTTTCCACTCTTACAATTTTTAAATTCATTAAATCACCATCAACTAAAAATTGGAGTAAAAAAACCTTTAATTCTGACGGCTCAATTAAAAAAGAAGATTCCAAATATAGTTCTTTCGACCCTGAAAATCTTGGTCCTTTTGAAAAAACTTTAGCACTCATTTATGCGGCAAGTACTACTGATGGTGAAGCTATCAAAATTTCTCCTGAAGAAGTTAATGCAATTGCTAGTAGTTTAATTAATCTCGTTGAAGATGATATTGATACTACCGTTAATTCAATCAACTATAACTCAGAAGATGAATTTATTGATAATTACCGCTTTATCAAACAATTAGCGTATACATTGGCTCCTGATCTAACTAAAGATGAAATTGAACAATGTCTGGCTGATAACGATATTACTTATCAAACTATGGTAACCGACCCAACTAACAGCATTAAAAAGAAAACTAAAAAATTAACTAAAGTTGGTAATGAATTAAAAGAAATTGCCGATAAGACGACTGCTGCGTCAAATCAATTTGTTGGTACAGATAATCAAATTGGAGGGCTTTTTCAATGAGTCAAGATAAAATAAAACTAAACAACTTGAAAATTTGCAACAAGAGCGCTTAAGTAAATTACGTTATTTTGAAGAACTTAACGATGATACGCGTGCTAAAGAAAAACATGACTTAAATGACCTTGATGATTTACAACAAACTGCCTATCACTATTTAACGACTTATCATGATAATGAAACTGATATTTATGCTACTTTAGGTCAAATTGATAGAATCAAAGACGATTTACAGGCTAAATTTAAACGTGCTTATCAGCAAATTAACCAAGAACAAGAAAATTACGAATACCATTATCAAATGGAAAAGCGTAAGTTAACGGAAGATTAAAGGAGAAGTTTTGAATGAGTGATATTTTAAAGGAACTGGATAAAGACGTTAAAAAGGCTAAAAAAGCCGCTGAAAAACTATTAATTCAAACCGTAGTAGTAACTACTGCCAAAAAAAAAAGAAAATCTACTAAAACTAAATACAAAAATCAAATTTCAACTAAAAAAGATGATATTAAAGAAGAGTTAGATATTATTATTAATCAACTCGAATCTTCTGGTAAAGGAAAGTGGGCTAAATCAGCTAAAAGTCATCTAGAAAAAGCAGAGAAGAAATTAGATTCAAAATAAAAAGAGAGCTATTAAGCTCTCTTTTATTAATATTTTTATACAAAAAATGATCAAATACTTATATAACAACTTTACTGTCACTTTTAGATTACAAAAGTAACTAATAAATAACTATACAATAAATATCACTTTATACACCACTTAAAAACAATAAAATTAAAATAAACTCAACCAATTAATTAACCAACAAATAACTAATAAACAAAAACTACTAATTAATTACTTAAAACACATAAATTTCTTTCTAAAAGTTCTAAAATAGCTAACTATTTAATCTATTTTTCTAAAAAAACACTAAATTCATTTGCACAAACAAAGTAGACCTGCTTGTATAGAGCTGGAGGTTGGAGAAGAGCATAATCTTCCCCGTCGTAAAACAGTTCTAGAAAAGATTAACGCTTTACGACTTGCCTGTACATTCTGTACATTGCAGTATGGCTATCGCGTCACGCACTGTTATTATCTTTGATTAGCACTTCAACTAATTCTAATACTTTTTCCCACTCATTCATACACCCTAAGTGTTACATTTTCGCATCTCCTTTGTATTAAGCCCCTGTCACCACGGTTCGCTTACGAGCAACTTATGCAGCTTTCTTAACTCGATTAACTCCTTGAAGAAATTTAGTTTTACCTTTGTACTAGCTCCAGTCATAACAAGTGACGCAGTTCGACCTCCATTGCTTTTTGACTCTAAACTTTTTCAGTGTTATGAAAACCAATAAAAAAATACTGATGAATTAGTTTGAGTAATTCATCAGTATTTTTTTACTATAGTAACGAAAGAATTAAGGTAAAATTGAAAGGACTGCTTTATTAATAAAGTATTCAACCCTTGGGATCTACCTTATTAGATACCGCTTTTTTATTTATTATATTATTGATTCCATACTGACTTAAATTGAGCTTCGCCCTTCTTAAGTAATGACTTCATGTTGCCATCTTTAGCATGGCTTAAGATATCTTGCATAATTGTATTTACTTCTTGGAATGCAGCATTTGAGTTCTTAGTTACAGGAATTGAGTACAAGTTCTTTGTAGCTGCTGCAACTTGAGCAGGAACTTTTGAATCCTTGTTATCCTTGTATTCTGAACTGTTAATTACTTCATCTGAAACAGGGATGTAACCAGTTTGTTGTGCCCAGTAAAGTTGGGATTCCTTACTTGTTAAGAACTTCATGTACATAAATGCAGCTGTACGTTGTTGTTTTGAAGCATTCTTGAACATGTAAATGTCTGTACCTTGTTGAAGATTCCACTTACCAGGACGAGGAGCTACACCATATTCAAATTTATCACCAACACCGTTTTTAACGTAACTTTCGCCGGCACTTGATCCAACAAACATTGCAACTTTTTCATTTGAAAAATCAGTTGATAAGTAGTTTGATGAACCAGCTGTCTTGAAGTAACCTGCTTTAATTCCATTTGCGTAGTAGTTAATTACATTCTTTGATTTCTTTGATTCAATGTTAATCTTAGAAGTGAAGTTAACTCCTTGGTTCTTCATTCCTAAAACATAGTAGTTTGATAATGAATCAAATCCTGCACCTACAACTTTATGATTTGATTTTTCATAAATTGTCTTTGCAGCACTCTTTAATTCTTCCATTGTTGTTGGAACTTTTACACCATATTTATCAAGTAATGTCTTGTTATAAACTAAAACTTCAACTGACTTGTTAAATGGAAGTCCATATTGTTTACCATCAATTTGAGCACCCTTCAATAGTGAAGTCTTAATGCCACTTTTTTCAGCACTACCCCAGCCAATTTTTGAATTATTAATATATGGCTTTAAGTTAACTAATAAATCATTTTGAGCTGCATTATATAACCATCCTGGATATGCTTGGGTAATTGTTGGCAAGTCCTTTGGAGATTGCATTGTAGAAGTTAATTTTGATTGTAAATCCTTATAAGCACCTTGGTTTTCTAACTTAACCTTGATATTTGGATTTTGCTTTTCAAATTCCTCTGTTAAGTGTTCCAAAGCTTTTTGTTGATCACCAGACATTGCATGCCAAAATGTAATGGTCGTTTTCTTAGTGACCTTTGTTGGAATACTATCAGCATTAACCGTTGATACTAAACCTCCTGAAACAGTTGCGAATGCAGTGAATGCCGTAGTTACGGCCACTGCAAGTTTGTGCATGAACTTCATTATAAAAGCTCCTCCTTTAATTAAAAAAATTATTTAATTTAAAATGAGCGATTGCCCATTTTTCATTAACACACGTTTACCAAAGGGATTATTTAAATTTTCTGGATGAAAACTATGAATTGGGGTCAACATCCTGGGTTTAATCGCAGCGATAATTTCATCTAACTGTGCTGCAGTAGCATGTCCGCTACAAGCCAGGTGGACAAATTGAATCTCATTTCGTGCAAGCATATCTAAGAATTTTTGGTATGCCGGATCAAAATCCCCTAATGGTTCGGCATCACTATGGATATAAATTGTTTGTGGCATTAGGTTTTCAAAATTATTTTCTACTTGCCACAAGTATTTTCCATGATCTTTTAATAATTCTTGATAATCAATTTCCAATTTAGAATCCAAGCCTTCAATTGGCTCTTCATTAGGGCCATAATAGTATGGTTGTTTTTTACCCATAATTTCTTGGAGTAGCTTGGCTCGCTTCGCTGTTAATACAACTTGACGAAGATCGATTTTGCAAATTTCTTCTAATCTACTAAGATTTCCTGGGTAAGTATTAAATGTAACTGGTGCATTTGGATTTTGTTTTAAAAGTTTCTTAATTCGTTGAAGCAATTCTTGTTCACTTTCAATTGCTGAATCATCATCCTCATGTGGTTCATCTAAGAAACTTACACCTACACCTTCGCAAATTAATAAATCACATTCAAATGCATCTGCCATTACTTTTCTTGTCCATTCAGAATGAAACCCATGTAACCTTAAATCACCAGTGTACACAATTAACTTATCAGGGGTGCGAATAAACATTGCAACCGCTCCGTCTGCATCATGATCAATAGGATAAAATTCCACACTAATTTCTCCAATATGAACTTTTTGATGCATTTTTAATGGTGTTAACTGCCGCATATAATTTGCCGGATGATTAGCGGCTGGAAGTAAAAACGTTCCCTTTTCATTTAAAACTTTTAAAATTTCAATTGTCTGTATTGATGTATAAATTGGCATTTTTTCATCAATATAGTTCAACATTTTTGTATGATCTAAGTGTAAATGAGAAACAAATGCAGCGGAATGTTGATATTGATTTTTCCATTTAGGTGCTCCTTTGAGATTTTCATCATAAAAATCATCAAGAGAAGCGATTAAATCATTATCCAATAATGTTTGATATTCTTCATTTTCTAAAGTTAATTCAGGTTGATAAACTACGCCTAGGTCAAAGAAAATATGAGCATCTCCATATGCGATTTCAATGTTAGTGCCCCCAATTGTATCTACACCTTTATGGTAAGTAACAATTGTTTGTTTATCCTTTGAGTCCATCACGTGTAACCCCCTGAATAATTTGTTTCCGGAAGATGAAGTAAATAATCAAAATTGGAATAACGGTTAATGTTGCTGCGGCTAGTTGTAACTGAGTTTGTGCTCCACCTTCAGTGGCAAAGTTTGCTAACCCATTGTTCAATAAGCGCATATTGTCATTATTTGTTACCAATAAGGGCCATAAAAATGAATTCCAACCTGAAATAAATGTTAATAATCCTACTGTTGTTAAGGCTGGTTTTGCCATTGGAACTAAAATTTTCCATACATATTGCCAATTACTTGCACCGCTAATTTTTGCTGCTTGGTAGATACTTCGCGGAATTCCTTGGAAGTAACTGTTCAAGTAGTAAATGTAAAATACGCTTGTTGTAAATGGAAGGAATAAACCAACATATGTATTTAACAAGCCCCATTGAGCAATTGTATTGTAGTTTGTAAAGATGATTGCTTCTGATGGAACCATCAAAAGTGCAATCATAATCAACTTAACAAATTTCTTCCCTTTAAAATCTAAACTAGTTAATGCAAATGCAGCTAATGTAGATGTAAACAATACGCTTAATGTATCAACGGTTGCAACAATAAACGTATTCAAGAAGTACTTCAAAAAAGGAGCTTGTTGGAATACTTCTACATAGTTTTTAAACTGCAAATGTTCTGGAATTAATGTTGGTGGAATACTCATGGTTTCTGGCAAAGTCATTAAGCCGCCTAAAACCATATAAATGAACGGAAAGACTGTAATAATACTTAATACAATAATGAAAAGCCATGTAATCACACCATTTACTTTTTTCATCTCCGTCCCACCTTTTCTAATAATTTATTTTGTAAGAATGAAATGACTAAAATAATCATAAATAATAAGACTGTTGCTGCCATCGCAATTCCTGGAGTTCCATCGATTTGGAACTTATCAAAAATATAGTAAACTGCGGTCATTGCACTCCCAGCAATTCCAGGTTGCCCATTAAACAAGGCATAAATTTGAGTATATACCTTGAAAGCATTAATCAAATTAACTGTTAATAAAAATGCTAATGTTGGGATTAATTGTGGCAATGTAATTCTAAAGAACATTTCACGATTATTTGCACCATACATTTTTGCAATTGTGTAATGTTGCGGATCAATTCCCCGTAAGGCTGACATTAAAATTACAATGTTAAACGCTAATCCTAACCACACCCCAAAAATGATTACCGTGATCATATTCATACTTGGATTGTCTAACCAATCAGGAGTACCTAAGTGGAAGAACTTCAAAATATAATTTAAAATCCCATATTGACCATTGAAAATGTAACGAAAAACAATTCCAATCGCAATTGTACTTGTAACATATGGCATAAAGAAGAGTGTTTCAAAAAATTTTGAATGTTTTATGCGGTTAAATAAGTTCCATGCAATTAAAATTGAAATTACAAGTCCGATTGGCACAACTGTAAAAGCGTATAGCACCGTGTTTTGCAAAGCTTTACCAAAGTATGGATCAGCAATAACATATTTATAGTTACTTAATCCTGTCCAGTGCATTGAAATCAATGAGCCAGACTGAAAACTCATCACAAATGCCCGAATAATTGGAAAAATACTAAACAATGCCACACCAAGTAACGCTGGTCCTAAAAACCACCATGCACTCCATTGGTTTTTTCGTTTTAATTTCATCCTAATATACCCGCTTTCCGTCTTTCATGAAGACATATGCTTTTTCAATATTAAATTTTAAATGAACAGTATCATCGCCATTGATTTGATTTTCAATATCTACAAGTGAACGATATTGTTGATTGCCTAACATAAATTTTAATACGCGTTCACGTCCAATTAATTCAATATCATCAATCTTAACTGTTAAGTCAGCATGTTCTTCAGTTGTTGGTTGGATATTTTCTGGACGAATTCCAATTGTATATTCGCCATCTTCTAAATCTAATTGTTTATGTTCAGTAAATCTTGTTTGAGATAAAGTGAAGTGTTCGCCCTCGAATTGGTTATTTTCTAATTTAACTGGGAACAAGTCAATTACTGGATTACCAATGAAATTAGCAACAAATTCATTTACTGGATTTAAGTAAAGATTTTGACTACGATCTGCTTGTTGAACAACCCCATTATTTAATAGAATAATGCGATCACCAATTGACAAAGCTTCTTCTTGATCATGAGTGACAAAGATCGTTGTAATTCCGACTTCTTTAACTAATGCTCGAATTTCTTCCCGAATTTGAAGACGTAAACGTGCATCTAAGTTACTCAAAGGTTCATCCATTAATAATACTTTAGGTTGTTGAACTAAAGCTCTGGCAATTGCAACCCGTTGCTGTTGTCCACCAGATAATTGACCTGGTTTCTTTTGAGCGATATCAGTGATATGTGTTAATTCCATATATTTTTGAACAGCTTGTTTTGCTTCTTTTTTGGACTGTTTATTTTTTCCTACAGTTAATGGAAACATTACGTTTTCCTCAGCTGTCATATGTGGAAAAAGAGCATAATTTTGAAAAACGAATCCGATATCACGATTTTCAGGTGAAGTTTCTAAAACTGATTTGCCATCAAATTTAATATCTCCAGAAGTAGCATCAAGTAACCCCGAAAGAATGTTCAACAGTGTTGATTTTCCGCAACCACTTGGACCTAATAAACAAACTAATTCGCCCTTTTCTACAGAAAAATTCACATTTTCCAAGGCTTGATACCCATTTTCGTAAGTCTTACTAAGATTCGAAACTTCGATCATTCATTTATTCTCCTCATCTTGATTATTAAATATAAATCACACTAAATGTTGTGATTAATTATTGATTTGCTACAGTAAATTGTATCATTTTTCATTGAATAATCAATATCAAATTTCATATTTATTTCAATTAATCTTCAAAATAAGCGTTTCTTTCCATTGAAACATTGTTCGTTATATCACGAATTTAATTCTCATTTTTTATAAAATTGGAGCGGACCACCATCAAATTGCGAAAAACAAAAAAAAGACTGTAACTTTGCATCACAGTCTCTTACTATTTGAATTATTCTTTTAAAACTTCACATTCAACGTGAATTTTACCAACTTTATCTTTGGCATAATGAACTCCTTGAATTTCAGGTACAAATCCATCAAACCTTTCCATTGCTCCTACTAAAGTTTCAAAATAGTCTACATCGACTTTTTGCCATCTTTCTCCCGGAGCAACAATAAATACTCCTGGGGGATATGGTAATGCTCCTTCCATTGCAATTCTTCCCTCTACATCCTTTAAATTGCACAACTCACTTTGATTATGTCTAAACTTCAAATCAGCTTCAGCAGGTTGTAAGTCATACGCTTGCATTTGAGGCTTTTGGAATAGCCGTTGTTGTAATTTAAAGGTTTGATGCGCTTGATAATACTCATGCATTTCTTGGCAAAGTTGTTTAATTGTATAACCTGCATATCGTTGAGTATATTGTTGGTATAACCCGGGTAATACTTTTTCTAATGGAGCATCTTCTTCATACAAGTTTTCAAATTCAATCAGTGCACTCATAAGTGCGTCTAAATCACTTTCAGTATCTCCTGGAGTAAGTAAAAACAATAATGAGTTTAAATCTGCTTTAGCCTTTAAAATACGATGCTCAGTTAAAAATTCAGCTACTACATCTCCTGGAATTCCCTCTTTTTCATATTCTTCAGCGGCAACATCAATTCCGGGTGTTTGAATAGTCAATTTTAACGGATCAATAATTGCCTCATTTTCAGCTATGTGTTTGAAGCCATGCCAATCATCTTGCGGATTTAACTTCCAATATTTAATGTCACTGGCAAGTTTATCTGTTGGGATATCTTCCCATAATTTACCATCAACTTCAACTGGAACAAGGGGTCTAAATATTTTAGATTCATAAATAAGTTTTTTGCGCCAATTAATTCCGCGTTTTAAAGTATCATCCCACCATTTGCGATTACCATTACTTCCAGATAAATATGCATTAACGGTCATTGAAGCATATAGAGGATAATTATAGCTAGAAGTTACATATTTCAAATATGCATTATTAAAATGCTTATGGTCAACATAGCGATCTTGTTCCTTAATATGGGCATCTTTTTTCAAAATTTGAGAAGCAGATCCCATTCCAACCTGTTGTTTATGTAATGATTGAGTTACTAAAATTCCAGGATCTTCTTTTCCATAATGTTGATTTAACGGTGATAAATCATTCATTAAATCAACAAATTGCTCAAAACCACCCCATGCACAGTCAAATAAAACATAGTCACATAATTTTCCAATGCGTTTTAACAACCATGACGCGTTATAGAAAACTCCATCATATGTTTCGGCTTGAATTACTGCCATTCTAAATGGTCGTTTTTGATGTGCTTTTTGAGGATCTATTTTAGCAGCCTCTTTACGTAACTTTTCTTCTGTCAAAAATTGAGAGTCCATTTCACCAATTAGGCCAAGTGCGTTGCGATCAGTCGGAATATATACTGGTTTTGCCCCATTCATAATTAATGCACCATTATACAAAGATTTATGATTATTACGATCAAATAAAACTAAATCATCTGGTCTTAAAATTGCACTTGTACAAATATCATTTGAACCGGTTGTTCCATTTGGACAAAAATAAACTTTATCTGCATTATAAACTGTTGCTGCTTTTTGTTCAGCTTCAAGGGGAGCACCACTATGAGTCATCGTATCTCCCAATTCTGCTACCGTATCACTCGTATCGGCATAAAGTAAATTTTCGCCAAAAAATTGATTAAAAATTACACCTGCAGGATGTTTTTCATTATATCTACCATTATGATGTCCTGGCGTTGTAAAACTTACTGGTCGTTTTTGTGCAAAATTAACTAAATCCAATAAAAAGTGCGGAACATTTTCATTAATATATTCAGTAGCTTTATTTTCGATTTCTTGGGTAATTTCATTGCCATGATTTAAATCAGCAACAATCACTGGAATATCAAGCGCAGCTTTTTCTTTAACTTCAGTAGCAATCTTATCTTCAGTTAAACTATTTTTATCAATTACAATAGCTGCCAATTCAGCACCATTTATATTTGAAGATAATGGAATTGCTTGCCATTTTGCAGGAATATATTGCATTAAATTTTTAGGAGCAGCGATTTTCAAAAAACTCATTTTTTATCATCCTTTCAAATTTTATGAAAAGGGCTTTGCTATTTTCAATTTTTGCTTTAAACTAGATAAGTATGTGTTATATATAATTTTCTTACATATATTAAGTATACCTTAAAAGAAATTAAATAATGCAAACTAGCATTTTACAAATTATTACAGAAAGGATTTACCCATGAATGATTTAACACCAAAAAAACATTACATGAGCTGGCCAGTAATTGCCCTACTAGACTTTGTTACAATCATTAGTTTTGAAAATATCTTTTACCCATTTCAAAACCAGGGGCTCTCAGTTGTTATTTCTTGGATCTTCTTGCTTTTCTCATATGTAATCCCTTATGCATTAATTGCAACTCAATTAGGATTAACATTTGATGGCAAAGAAACTGGAGGATTAGCATCTTGGATTCGCCGAGGAACCGGAAGCGATCTTTTTGGATATGTAACCTCATGGATGTACTGGACTCAAACTATTCCATATCTTGTTGATGTTTCAAATTCAGTAGTAGTTTCAATTAGTTGGATTATTTTAGGCAATGCTACTTTAAATCAGCATATGTCTACTACAACATTTGGTTTGATGACATTTTTAATTATTTTATTATTTATCATTTTTGAAAATAAGGTAAAAAATTCACTTGAAATTCTTTCAGTTATTGGTGGAGGTGCGATGTTCTTAATTTCAATGCTCTTTGTTTTTATGACTGTTTGGGCATTAACACATGGAGCAAAACCAGCCACTCACTTTACTGCTGAAGCTTTCAAGCCAAGTTTTACTTTGCACTATTTCTCTACCACTGGACTTTTAATCTTCGCAATGTCTGGGGCTGAATTAGCTGCTCCTTACATTAATAAGTTGAAAAATCCTAAGCGAGACTTTCCTAAAGCAATGTGGGCATTAGCTTTAATGACAGCCTTCTTAACAATTTTTGGAACATTAGCATTAGCCGTATTCTTTAATGCTAATGACATTCCTACAGACTTTAAGATGAATGGTCCTTACTATGCCTTCAAATTACTTGGTGAGCAATGTGGTTTAGGAAGCTCATTGATGTATGTTTTTGCATTTGTACAACTCTTCTTTATGCTTGCACAATTAGCAATTTTAATCGATGCTTCTAGTCGTGTATTTGCAAGTGATACTGCCTCAAAATACATGCCAAGTTGGCTTACTAAGAAAAACAAAAATGGTCGTCCAATTAACAGTTACATTTTAACTGCTGGAATTAGTTTAATTATTCTATTATTAAGTGGAACTTTACCAAGTATCAACTCTATTTATAACTGGTTATTAAACCTAAACGGAATTGTTTCTCCTTATAAGACAGCTTTAGTTTTCGTTGCATTCATTGCAATTCGCTTACGTCAAAATGAATTTAATTCTGAATATGTCTTCATTAAAAACCGTAAAGGCGCTTTAGCTGTTGGTTGGTGGTGTTTCATTTTCACGTTCGTATGTGCTACCATGGGCTTTATCCCACAAGATGCTGCTCCTGGAACAGCCGCATTTGATCACCAACTCCTCATGAATTTCTTAACAGTTGGATTCTTAATTGTGCTTGGATTCTTGTTACCATTACTTCGGAAACTTGAATTAAAACGTCAAAAAGTTGAATAAATTAAAAAAATTATATTTATAATGATATGTGTGAGACTATGACATAAGTCACAGAAAAAATAAGCATTCAATGATAAAAAATCATTGAATGCTTATTTCATTTAACATTGATAACTATAGCATGAAACATAAAAAATTAACCAATAAAGTAGGTTAATTTGGTAAAAAAATAGAAGAACCAGCATTACAAAATATAAACAGAATAAAATTAAACCTAAGGACAAGAAGATTAAAAACTTGAGAAGGACTTGTGTTCAATACAAAGGAAAATGCTATAGCAATGTTATCTACATTCGAAGAAAATTTACTTATCGCCAATTCTAGATGTCTTTAATAAGAATTACTTCGACTTCTCCAACATTACACCAAATCCTTAATATGTTAAATAAATTTAATCACCGTGGATCATTAGATGAGATGTTCTTACATAGTGATCAAAGGGGCTTTTTATTAATATTCAAAGTATGTCCTGTAAGATTAGATTTTATAGTTATAAAAACCAATATAAAACTAAAAGGACTGAGCAGAACTCAATCCCTAGAATAAAGTATTCACTTTATAACTCACACAATCCTATTTACTCACGTACAACTAAAACTGATACGGGTGCATATTTTGCCATGTATGCTGCTTGTGAACCAAAATACTTGCCAATACCTTCTTTTGCTAATGCACCAATAACTAATAAGTCTGGATTTACTTGCGGAATAATTTCCTTAACAATAGTTTCACCCGCATCTCCTTGACCCGTAATTGTATAAACTTTCTTTACCCCTGCTTCAATTGCAACTTTCTTATACCCTTCAATGTGTTGATTTAATTTATCAATTTGTTCACGCAAATAATCTGCATTTAAAATTTGATAAACATTCATCTCATCTTTTTCTAAAATCGAGGTAATATATAGCGCTGCGTTTAATTCAATTGCACGCTTCATTGCAACTCGAAAAGCCAATTGAGCATCTTCAGAGTCGTCTACACCTACTAAAATTCTTTTGATGTTTTTGATTTTTTCATTATTCGCCATCTACACTCACATCCAATTCTTTAGTTGCCGTTAGTTTACGATTACTTTTATGTAATTCAAAAATTACCCATGCCAATAATCCAAGAATTAAGGCACCAACAATATAAGCAACATCTGTTCCAATTGCTTGTTGTTGTGGTGTTGGTGAATCACTGAAAAATGCCACCATTTGATCTGGCAAGCCACTTAAGTTTAAGTATATTAACGTAACAACAGATATCCATCCAAGTATTTTTACCCATAAAACATTCTTAAACTCGCCCATTTCAGCTTTACTATCAGTTAGCATCAATAATGGAACCATTGAAAACGGAAGAGCCAATGATAAGAAAACTTGAGAATTGATCATTAAGTTATTAATCGCAATATGTTGTTTGGTTACTGATTCTCCACTGGTCATCATTACACATAAAATTACAGGCACAACTGCTAATAAACGAGTAATTAACCGACGAGCCCATAAAGGTAATTTCATATGGATGAATCCTTCCATAATAACTTGTCCCGTTAATGTCCCGGTAATCGTTGAATTCTGACCTGATGCCAACAAAGCAATCGCAAACAATGTTGATAAAACCCCTGTCCGAGCTACTTGAGCAAGAATTTGATTATCTAAAAGTGCTGGATTGTTCAATGCATCAAATAAACCAAAGAAAGAAGTATCTTTAACCGCACCAGTTTTAAAAACTGCCACACCCATTACTAATAACAATGCATTAACAAAAAATGCTGCTGTTAATTGGATGTTTGAATCCCAGGTAGTAAACTTGATTGTGCGCTTAATATCTTCGGATTTTGAATGATCTAATTCACGGGTTTGTGAAATTGATGAGTGCAAATATAAGTTGTGTGGCATTACCGTAGCCCCAATAATTCCTAATGCTCCAGTTAAAGGAGTTTCACCGTTAATTACAGGCGAATTATTCATTACATCCTTACTTGGAAGCAATCCTTTGAAGGCGTCACTCCAATTAGGATTAGATAAAATAACTTCATATGTAAATACAAACAAAATTACACAAATTAAACATACAACTAATGCTTCAATTTTTCGAAAACCAACTTTAGCAAGTAATAAAAGTAAGAAAACATCTAAAACAGTAATGAAAACTGCTACTAAAAGTGGAATATGGAAAAGTAAGTTTAAAGCAATCGCAGCCCCAATGACTTCGGCAATATCAGTTGCCATAATCGCCATTTCTGTTAGTATCCATAAAATAAAACCTAGTGTTTTACTTGTTCGTGCCCGAATCGCCTGTGCTAAATCCATTTGAGTTACGATTCCTAATTTTGCTGCCATGTATTGTAAAAGCATTGCAATTAGACTGGACATCAGGATAACTGACATCAGCAAGTACTGGAAGTTTTGCCCTCCAGTAATTGATGTTGCCCAGTTTCCTGGATCCATATATCCAACCGCAACTAAGGCTCCCGGACCAGAATAAGCTAGTAAAGTTTTCCAAAAGCCTTTACCTTCAGGAACACGCACTGTACCGTTAATTTCTTCTAATGACTTCCCATTCGCATATTCAACGAACTGATGCGCTTTGGTTTCTTCTGCCATATAAAAAATCATCCTTTCTTTGTTGATCCAATTTATATGGTATCTAAAATCCATTTGTTTGGCAAGCCTAACTTTTTTATTATGACAAATAAATTTATCTTAATAGTATTAAACTATTTATGGTATGGCGATCCATTATTAATCATAAATGCCCGGTAAATTTGTTCAGTTAATACTAGTCGCATTAATTGATGAGGCATCGTTAACTTTCCAAATGAAATTTGGGTATCAGCTCGGTTTAAAACCTCATTTGATAATCCCAATGAACCTCCAATCACAAAGGTAATGTCACTTTTACCATAAGTAGTTAACTTTTTAATTTCTTGGGCCAGTTCTTCTGAACTTCGTTGTTTTCCTAAGATCGCTAATGCATAAACATATTCTTTATCTTTAATTTTAGCTAAAATCCGTTGTCCTTCGATTTCTTTAACTTTTTCCATTTCAGCATCACTTAACTTTTCAGGAGCCTTTTCATCAGCAACTTCAACAATTTGAAATTTGCAAAATTTACTAAGTCTTTTAGCATATTCTGCAATTCCTTGCTTTAAATATTTTTCTTTTAATTTTCCGACACAGACAATTTTAATGTTCATTATTTAAAAATCACCTTTTCCACAAAGTTATCCACATATTCACAAGATAATAATCAATATATTGTGCGAACATAAATTCGACACAATATTTGCGATTTTAATTTTTAATTATTCACAATCAATTTGGAAACATTGTTATAAATCTTTAACGTGAAACACCTTCACAAACGCTTATTTTAATAGTGGTTTCACAATTTAAAAAGTCTTCTTTTTTTAGATTTCCACACCTGTTCACAACTTTGTGGATAACTTTTGAATTTTAATTGTGTTTTACTAACACCTTTTTTGGGGATAAACTGGGGATAACTCCAAAATATCCTTTAAAATTATACTCATCTTTACACTTTAACTGCAAGTTAAGCATTAAGAATTTATTTTCTTTTTACTAAAAGTCGAACATCACTAACTTGCGGTATAATAATTATGAAAGAAGGATTTTTTATGGCTGAAATGCTTACAAATACGATTGAATTAATCAAAATTCCCTCATACAATCCACGTGCACTTGCTTCTAATCAAACCTATGTTGTACGGTGTACTAAGTGTGGACATGAACAAGAAATTAATGCTCAATTTTGGAAAGACTATTTAAAACATCCTTATTGTCAGTACTGTGATCAAAATAAAAAATGATCATTTCATTAGTTTAAATTTCTTGTTTTACAATGAATTAGCGAAACAAAAAACCTCGTAGTTGAATGACAATCAACTACGAGGTTTTTTACTATTATTTTTTACAAGGTTTTAGTTTCCTTCACTTGAAGAACTAGTTGTATTTTCGTCACTCGCTTCAAGTGTTAATTTAACATCTGTCTTCTTAAGTTGACCATTGTGATAGTATTGAATTTCAATTGTATCGCCAACTTTATGTGCATATAAAGCTTCACGTAAACTTGCTAAGTCAGTGACTTTCTTATCGCCTAAACCGACAATTACATCACCTTTTTGAATTCCACTATCTTTTAATGGTGAATCAGAGTTAACTTTAGCAACTACAATTCCACCTGTCACGCTTGATGGTAACTTCAAGACACTTTGTTGTTGTTCTTCTGGAACCGAAGTTAAGTCAACTAATGATATTCCTAATGCTGGACGTACAACTTTTCCGTTTTCGACTAATTGATTAATAATTGAAACAACCTCATTACTTGGAATTGCAAATCCCATCCCTTCAACTGATGTTGAAGATCCTGAACCAGTTCCTGTGCTTGATAATTTCATTGAGTTAATCCCAATTACTTGTCCTGCTAAGTTAATCAATGGACCGCCAGAGTTTCCTGGATTAATCGCTGCATCTGTTTGAATAACAGTAGCTTGTCCTGTGGTTACACCTTGACTATTAGTAATATCAATTGTCCGCTTCTTAGCTGAAATAATTCCTTCTGTTAATGACGTAGCATAATCTGAGCCTAAGGGAGAACCAATTGCTAAAGCAGTTTGTCCAACCTGAATATCATTAGAATTTCCAAATGTAGCTACTTCAGTTACATCTTGCGCATTAATTTTCAAAACAGCTAAGTCAGATACCGAATCCGTTCCAACAACTGTTGCTGATAATTTCTTACCATTATTTAGAAGAACCTCTACTTTATTTGAATCAGAAATAACATGATTATTAGTTACAATAAACGCTGTATTTCCTGATTTCTTATAAATTACCCCAGATCCTTCACTTGCTGAAGTTTCATCTTCACTACCATTTTGACTTCCAAAAAGATCATCAAGTGAGCTACTACTTGAATATGCTTCAACTGAAACAACTGCATCTTTAACCTTATTAAATGCTTTCGTTGCTTGATTTGTTTCGGTTACTTTAATATTACTTGTAACTGTTTTTCCCTTACGATTATCCGAAGTTACTGTTGTACTTGTATAGTGTTTATAAACTGCATAACCACCAATAATAATTCCTCCACCTAAAATACCGCCAACTAATGCTACTAGAAAAATTTTTATCCAACTAGTTTTTCTTGGTTGTTGATTATAAGAATCATTTTGAGATTGTGGGGTTGATTTTTGCGTATAGTCACCATTGTATTGGTTTCTGCTATCCTTGTCATCCATACAATTAGTCCCTCCTTAATTTATTTCAATATTGCTATATAAGATTATAAAAACAAAATTTGAACACTTTATGAATAATATTCGCAAAAAAAGAAGAAGGAACCCATTTTTACAGTTCCTTCCTCATTAATTTTAACAATACATTCATTTATTTTAATTTTATTAATGGACTTGCTTGATCTGGACTTGTGTCAAGGAGTTGAAAATCATGTCCGACTGCTAAATCATGTTGTTTCATAATGTTTTCCACGGTTAAATGTGCAAGTTCTTTAATATTATTTTCCTTACTTAAATGTCCTAAAAAAATTTGCTTAGTATCATTTCCTAAAACATCCGTCATTACCCGCGCACCATCTTCGTTCGATAAATGCCCAGTATCACCCATAATTCGTTGTTTCAATGCCCAGGGATAAGGTCCCATTCGTAACATTTCAGTGTCATGGTTACATTCAAGCAAATAAGCCTGTGCATCCTTAATAATTCCCTCTACTCGATTAGAAACATAGCCTGTATCAGTGACAATGGCAAAGGAATGCCCTGCATGATGTAATTCATAAAATTGTGGGTTTGCTGCATCATGAGAAACATTGAAGCTTTCAATATCAAGATCACCTAAAGATAAAGTTTGCTCTGGTTCAAACACATATTTTTGAGTTGGCTTAATTTTACCAATTTTAGGCTCCATTGCTTCCCATGTTTTTTGATTAGCATATACATTCATCCCGTATCTGCGTGCAAGCACCCCAACACTTTTACTATGATCTGTATGTTCATGAGTTACAAATAAACTGTCAACATCTTTTAAAGTGCGCCCAATGGAATTCATCAACTCTTCAATTTTTTTACCAGATAAACCTGCATCAACTAAAACTTGATGTTGTGGGGTTTCAATATAAGTTGCATTACCTGCACTTCCACTTGCAAGAATACTGATTTGCATTGAATCTGACGTTGTAATCATTCCCTTCTAATCGCTGTTGTCATCCATCACTGCTCCGGTAAAGGCATTTATTCGTCGATAAATTGTACTTCCAGAAGTATCATTTTTAATATAAAAAACCCAAGTTGGAATGTATACTGTATTTCCATTTACGGATAATAATTTTGAATATGTTAAATGACTCCATACAACTTTTGAGTTACTTGGCAATTTATTATATTGATATAGCCAAATTAAAGCTCGTTTTTGACTTAAAGTTTTTCGCGAACCGCGAAGTATTTGTAAATCGTCTAAATGACCTTGAGTATACCCTTGAACATAGCCGTTCTTCACATGAAAACGAATCTGTCCGACTTCATCATAAACCGGATTACCATTAATATACTGTGCATATACTATCGTATCTTTGGTTGAAAGTTCTTCACAATATTTATAATCTTTACCATCAATAATTTGACTTGGATCACTTACAATTGATTTTAACGTTTTTTGCGGAGTATCCGTGTTTAACTTAATCATTGTTGCAAAGGTTGAGTTAATTTTGTTATTGTTGTAGCTCCAATTTTGATAGCGCAATTGATTTGCTTTATCCTTTAATTTATTTCCATTTGCACTTGATACATAATATCCTTTTCCCGATTTATTTGATGTTTTACCTACATTGATTTGATCATCATGCATACTTTTAAGCACTGAAACGGTTGTATTTTCAGATTTATTAGCCGTTGTATCCATTATAGGGCCACCTTGTTGGAAATATGAGGAAACAAGAAAAATATCAAGCATAATAAATGCGATAAAGAAAATCCACTCAATTCTTTTAAAATTCACTTTTGCTTCCTCCTACCCATTTAAGTCACTGTAATTCATCCATTTACCATCATAGTAAATAAAATATGTTGGTGTTAAATCAATTACCATTTGTGAAGTTGGATTTTGTGACCATGCATAACCAACTTCGATTTTTTCAACTTTATTCAAATCATAGTTATTATTTTTCAAATTTTGAATCACTTGATTAGTTGGTGGCAACATTACTGTTTTATTGTTATTTGGCAATGGAACTTGTAAGTTATCCATTGAAAATGCATATTGAAGTCCGCCATTTTTTTGCATACTAATTTCGTATGCTCCATAATAATTATCTGAAATAATTGGGTAGCCCCCAACGTAAGTTTCATAAGTTACAGTATGATTAGAACTATTATAGTCTTGGTAGCGAACATCATCTAATGCTACACCTAATCGATTTAAATTAGTAAAACTTTGCTTCAAAATCTCATTTAAAGATTTAGGAATTCCACCATGATAATCATTGCGACCATCTCGTGAATAATTTACAGTTCCCGTTTTATTATTTACAATCAGCCGTTGATCATTTTCAGTTGAGTACGTTGTAACCCCATTACGTTCATTGGTTGCAATTGAACCTGAATTAGAAGAGCCTAAAAGGTGCGTTACAAATAAACTTGTATTTTCTTTATTAATTAAATAACTATATTGCGGAACAGTTACTCCTTTTGTGTAGTTTCGAATATAGTGATTATCATTAATTTCTTGATATTGAATTGGGGTTTTTTGAATATCTTTATTATCAATCACATTATAAATTGCTTTAGGTAAGGCTTTTTTCAACTTTACCTTATAAATATGCAAATTACTATCATTATATAAATAAACCGTTTTATGATCATTCATTGGTAAAACAATATGTTTAAACGTATGATCTGCATATTTTTTTTGTAATACTTTATTATCAATTAATTTTCCAAAAATCCCAATTGATACTGGGGCTGAATATGACAACATGATGTTATTTCCTTCTAAAAATTTGTCATGATAATCATTAAAATTTTTGGTTGTTTTTTCTGAAATCGACTTCACATGCGCATTATTCAAGTGAGATTTCATATCATTTACAATATCATCATTGTTATCAGTTAATTGCATTTGTTGTTTATCTTGAGTCAATACTACCGTTGTTGGTAAGTATACATCTGCATAACTATAGTGTTCATCACCCTCTGTTTCGCTATTGGCCGCGTTTGTAGTTGTAGTTGTTTGCGTTGTGCGATGGAATGTTGCTGGATCAATCCAAATAATCGCTGAAAATATTAAGCTAATTGCTACTGCAATGAATAGTCCGATGTGTAGTAAATATTTTTTAATCTTCACCCCACAAATCCTCCTCTTCATCGTACTCATGATATGGAAGTGAAATGTAGAAGGTAGATCCTTTACCTTCTTGACTATCAGCCCAAATCTTACCATGATGCATCTCAATTACTTCTTTAGAAATTGCTAATCCTAAACCAGTTCCACCTTGGGCACGTGAACGTGCTTTATCAACCCTAAAGAAACGATCAAAGACATGATTTAAATCTTTTTTCGGAATTCCTAAGCCTTGGTCAGAAATACTTAAAATCACATGATTTTGAGTTTCAAGTAAACGACAAGTAATTACTCCGCCATTAGGTGAGTACTTAATTGCATTATTCATGATGTTATCAATTACTTGAATGAACTTATCGGTATCAATTTCTACCCATAAATCTTTTTTAGTAAAATCACGTTTGATTGTATAGTTCTTAGATTTAGTTTCATGAGTATCATTGTTATCTTTTTCAAGCATCATTTCAAAACGATCAAGAATATAATTAAATAACTCATTTAAATTAACTAATTCCAAATCCAACTTAACACGTCCTGAATCCATTCGTGAAAGTTTTAACAAATCATTGATCATACGAATCATGCGATCAGTTTCTTCTTGAGTTACCTTCAAAAAGCTAGGTGCAACTTCAGGATCTTGCCATGCACCATCATTCAAAGCTTCAATATAACTGCGCATACTTGTAAGTGGTGTTCTTAACTCATGAGAAACATTTGATACAAATTGCCGTAATTCCCGATCCATTTTTTCTTGTTCAGTTACATCGCGTAGCACACATACAATTCCTGAAATAAATCCGGATTCCCGTTGAATCAAAGAAAAATAGGCATGTAAAATTTGTTCATGTTCTTGATCTGATAAATCAATTGAAATTTCATCTTGACTTTCTAATAAATCATGTAACGTATAATTGTCACGAATATCAAATACATCTAAAATTGACTTACCTAATGCTTGCTTTTCATCAATATCTAAGTAGTCACATGCAGCATGGTTGATGATATTAATTTTTCCACGACGATTAGTGGCAATCACCCCATCAGACATATGCGTCAAAACCGAATCAAGTCGTCTTCTTTCTGACTCAGACTGTTCTTGGGTTTCTTCAACTCGAACCGATAAATTATTTACAGCTTCGGCTAATTGTCCCAACTCATCTTTACCATAAACATGGACTTGACCAGAATAGTCACCATTTGCAATTCGCGTTGTTTGTTTTTTCATTTCATCAATTGGTCGGGTAATTGCACTTGCTAAAATAATTGCTAATATTAATCCAATTACAGTAGCAATTAACGCTGCCGTTGCAAAAATAGCAGTAACATTATTAAGCGAATCATAAACACTTTCTAAACTCGCACGAATATACACTGCCCCTACAACCGTATTGGTATTACCGGTTGCGCTAAATAAAGGGGTAATCGAAATATAGTACCGTTTATTATCACTTCGATCATACGTAACTTTAGAATAAGTCCGCCCATTATATAAAACTTGTTTAATATCACTATCAGTTGTCCTTTGTCCTACTAAAGAGCGATTATTAACATCGTTATCACCACGAATATTGCCCTTCGCATCGACAACTTGAACGTTTGTTATATTACTATTATTAACGTCTTCTAAAATTAAACGAATTTGCTCATTGGCTTTTTTTGTATCACTTGAGCTTAAACTTTGAGCCAATGAATTATCAACATATGAAGATAATTCTACGCGTTGCTTAAATGTTTTTAAATTGTCGCTTTTCAATCTTTGAATAAAAACAGCCCCGACAATTTGAAACGCGATTAAAAGTAAAAGCGCAAATACCAGGGCAATTTTGAAATGGATCGATTGAAAAAAGTGCAGTTTTTTATTTTTTTGAGTTTGTTTTTGTTCACTCACCTTTATCTCAATCCCTTAATTAAATTTAGATTAATTTTCTGGTTTCCGTAAAAAGTATCCTACGCCACGTCGAGTAACTAACCAAACTGGACGACTAGGATTGTCTTCGATTTTTTCACGTAAACGACGTACCGTTACGTCAACTGTCCGCACATCACCAAAATAATCGTAACCCCATACAGTTTGGAGTAAATGTTCTCGTGTCATCACTTGTCCTAAATGTTGTGCTAAGTAATATAATAATTCAAATTCACGGTGAGTTAATTCAATTTTTTCACCACGTTTTGATACTGAGTAAGCATCTGGTTGAATAATTAAATCTCCAATTTCAATTTCATTATTCCGACTTTCATCTTCAGATGCTTGTGCGGTTGCCACTGCAGCTGATTGCCGTCTAAGATTGGCTTTAACCCGAGCAACTAATTCTCGGTTTGAAAACGGCTTAGTAACATAATCATCAGCACCCATTTCAAGTCCTAAAACCTTATCAATTTCAGCATCTTTTGCTGTAACCATAATAATTGGCATATTATGAGTTTTACGAACTTCACGTGCAACTTCTAATCCATCTATCTTAGGAAGCATCAAGTCAAGTAAAATTAAATCAGGATCAACTTCTTCAACCTTTTGTAATGCTTCTTCACCATCATAAGCTGTATAAACATCAAAGCCTTCTTTTTTCAAATTAAATTTAATAATATCTGAAATCGGCTTTTCATCATCAACAACTAAAATTTTGTTTTTCATAGTTTATTCCTCCCAAATATTGGCGGGGTCAATTAGTTACACTGTCTTTCATCAAATTCAATTCTAGCAATAACTTAACTGACAATTTCTCAATTTATATTATAAAACAATGCTTATTGATTGCCAAACTTTGAAAAATTTTACTAAAAACGCTTTTCTCATGAAAACTCATGAAATCATCTAAAATTATGCTATAATACACATAGGCTCTGAATTTTATTTCAGAACAGCAATTTTAATTTGATAATAGTTACTAGTAGTTTGATTATTCACCCTTTGCAAAACACTTTGTTAATACATTCTCCATGTTTTGCAATTCAAGTGATCAATCGGTACATTCTCCCCTTTACCACAAATTGTTAGTAATCTTTGCTTAACTACTAATTTTTAATGGTTAAATCAATAATCATCTCCGGAGTTTTTATTAATTTAACAGGAGTAATTTTAGTATATTTAAGTTAACTTAGTTGCCTCATACTTGAATTGATATTAAAATCTTCACGTTAAAAACTAGTTACCGGCAGTTTTTATCAATTAAAAGTCATTTCAAAATAAAGTTCAGATGCGCTTTAAAACACAGAACAAAGGGATGCACCTGCACATGCATCCTTTTTTTATAATTTAAACTAAAAAAAAATAAAAAAAAACACTTGCACAACTTCGTGATTCTTGTTATTATATTAATCGTTGACAAGATAACCATTTGGGTGGTTAGCTCAGCTGGCAGAGCAACGGACTCTTAATCCGTGGGTCCAGGGTTCGATCCCCTGACCACCCATCATTTAGAAGCTGTAACTTCGGTTGCAGCTTTTTTTATAAAATTATGAGACTTATCTTTTGCACTTCATGGCAAAGTGCATATAATAATAGTTGTAAGGAGTTAGAAGCCTTGTGTTAGATGGTAAACTAGTGACCATGAATGGAAGTTAAGTTTTCAAGTCAAGGCCGAGGCTCCTTTTTATTATAACTAAAAAGAAGGGTTTCAGATGAGCGAAAAACAATGTAACTGCGGCTGTCCATGCGGATGCTCAGATGGCAAAACTTGCACTTGCAAGTCAAACCCCAAAGCAAAGTGCGCATGCAGCCAAAATAAATAATTCATAATACTCCTGCGTGACAACGGCCAGGTAACACTTCATATAAATTTGCAGTGGGATTTATATGAGTGTTTACCTGGCTTTTTAAGTTGACTTGTTCCTTAAAAATATTTATGTTTAAAATATTTAATAAGGAGGTCTTGCAATGACTGAAGTAAATGAACAAATAATTAAAGATGATTTATATATGGCTGTTAATGGCGAATGGCTAAAAACTGCTAAAATTCCAGCCGATAAATCTCAAACAGGCGGATTTCAAACTCTTGCTGATGATATTGAAAAAACATTAATCGCTGATTTTGATCAAATGCTTAATAAAAATCAAATTGACGATCAGTATTTAAATGAATTCATTAAATATTATCGTTTAGCATTAGATTTTGAAAAACGCGATCAAGATGGTTTTAAACCCGCAATTAAATTTATGCAACGCGTTGAAAAGCTCACTGATTGGCATGATTGGGAACAACAAGCAGTTGAATTAACGTTAAAAGGCTATGAAACACCTTTTAGTTTATACGTAAGTAGTGACATGAAAAATACAGATCAATATGCTTTATATGGATCTGTCCCTTCGTTAATTCTTCCCGATAAAACTTATTATGATGAGAATAACGAAAATGGTAAGATGCTTATCAAAATTTTTTCTCAAATGGTTTTAAAACTTTTTAAGATGACGGGATATGACGATGAATTTGCTCAAAAAACTTTAAAACAAGCCTTAAAGTTTGATGCTTCAATGGCACCGCATCAAAAAAATAGTACTGAACGCGCTAATTACCCTGAATTATATAATAAGTATTCTTTTGATGATTTTAAAAAATTCAGTTCTTACTTAGATTTAGGTAAATACGCTCAAGGATTAATTAATCAAATTCCGGATCAAGTGATTGTTGAAGAACCTAAATACTATGAAGCATTGGATCAAATCGTCAATCCTGATACTTTTGAAAACTTCAAAAGTTGGCTTTTAGTTAATTCTTTAACTGGTGTAACGAGTTATTTAAGTGACGAATTGCGTGTTACTGGTGGGGAATTTTCGCGAGCAATTTCTGGTTCAAAAGAAGCTAGCACTCCTAAAAAATCAGCTTATCGTCTAGCAACTAATCGTTTTAACCAAACAGTAGGCTTGTACTATGCACATAAATACTTTAGTAGTGCGGCAAAAAAAGATGTTGGACACATGGTTCATCAAATGATTGCTGTTTATAAAAAACGTCTGCAAAAAAATCAATGGCTAAGTCAATCAACTCGCAAACAAGCAGTTGTTAAATTGGATGCACTTGGCATTAACGTTGGGTTCCCAGAAGAATTAGATCCTTTATATAAAAAATTCATTGTGAATGAACATCAATCATTACTTGAAAATGCACTTAACTTTAGTGAAATTGTAATTCGTAATCACTTTGAACGTTATGGCAAAGAAGTAGATCGTACAAGATGGCAAATGCCTGCTCATATGGTCAACGCTTATTATGATCCTCAATTTAACGTTATTGTCTTTCCAGCTGCAATTTTACAAGCACCTTTCTATGACATTAATCAATCAGCAAGTGCTAATTATGGCGGAATTGGTGCGGTAATTGCACATGAAATTTCACATGCTTTTGATAATAATGGTGCTCAATTTGATGAAAAAGGAAACTTACATAATTGGTGGACTGAAGATGATTTGAAGCATTTTCAAACTTTAGCAGAGGATATGATTAAAGAATTTAATGGATTGAAAACACCTGCTGGTAAAGTGAATGGAAAATTAGTTGTTTCTGAAAACATTGCTGATGCAGGTGGTTTAAGTTGTGCTTTAGAAGCCTCTAAAAATGAAGCACATCCCGATTTAAAAGCCTTCTTTATTAATTGGGCTCGAATTTGGCGCACAAAAGCATCAATGGAACGAATGCAGTTATTACTTAACATTGACGTTCATGCTCCGGCCGTTTTACGTGCAAATATTCAACCGCAAAATCTTGCGGATTTCTATACTACATTTAATATCCAAAAAGGCGACGGAATGTATCGCGATGTTGATAAACGGGTAAACATTTGGTAAAACAATAAAAAGCAAAACCATGAAATTAATTTTTCATAGTTTCGCTTTTTTATTATTTATTCTTATTTTCAGCTTCTTCTAAATACTTAATTAAACGATCAACAGCATTATTTACATCTGCACGTTCTTTTTCTGAAAGACCATCAAGCATAATATTTACAAATTCATTGTGTTCCCGGTTACGTAAACGGTAAAGTAATTTACCTTTCTTTGTTAATGAAAGGTTAATTACACGCCGATCTTTAGTACTCCGATGACGTTCAATGTATCCTAAATATTCAAGCTTATCAACATTACTTGTCAAAGTACCCTTTGTTAAAGCCATTTTCTTTGCAACTTGAGTAATTGTTTGGTTTTCATCTAAAGAAATTGCGTGAATTAAATGCAAGTCTTTTGTTGTAATGCCCTTAAATTGACTGCGTGCTAATTCACTACTTTCATGTTGCATTGTTAAGCTATAAAGTAAGAAGAGTTTATCACTTAATTTTTCTTCTTTACTCTTTTCTTCTGTTTGTTTTTCACTCATGTGTAAGATCCTCCTCCAACTGTCATGGAATTTAGGTTTGCATTTTAGTAACTCTTTCTTAGTTTTATAATATATTTTCCACTTACAAATTGTCAATTTAATTTAACAAAAAAAGCGAAAAAATATCTGTTGAAATTAGTTTACTATAAAACATAGTCCATATAAACCTGACATTTTTTCTAATATATTTCGGACTTAATTGTCTAAAATATTAACCAACCAATAAGATAAGTGTAGCAAATAAATCGCTTTCCGTAAATTCAATTTTTTTGTATTCTCTTAATTTTTAATAAATAATCGCTTAAAAATGTTTAGCAAAATCTAAATTTAATTAAATACAAAGGAGAAACTTGCCTTTAAATTGGAAATTTCCGAAAAAATAAGACTGCAACATCCGCTACAATCTTATTTTGCCACGCTTGTTTAAGTGTTTTTTCACACCTTGAGTTTATTTTTTAGCAATTTTTCCTTGCTGAATGTAGACAGCTAAAATTGAAATGTCAGCAGGATTTACTCCACTGATTCGGCTAGCTTGAGCCAAAGTTTCGGGTTGAATCTTAGTTAATTTTTCAACCGCTTCAGTTGCCAATCCTTCAATTGCACTGTAATCAATGTTGTCAGGAATTTTCTTTGCTTCCATTCGACGTAACTTATCAACTTTTTCTTCAGCTTTCTTAATATAACCTGAATACTTATATTGAATTTCAATTTGTTCAATTACCCGCCGGTTCAACTCATGTTCTGGTGCTGGAATAAATTGAAGTAATGCCTTGTAATTCATATATGGTCGTTTTAACATATCACTTGCTAAAACTCCATCTTTTAATGGTTTATCTCCATGTTCTTCAAGGAATTGATCAATTTGTGGATTTGGTTTAATCCGAATTGATTCTAATCTAGCCTTTTCATTTTCGATTTCTGCTTTCTTTTGTTCAAATTCAGCATAACGTTCATCTGAAATTAGCCCAATTTCATGTCCTAATTCAGTTAACCGTAAATCCGCATTGTCGTGCCGCAAAATCAAACGATACTCTGCACGTGATGTCAATAAACGATATGGTTCATTGGTTCCTTTTGTAACTAAATCGTCAATTAAAACTCCAATATACGCATCACTTCGTCTTAATACAATTCCTGGTTTACCAGCAGCATACCGTCCAGCATTAATTCCAGCAATTAAGCCTTGACCCGCAGCTTCTTCATAACCAGATGTCCCATTAATTTGACCTGCAGTATACAAACCTTTAATTAATTTAGTTTCAAGTGTTGGCCGCAATTGATATGGTGAAACTACATCATATTCAATCGCATATCCTGGACGCATCATTTCAGCATCTTCTAACCCTTTAACTTGATGAAGCATTTGTAATTGCACATCTTCTGGCAATGAAGTTGATAATCCATCAACATAATATTCATCAGTCGTTTTTCCTTCTGGTTCTAAGAATAATTGATGCCGATCTTTATCCGCAAAACGCACCACTTTGTCTTCAATTGATGGACAATACCGTGGGCCTACTCCTTCAATTACGCCCGTAAACATTGGGGCACGATCTAAGTTATCACGAATAATTTGGTGCACTTTTTCATTTGTATATGTTAACCAACATGACAATTGATCTTTAACAGGAATATAATCATCATCAGAAGTTTCAAAACTAAAGTGGTTAACTGTGTCATCGCCGGGCTGTTCTTCTGTTTCATCATAATGAATTGTATTACCATCTACTCGTGGAGGTGTCCCGGTTTTAAAGCGCACGATATCAAAACCATATTTATCTTCTAAGTTTTTAGTTAATTCCATTGCTGGTTGAGAATTATTTGGACCAGAGGAGTACATTAATTCACCAATAATAATTTTTCCGCGTGCAGAAGTTCCAGTTGTTAAAACCACTGCTTTAGCACCATAGTGAGCTCCTGTACTTGAAATTACACCAGTAACTTTACCATCTTCAACAACTAAATCATCAATCATTCCTTGACGTAATGTGAGGTTAGGTTGTTGTTCTAGTGTGTGTTTCATTTCACTTGAATATTGGTGTTTGTCTGCTTGGGCTCGCAATGCTCGAACTGCAGGACCCTTACTTGTATTCAACATTCTCATTTGAATATAAGTCTTATCAATATTGCGTCCCATTTCGCCACCTAGTGCATCAATTTCGCGGACAACCGTACCTTTTGCAGGACCACCAACTGAAGGATTACATGGCATAAATGCCACCATTTCAAGATTAATGGTCATTAATAAAGTTTGATTGCCCATTCGTGCTGACGCTAAAGCTGCTTCACATCCAGCATGCCCTGCACCAACTACAATTACATCATAATCTTTTGCTTTATACGCCTTTCCTTCTTGCATTTTCGCTCTCCTTAAATTATTTTCCTAAACAAAACTTACTAAATAATTCATCAAGTAACTCATCTTTATATGAATCACCGGTAATTTCACCTAAATATTCCCATGCATCTCGCATATCAGTTTGACATAAATCAACTGGCATATCATTTTCAATACCAACTAAAACCGCATCAAGAGAATCTGCTGCTTTATTGAGTAAAGCCACATGTCGTGCATTATTAATGATCACTGCATTTTGAGAATTTTCAATTCCAGTAGCAAACATCTCTTTAATGTGATCTTCAAGTTCGTCAACTCCAATATCATTAACAACTGAGGTTTCAATTATATTTTCTTTACCAACCATTTGGTAAATTTCATCAATTTCAATTTTTTGTGGGAGATCGATTTTATTTAAAATCACAATCCGCTTTTTATTCTTTGTTAAATCTAATAACTGACGATCTTCTTCTGTAAGAGCTTCACTTACATTTAATACTAAGATAACTAAATCAGCTTGATCAATCGCTTTACGAGAACGTTTTACCCCAATTTTTTCGACCTTATCTTCAGTTTCACGAATTCCAGCTGTATCGATTAATTTCAATGGAATTCCTTTAATATTAACATATTCTTCAATTACATCACGGGTAGTTCCAGCTACATCAGTTACAATTGCCTTATCTTCATGTAATAAATAATTTAATAAACTTGACTTCCCTACATTTGGCCGACCTACAATTGCAGTTGCAAGACCTTCACGTAAAATCTTGCCTCCTTGTGCCGTTTCCAATAATTTGTCAATTTTATCCTTAACTTCAATAGTTCTTTCTTTGAGTAACTGAGTTGTAATCATTTCTGTTCCATCATATTCTGGATAATCAATATTAACTTCTACTTTTGAAAGAGTATCTAAAATTTGTTCGCGTAACTTGCGAATCATCTTAGCCAAACTTCCTCCAAGATGATCTAATGCTAGTTGTGCTGAACGATCCGTTTTAGCTTTAATAATATCTAAAACTGATTCTGCTTGGGTTAAGTCAATTCTTCCATGTAAAAATGCACGCTCTGTAAATTCTCCTGGATTAGCCATTCGTGCACCATTACTTAATAATAATTGCAAAATTTTATTGGTTGGGACAATCCCACCATGACAGTTGATTTCAACAATATCTTCACGGGTATACGTTTTAGGTGCTCGCATTACAGTTACCATAACTTCATCAACCATTTGCTTTGTTTTAGGATCGATAATATGACCATAATTAATGGTATGCGTTGGTACTTTATTTAAATTTTTTCCTTTAAATAGTTTCATTACAATTGGTAAAGCATCATCTCCACTTAAACGTACAATCGAAATTGCACCTTCACCTGCAGGAGTTGAAATAGCTGCAATTGTATCATATTCTGTTGCTTCTCCTATCATTTTTTTGTTCCTTTCTAAAATTAATTTTGCATAAAAAAAGTGCCTACTCCACGCCTTTGCTACATACCTAAAGACGTGGATAAAGCACTTTGACTACTTTATCTACTATCAAACTATTTCGCACTTAATATTACTTTGTTGTTTTTTAAAAGTCAAGTTATTAATTTGAAATTTTTTGACACAATAAAAAAACTCTAATCTATGTGAATTTCTGCATAGATTAGAGAAAAAGGATTGTATATTTGGAGTATGTTAGGTAGCAAATAACTAGGGATGTTATTCACTATGTTATTAGCATACTTTTTAAGTTTGAATTTTCTATGACCATTTTTAGCAAAAGCAATTAAATTTCCAGGGAAACTATTTTCTTTTTTTACGATTATGTCCAAGATCTAATCGGGTTAAAATTTCAGAAACTGTAAGTGCTGCGACCTTCAAAATTTGACCACTTTTACGTGTTTTAGTCTTGCGCGTTTCTTTCACCTGCGGCAAGCGTTCATCTTGAATTTCTTTTTCAAGCGGAATTGAAGCTAGTGATTTTTGTAATACGGTTAATTCATTTGTGAGTGTCTCTACTCTCTTTTGACAATCTAGTCCACGTCTTTTAGCAACCGTTAACCGGTTGATTTCTTCTGCTAGCGCTTGGCGTAATTTCTCTTTTTGACGTTCATTTTGTTGAACGGTTTCTTCTGCTTTTTTTAATTGAGTCCGAACACTTTGCATTTGATTATTAGCATCTTGTAAGACTGCTAAGCGCGTTTGAAATTCATCAAGTAATTTTTGATCTTTAATTAATTTTGCCTTAACTGCTTCTAATGCTCCTTTATTATCACCTTGAAGTAAGCTTGTTTTATTTTCAACTTCTTCTAAGTTTTCTTGAACATTTTCTAATTCACGTTGTGCCCCCCGTAAATTATAACGTGCAGTATTTAAATCAATTTGCTTTGTTTGAACTTTTTCACGTGCTTGTTTTATACTTTGTCCACTTGCTTTGCTAATTTCAAATTTCGCAGTTTCAAGTGCCTTTTGTTCATCCGACACTACTTGATTAGCCCCATTCACACTTTTTTGTGCTTCTAGTTGTCTTTTAGTTAAAACTTGTTTTTGTTCATTTAACCGCTGCATCTGTGCTTTTTGTGCAGATGTTTGTTTCTGAGGCTTTACTTTTGTTTTTTCTAACTCTTGAATACGTTTTTGATCTAAAACAATATCATCTTGTTTATTAGCAATTTTTTGACTAATTTTATTGATATTTTCAATCGTTGCACTTTGCAAATTTTGTTGAGCAGTAGTTTTATTTTTTTGAGCAGTTTTTAACTCTGCTTTTGTTTTATCAGCTACTTGATCTAATTGTTGAATTTGCTTCCGTTTAGCATCTACACTAAACTGAATTTCGTCAATTTCATGACTGATGCTTTTAAGTTCATCTTGGGCATTTTTTAACTGTTCTTCAAAAGATGCACGCTGAGAAGCTGTATTATCATCAAGGACTGCATTGGTTTCTTGTGAAACTTGGACTTTGCGGCTATTCATAATCTTTTTTAGAGCTAATGAGCTCGCATCAAAAACTGATGATTTCTTCATACGGATACCTCTTTTAAATCGTCATAAAAATTCTTTTATCCCTAATAATTCGTGCGAATAAAATACTAGTATAATTTTACCATTTTATGCATATTTATGTGAAGGAGAATCCAAAATAATCAACTTTATTAAATAGTTTAAAATATAACTAAAACTTAAATATTAATAGTTCTCTTTTATTTTTTTGTTAAACATTTTCTGCTATATTGTTGATATAAGATTACTAGGAGGCCAAACTCGTGGCATTTAACAATGATAAAAATCCACGTAAACCATGGTTTACGTGGGCATTTTGGATTTTAAGTTTTATTGTTATTAACTTTATTCTCTCACTTTTACAATTGCGTTATCACATTGTATCTTCTGATGATCAATTAGTACTCCAAGATATTTGTGAAATTGGAATCATTATTGCGGTTTTACTTATTAATCACTTTTATACTAAAGAAAAATTCTTTTTTAATCACTGGAATATTTTTTCGCATTCCTTAGTAATTGATATTTTCTTTATTTTTACATTCTTAGAATTATTTACTTATTTTCCTTATATGCATCACGTTTTGATGTATGGTTGCTTAACGATTTTAGTAGGCGTTGCTGAAGAAATAACTTTTAGAGGATTAATTTTAGGAAGTTTCTTGCATAATTGGAAAGGAAAGAATCCAATTTTAGCTGCTATTTTACTTAGTAGTTTAGTTTTTGCAATTACCCATTCCTTAAATGTTTTCTCTCAACCGCTAAAAAATACTTTAATTCAAATTATTGTTGCATTTTCACTTGGAATTATTTTAGCCATTATGTACTTAAAAACAGGAAATTTAATTACCCCGATTCTTTTTCATACACTAACTGATTTCATTTCAATGAGTGTATCTAATACAACTGAAAGTCAAACTAGAATTACCCCGGCTTTAGTTACTTTATTAATTGCCTTAATTGTTTTAGCAATTGAAATACGCGCAAAATCTCGTCAACAAATTGCAACTAAGTTTAATGTTAAATAAGTGCTTTTATTTGTTAAAAAGACTACACTAAAAGTATCAATTGAATAATGAAGGTGTTTAAAGTGCAGTTAATTTCACGTAATAATGCTGCTGTAATGATTCAAAAACGCATGAAGGCTAATCAAAAAATCCATGTCCTGTTAACTACATGGAAACGTGATCGTAAAATTGAAATCACTCAAAATAATAATCATTTTCAATTAAATGAAAATGGATTTAAGCATTTTCATGCGCAAAACTTAAATCAACAAAAATGTTTAACGTTGTTAAAAGAACGGATGAATATTGAATTTCCAAGAAGTCATCAAATTTATATTGCATTTAAGTAGAAAAAAGCTTTGTTTCAAATTTGAAGCAAAGCTTTTATCTTAAAGTTTGTTCCATTTCTAAATACATTCCATGCATTTTTTGAATAATTTCTTTTCCTTGATCTTTTAAATGATCATATCCAGCAAAATCATAAGGATCTTTATAGATCATTTTAGTTTGTTGTCCTTTTTGAATAAACAATACTTTTATTGGTAATTCAAAAGTGATTTCATCATTTTCTTGCATTAATAAAGTTCCCACTTTAGGATTGCCAAAAATAATTAGTCTTGTTTGGGGAATTTTCAACCCCACATCAATGGCTTCTTTTTGTTGATCAATGTCATCAAAAATTTTAAAATTCTTTTGTTGAATAAATTCAATGGCCTTCTCAACAGTTTCATCAATTGAATGTGCAATCAACTTATTTTCCATCATAAATTCTTCTTTCCATATCTTTATAGTAATCATTATATCTAACCTAGTTTTAAAACGTTAACAATTAAATTCCAAGAGTTTCTTTTCTGAAAAGTTTATATTAAAATTATTAGTTGAAAATAAAAGTTAAGGATTAGGTTATGACAGAAAAAAAAACAAAAAAAAATATTAAGATAACTTGGTTGACCCTTCTTTTTTGGCTATTAGGGTTACTATTTTTACATCTTGTTTCACGTATTTTTGAAGTTAAAATTACAGTTATAGATATGTTGATCAGTAATTTACTTGCAATCGGCTGGATTTTACTAATTAATTGGCGTTATACCAAAGAAAAAATCTATTTTGATTGGTTTGGTTTTAAACGGTTTGGTTGGTTAGCATTATTCATGCCATTGTATATTATTGCAATCAATGTACTTTTTAGAACAATTCCTTCTGAAACGTCTTTGCGAATTTCGCTTGATCCATTTTTCTGGTTATTTTACATTTTATCAACATCATCAATTCCAGTTGTCGTATTTTTTAGTGTTATTCTTCCTTCACTTTTACACAATTGGAAAACTGACAATGTCATCATTAAAAGTGTAGTAGTTAGTTCATTTTTATACAGTGCTTTTCAAGTATACTTACTAAATGATTTTTATGGTGGCATTTTAGAAACAATTTATCAAGTTACTGCTAGTTTTACATTAGGGTTGATATGCGCATTACTTTATTTAAGAACAGTTAATATTATGGTGCCAATTTTTTTCAGTTTTATTGAAACATTTTGTGCCGTCATTTTAAATCATATTGCTCCAATTTTTGGAAGTGGTTTACTTAATATTATTTTCTTTGCATTACTAGCTTTAGTAATTATTAAAAGTGTATTACGTTCTAACAATATTCAGCAAATCAAAAAAGACTTTGAAGTTAACTAAAATATGATATAATAGGCTCCTTAGGAGGTGCACATTATGTTACATCTTATTTGGAGCTTATTGATTGGGGCAATCATTGGCTCAATTGCTGGATGGCTTACTAATCGTGGCGGTTCAATGAGTTGGATTGCAAATATTGTTGCTGGATTAATTGGATCTGCTCTCGGTGAATACTTACTTGGATCTTGGGGTCCAGTTGTTGCAGGAATGGCAATCATTCCTTCTATCATCGGTGCGGTTATTCTTGTTTTAATCGTTTCAGTAGCATTAAAGCTTTTAATTAAGTAATTTATCGAAGACTGTGACATAAGTTACAGTCTTTTTTCTTTCTTACATCTCTTCGCTTGTTTTTAATGTTTTTATCGTACCTTTTTATTGTTTCACATGAAACTGTTGCCCAATATCTGTAAAAATTCCGTCCACATCCAGTTTGACAATTGCATTGCTCTTTGAAAATAATCAACAGTCCACACATTCACTTCAAAACCTGCAACCTTAAGTTGTTTAATTTTAATAAAATTTCAGAATAAAATGAAGAAATGATTACCCGAATACCTGGATCAATTTAATCTTGGTTTGATTTAAAAATATCACTAATTCATCAAAAGTTGATACCTTTTCTTTTTGAAACTTATTACTCAACTCCCAGCTGAAAAATTTCGAAGCTCTTTTAACGTGACATTTGTTAAATTTCCCCTTTCATCTGTGGTTCGTGATAAGTTATTATCATGCATAATAACAAATTGTTCATCTTTAGTAATTGCTAAATCTGTCTCCAACCAATTAATTTTATACTGTGGCATTAAATTAATTCAAAAGCACTTAAAGTATTTTCTGATGCTAACGTAGACATTCTCCGGTGTGCAATAATTTTGAACTTCATTTTGACACGTTCTTTCATTAATCTAGCTTTATTATATTTTGAGTTAAAAAAAGAAACGAGACTGGGCGGTCTCGTTTCTTTTCGTTTCCGTGTAACGCCATTTCATTAAAAGGGGTCAAGAGCAAGCGCACAAATTGCCACCATGCAATTCTTTACAGAAACTATTGACTCGCAGCGATCAGGTTAAATCATTTTCAAGTATCGGTTGGGAGAGGATACTATAATTAAATTCCATCTATTGTCAAAGAGATTAGATTATATGACATGTGTGACGGTCCATATAAAATATTCGTACAATATAAGTTTGAGTAAGTGAAAATAATACCACTGCTCGTCGTTTTAATGCTTATCTTTTAACATAGAACCTCAACTTCTATGTTCACTTAGTATAATATCATCTCATCATTAAAATAAATCAAAATTTCTTGAATGACTTGTTTTATTTCCTGAATGCACAATTAAATTTCTAACTACTCCAAAATAAGTTCCTTTTAATCTGAATTGCTTTAGTTATGCATCATTTGCATTATAGTGTTATATGCATCCATTGGACTTATAATTAAAATAATTCCTAAAACAAAAGCAAATATGCCAATAACTACCCCTGAATATAATGCTAGCGGACTAAAAACATTATCAGTTCCTTTTTGATGAAGAAAACGATAATATTTCCAGGCTACATATAGTTGCCAAATTCCTATCAAAAATAGGCCAATTCCTGAAATTCTTAAAACTTCATCCATATACTTCCCCTTCTTTTCTTAAAGATTATCATCATTATATTCCTTTTAAAAAATAGTTTCAAAACAAAATCTTTATAATTTGTATGTACAAAAAGAGACTATCGTTTATGAAATTTCACAAATGATAGTCTCTTTTCCCATATTTTACAACTAGATTCCCAAAGTAACTAGATCAACATAAAATATTTTCGTCGCATTTATCTTTTATTTAATTGGCTTCCATTGCCACTCATTTACTTCTGGTAAATCACGTCCAGTATCGCGAATATATTGGTTATGTTTAGCAATTTTTGCATCCATTTCAGCGACAGTTTCACCGTAAGCTGATGGATTATCTAAGTTAGAAACCGCATCTTTAACCAAATCAAATCGATCTAATTGATTTACTACTCGCATATCAAATGGGGTAGTAATGTCTCCGTTTTCACGATAACCATGAAAATGCACATTATGATTATGCCGATCAAAGAAAATATCACGTAGTAACCCCTCAAATCCATGGAATGCAAAAATTACCGGTTTATCCTTTGTAAAGTACATATCAAATTCTTCATCTGATAATCCCCGTGGATTTCGCTTTGGACTTTGAAGTTTTAATAAGTCAACCACATTAATAAACCGAATCTTTAATTCTGGTAACTTTTCATGCAAGATTGAAATTGCTGCTAAACTTTCCAAGTTTGGTTCTGTTCCAGCAGCAGCAAAGACAATATCAGGTTCGCCATGATCATCAGTCGAAGCCCAATCAATAATCTTTAATCCTTTATCAACTAATTCTTTTGCTTCTGCTGCTGAGTAGAATTGTTGCCGTGGATGTTTAGAAGATACAATATAGTTAATCTTATCATAATCATTCAAAATTTTATCAAATACTGCAAGTAAAGTATTTGCATCTGCTGGCAAGTATTCCCGAATAAATTCTGGTTTCTTTTCAGCCAATAAATCTAAAATTCCAGGATCTTGATGAGTATAACCATTATGATCTTGCTGGAATACGGTTGATGTTGCCATAATGTTTAATGATGGTACAGAAGTTCTCCATGGTTGTTCCTTGGCTTTTCTTAACCACTTAAAGTGTTGAGTAAGCATTGAGTCAACTACTCTTAAGAATGCTTCATAACTTTGGAAGAAACCATGTCGTCCAGTTAATACATAACCTTCTAAGAATCCTTCTGCTTGGTGTTCTGAAAGTTGTGAGTCAATCACTCGTCCTGCTGAAGCAACAAACTCATCGTTTGGTTCATGGATATCTTCCATCCATTGGCGATTAGTTACTTCAAAAATAGGTGCAAATCGATTAGACATCACTTCATCTGGACCAAAAATTCTAAAATTATGATTCTTAGCGTTTATTTCAATTACATCTTTTAAATAATCTGCTAAAACCCGATTGTCTTGTGCAACTTGACCACCACGAATTGAAGTATCAACCGCATATTTTCTAAAGTCAGGTAAAATTAAATCGCGAATCAACTTACCAGGATTAGTATGTTCATTTAGTGCCATTCGATGTTCACCAGTTGGTAAAATTTCAGCAATTTCTGCTTTCAATTTGCCATTTTCATCAAATAGTTCTTCAGGATGGTAACTTTGCATCCATTCAACTAATGCATCCTTATGTTCCATATGATCTTCATCTACTGGTAATGGAATTTGGTGAGCTCTAAATGAACCTTGAATTGGTTTACCATCCCATTTCTTAGGACCAGTCCAACCTTTTGGAGCACGGAAAACAATCATCGGCCATTGTGACAAGGTTGCATCATTATTTTCCCGTGCATTCTTTTGAATAGCCTTAATATCTTCAATTGCTTTATCCATTGCTTCAGCCATTTGAGGATGCATTTTAGCAGGGTCATCACCTTCAACAAAGTAAGGTTTCCATCCCATTCCTTCAAAATACTTAGTTAAAGTTTCATCACTTTCACGTGATAAAATAGTTGGATTTGAAATTTTATATCCGTTCAAGTTTAAGATTGGTAAGACTGCACCATCATTAATTGGATTAATGAATTTATTGGATTGCCATGAAGTTGCTAATGGACCAGTTTCTGCTTCACCATCACCAACCACTGCTGCTGCAATTAAATTAGGATTATCTAAAACTGCACCAGTAGCATGTGAGATTGTATATCCTAACTCACCGCCTTCATGAATTGAGCCAGGAGTTTCAGGAGCTGCATGTGAAGCTACGCCGCCTGGAAATGAAAAACGCTTAAACAAACGCTTCATTCCTTCTTCATCTTGACTAATTTCAGGATAAATTTCAGAATAACTTCCATCTAAATATGAATTTGAAACCATTACTTGACCACCATGGCCAGGTCCTTCAACATAAAACATATCTAAATCATACTTATTAATTACTCGATTTAAATGTGCATAAATAAAGTTTTGGCCTGCAATTGTACCCCAGTGTCCAATTGGACGTGCCTTTACGTCACTTGCTTTTAATTCTCTTTTTAATAGTGGGTTGTCTTTTAAATATAATTGTCCGATTGAAACATAGTTAGCTGCACGCCAGTATGCATCGAGTTTTTTTAAATATTCTTTTGATGAATAATCAACCATCATGGATTCCTCCCTTAATAAAGCCTTTTCATATTTGACTACACCTTTATCATACCTGCTTATTCTTTGAGGGTCAACCTTTATTTTCAATGGTACGTACCAAAGTTGAAAGGTTGTTATTTTATTATCCAAAATTACATCATGCATAATAAAAAGACTTGATTTTAATAAATCAAGCCTTTATTTCAAATTGTAACTTATATTATTTTTTCAACCGCTCAACATCTCTAGCAATCATTAATTCTTCGTTTGTAGGAATACGTAAAACTTTAATCTTAGAATCAGCTGTTGAAATAAAGCCATCTACATTAGCATCATTTTTAGTGTCATCAATTTCCATTCCCATAAATGATAACCGGTCAATGATTCGTTTTCTAATCGCTCCTTCATTTTCGCCAATTCCAGCAGTAAAGACAATTCCATCTAATCCGCCCATTTCTGCGTAGTATTGACCTACATAACGTACAATATTTTTAACGAAAAGTTGAATTGCTAAAGCTGAACGTTTATCGCCATCTTTTTCAGCTGCTTGCAAATCACGCATATCTAATGAACGTCCTGAAACACCCAATAAACCAGATTTTTTGTTTAATGTATCTAAAACAGCATCTACATCAGTGGTATTCATTTTCTTCATTACATAAGCAACTAGTGAAAAATCAACATCTCCTGAGCGAGTTCCCATTGTAATTCCTGTTAATGGAGTGAATCCCATTGATGTATCAAATGATTTACCATCTTTAATTGCACACATTGAAGAACCTGCACCTAAGTGACAAGTAATCAATTTTAAATCTTTTAATGGCTTATCAAAGTATTCTGCAGCTCGTTCAGCTACATATTGATGACTTGTTCCATGAGCACCATAGCGTCGTACTTTGTAATCTTCATACCATTCATATGGTGTGCTGTACATATAGTTTTCTTCAGGCAATGTTTGATGAAAGGCAGTATCAAAAACTGCAACTGAAATTGCATTTGGCAATAACTTTTTAAATTCAGTAATTCCAATCAAGTTATTTGGATTATGAAGAGGCGCAAAATCGGCTAACTCATCAATTTTTTGAATAACATCATCATCAACAACAACTGATTGATTAAAGTATTCGCCACCGGCAACAACCCGATGACCTACACCTGTAATTTCATTAAAATCATTTACGATTTTTAATTCTTTTAACAAGTGAAGCATTACTTGAATAGCTTCTCCATGGTTTTCTAATGGTTTTTCTTCAGTATAAACATCGCCATTACCATATGTAATTTTGACCTTTGAACCATCAAAACCAATTCGTTCAAGCAAACCCTTTGCAATTTCTTTTTCTTCAGGCATTGAATACAACTTAAATTTTAATGTTGAACTACCTGAATTGATAACTAATGTTTTTTCCAATTGAGTTTCTCCCTTACATTAAAGATACTATAAAAATACCAGCATTCCATGATAAATTGCAAGTGATTTTATGAGAATTTAATTAATTTTTTCTTTTGCTAATTTAATTAAACAGTTTAATCTAAAATTATATATTTTTATTATGTAAGTAAAAAACAGCAACACCGCACATACGATGTTGCTGTTATAAGCTTTGCAATTATTTTTTCTTGCGTTTGTATGCTTTTCGTTTAGCTTTTTCTAAACGTTTTTGACGTGCTTTTTCTGCTGCTTCTTTTTCTTCACGTTCACGCCGAATCTTAAATGGATTTTGCAATAATAATGTTTGTCCTACTGAAAAGGCATTTGTTACCACCCAGTAAAGTGCCAAAGCAGACGGTAAGTTAATCGCAATAAATCCAGTCATAATTGGCATGAAATATAACATCATGCTGTTCATCATGTTATTTGAGCCTTCTGGTTGACTCATCATTGTTAATTTTGAAGTTGCAAATGTAAATAATGCCGCCAAAATTGGCATAATGTAATATGGATCTTTTTCACCTAAATGCATCCACAAGAAATCACCATTCTTCAAAATTGGTGAACGCCAAATTGCTTGATACAAAGCAATCAAAATTGGCATTTGAATTAGCATTGGCAAGCATCCAGCCATTGGATTAATTCCAGCTTCAGCATAAAGTTTTTGCTGTTCTTCCTGTAATTTCTGCATTGATTCACGATCTTTACCAGGATATTTAGCTTGTAATGCCTTTAATTTTGGCTGAATTTCTTGTGTCTTGCGCGTACTCTTCATTTGATAGAACATCAACGGCAAGATTATAATTCTGACAATAATTGTAAAGACCACGATTCCCCATCCATAGTTATGGCCAAATATATTACTCAACCATTGAATGGCGCGAACGAAATTCCAAATAATATAATGATCCCAAAAACCAGTACTATGAGCAGTAATTGGTTCATTACTATTGGCACATCCGCCTAATACTAAAGCCAATGACAAGGTTCCGAGAATCGCAAGATTTCTTTTAGTACGTCTTTTCATTACTTACGCGATTCCTCACTTTTCGTTTCATTTTTTGCAGGTAATACTTTCGCTAATCTTAACGCATGACTAAGATGCTTCTTAACTTCTGCAGTTGACATCCAAGCCACTGTTGGGCGTGCAATTACTAAAAAATCACAGTCTTGCTTTAATTGTGGCTTTAGATCTGTTAAAGTTTGGCGAATACGCCGCTTGACCCAGTTACGTGCAACTGCATTGCCGACCTTTTTTCCAACCGAGATGCCTACTCGAAAATGAGGTTGATTGGGTTTTTCAAGCATATAAACTACAAACTGTCGATTAGCAACTGATTTGCCCTGTTTAAAAACCGTTTGGAATTCTGCTTCTTTTTTAACGCGGTATGATTTTCTCATTGTCATTCTCCCAAAATGGACTTATCCATTAATTCTTTTAGATAAGAAAAAAGACCACTGACGGTCCAGTGATCTATGCAGACAATACTTTTCTACCTTTACGGCGTCTACGTGCTAACACATTCCGACCGTTCTTTGTACTCATACGCTTACGGAAACCATGTACGCGTTGACGGTGACGTTTCTTAGGTTGGTAAGTTCTCTTCATGAAGTAACACCTCCTTATTAAAATTGAAATATTAAATTCTATTTCGAATGCCAATAAAGTCTAAAACAGACTTACTTTGTAAGTTTAACATACAAAAGATGATATGAAAAGCGATTTTTTAATTTGAAAAAATTGCTAATTTATTTTTTTTGTGAAAAATTAGCAAAAATTTCCACATTTTACAAAAATTTATTAGCAGTCAAAATAAATAATTGTGAATTGTAAAAAAGAAATTAACAGCTTTTTTTACACACTTATCCACAGTTAACAATAGGTGGATTGTCTTTTTGTGGATTTTTGTTGTTTTTGTGGAAAAGAATTATAATCCCCGCCATATCAAGCAGTACTTTCCAAAGTGTTCTGTGAATAACTCTCCGGCACATTAATGTTATCAACAAAAAAATTATCCTTGTGGATAAACAATTAACCCCTTGTTCTTTAATAAAATATTCTTTTTCACACCTGTGGAAAACTTATTTTTTTAATGCTACAATGAACGTATAATTTTTTTTGCAAAGGAGGCCCAATTGTGCATGAGCCAGAATTAGATTCTTTATGGAAGATTATTTCTGATGGGTTACGTGAATCTTTTAGTCAAGTGGCTTTTAATACCTGGATCAAACAAGCCAAACCATTGGAATTCAAAAATAATACTCTGGTCGTTGAAGTTCCATTTGATCTTATAAAAGGTTATTGGGAACGTAACATTAGCCCTACAATTATTGATTTACTAGAACCAGCAATTGGTCAAAAAATCAATATTATTGTCCGTTCAGCTGAAGAAATCAATGAAACATCTACTCAACAACCAAGCGAAATTGATCTTCAAGTTGATCATTCAGCCAACGAAGTTCCGCAAAAGACCAGTAAGATCTCATCAAAAGATAATAATTTCGTTCAAAATAATCAATTGAATAGTAATTATACCTTTGAAAAATTCGTGGTCGGAAACGGAAACAAAATGGCACATGCCGCTGCTTTGGCTGTTGCTGAAGATCCCGGTGGTGTTTACAATCCTTTATTTATATACGGAGGAGCAGGACTAGGTAAAACTCACTTAATGCAAGCGATTGGACATACTATTTTAAAACGTAATCCTAAAGCTAAGGTTAAATATGTTTCAAGTGAAGCTTTTGCCAACGATTTTATTACTTCAATTCAATTAAAAAATCAATCTGAATTTCGCTCAGAATATCGCAACGTAGATTTATTATTAGTTGATGATATTCAATTCCTTGCAAGTAAACTTGGAACTCAAGAAGAATTTTTTAATACCTTTGAGACACTTTTCCAAAATAATAAGCAAATTGTCCTCACTGCAGATCGATTACCAAACGAAATTCAAAATTTACAAACGCGGTTAGTTACACGCTTTAAAATGGGACTGCCAGTAGATATTACTCCACCTGATTTTGAAACGCGAATTGCAATTTTACGCGAAAAATCTCAATCGCTTGGTCTTGATTTACCCGATGAAGCTTTAAACTATATTTCTGGTCACGCTGATTCAAGTGTGCGGGATCTTGAAGGTGCTTTATCTCGAATCAAAATTGTAACGTCAATGACTAATGGACCAATCACAACTAGTATGGTAGCCGAAGCTTTAAGTGGATTTGAAAGTAACGGTTCTGCTAAAGAAGTAACAATTCCTTTAATTCAAAATAAGGTTGCTAAATACTTTAACGTGACCGTGACTGATTTGAAAGGAAAAAAACGGGTTAAATCAATTGTAATGCCACGTCAAATCGCAATGTATCTATCACGCGAATTAACTGACGCTTCTTTACCAAAAATTGGTCAAGAATTTGGTGGTAAAGATCATACGACGGTCATTCATGCCCATGAAAAAATTCAAACCGAACTTTTAAGCAATAAAGAATTGCAAAAAAATATTGAAGAGTTGAAGGAAAACTTAAAGGTTTAATTGTGAATAACTGTGAACAAAATCAAATTTTTATCCACACATTATTCACAGGAATAATTCTTGATTTTTATAACTTTTCAAAAGTTTTCCACAAGATCAACATCCCCTAATACTACTACTATAAATAATTACTTATATATATTAATTAAAGGAGCATCTACATGAAATTTACAATAAAAAGAAATGCATTCATAAAAAAATTAAATGATGTGCAACGCGCAATTTCATCTAAAACTGCAATTGAAATTTTAACTGGTTTAAAAATTCAAGCTGATAATTTTAAATTAACACTCACAGGAAGTGACTCTGATATTTCAATTGAAAATGAAATTACTACTGATGATTCTGATTTTGACTTAACAATTAATGAACCAGGATCAATTGTGTTACCAGCTCGCTTCTTTAGTGAAATTGTTAAAAAATTGCCAGAAGATACTTTTACTTTAGAAGTTAATGATCGTTTTCAAGCAACGATTACTTCTGGACAAACTGAATATCAAGTTAATGGGATAGATGCAGAAAATTATCCTCATTTACCAGAAATTGATTCAAATGAACATTTAAAAATTCCAGCTGATTTGTTCAAACAAATTATTAATCAAACTGTGATTGCAGTTTCAACTCAAGAAAATCGGCCAATGTTAACAGGTGTTCATTTAACAATTGGTAATGGAAAATTACATGCAGTTGCAACTGATTCACATCGGTTAAGTCAACGGACAGTAAAGTTAATTGGTGCTGAAAATCTTAACTATGACATTATCGTCCCAGGTAAATCTTTAATTGAACTGGCACGTATGATTGGTGATTCAACCAATCCACTTGAATTACAAATTGCTGAAAATCAAATTTTGTTTAATTTTAATGATACTGCTTTTTATTCACGTTTACTTGAAGGAATGTATCCTGACACAGATCGCTTAATTCCGCAAAGTTCAGAAACAAATGTTGAATTTAATGCTATAACATTATTGCGTGCGATTGAACGAGCATCATTACTTTCACACGAAGGTCGTAATAATGTTGTTAAATTAAATTTAAATACTGAAAAACAAACAGCAACATTATCAAGTAACTCACCTGAAGTTGGAAATATTGAAGAAGAATTACAATTTGATAAGTTAGAAGGAAATGATATTGAAATTTCCTTTAACCCGGATTATATGAAAGCTGCTTTACAAGCTTTTGGACAAGCACAAGTGCGTTTATCATTAACATTGCCATTACGTCCATTTACATTAATGCCAACTGAAGATAGCGAAGATTTTATTCAATTAATCACTCCAGTGCGAACTTTTTAAAATAATCAAAAGATTAAAGACTGTAACAAAAATTGCAGTCTTTTTTATTTTGAGCAAATTAAATGACTTTTACTGATAAAAAAATTAAAATAACAATGTTTTTATAATTATATATTGTGCAAAATTTAAATCGAAGGAAGGGATGTTTATGACGCGAGTAAAAAAAGTTTCAAAGGCGTATATATATTTTTTTGGTTCATTTGGAGGAATTTTGTTCGGCTACGATATTGGGGTAATGACAGGCGCTTTGCCATTTTTACAAATTGATTGGCACATGCATTCCGCCTTTTGGGAAGGATGTATCACATCATCTTTGATGTTTGGTGCAATTTTTGGCGGGATTATGGCAGGGCATTTATCAGATAAAATTGGCAGAAAAAGGATGCTTTCATTTTCAGCTTTAATTTTTATTGTGGGATCTTTGCTATCAGCAATTGCACCTGAAAATGGATACATATATTTGACGTTAGTGCGTATTTTCTTAGGACTTTCTGTCGGAGCAATTTCAGCAATCGTGCCAAATTATATGTCAGAAATGACTCCTGCTAAATCGAGAGGACGACTGTCAGGAATTAATTTTACAATGATTGCATTAGGAACTTTATTATCTTATTGTGTTGATTATTTGTTGCAATATTTACCAGCAACTTTTGCTTGGCGTGCAATGCTTGGAATGGCTGCAGTGCCAGCATTAATTTTATTTATTGGAAGTTTAAACTTACCAGGATCACCACGCTACTTAATTAATCACAATCGAATTAAAGAAGCGCGGCAAGTTTTGACTTTAGTACAACCGAAAGATCAGATCGAAAGTGAAATTCACGCAGTCCAAAGCATAAAAAAAGCCGAAAACCAAAGTAAATCTCAAACTAAATTAAGTAAAATATTTACTGGAAAATACCATTACTTAGTGATTGCAGGCGTCGGAGTTGCTGCTTTCCAACAATTAATGGGAGTTAATGCAATTTTCTATTACATTCCATTAATTGTTGCTAAGGCAACAGGACATGCAGCTTCATCAAATTTAATGTGGCCAGTAATTGAAGGCGCAATTCTTTTAGGAGCTTCATTTGTTTTCTTAATCATTGCAGATAAATTTAAGCGGCGGACTTTATTGATTTTAGGTGGTACAGGAATGGGCTTATCTTTTATTTTGCCGGCTGTAATTAGTACGTTATTTAGAAATGTTGACCCGTTAATTACAATTTTCTTCTTATGCATTTATGTTGGCTTTTATGGATTTACATGGGCACCACTTACATGGGTAATTGTTGGTGAGATTTTCCCACTAGCAATCCGTGGAAAAGCAAGTGGAACGGCTTCATCATTTAACTGGATTGGTGCATTTTTAGTGGGATTATTATTCCCATTAATGACAGCGTCAATGACTCAAGAAACAGTTTTTGCAATTTTTGGAGTAATTTGTTTAATTGCAGTTGCTTTTGTAATCTTTAAAGTTCCAGAAACTAAAGGACATACACTAGAAGAAATTGAAAGACAGTATGTTAAAGAAAAGTAAATTAAAGACTACAACGCATGTTGTAGTCTTATTTTTATGTTTAAATGCTTTTGTCAACCTTGTTTGATTTAAGCTATTTTTAATAGTTTTAGGGTCTTTTTATTCGAAATCATTAACTTTGCTTAAACCGCAAAATATGCGGAATAAAATTGTTTTTATCCTAAAAAAAGGGTATAATTATACAGTAAAAGACTAATTTTAAGGAGGGTTTGCTAGATGCAGGAAATTAGGTTAGAAACACCATACATTACATTAGGACAATTGTTGAAAATTGCTGATGTAATTTCATCAGGTGGACAAGCAAAATGGTACTTAAGTGAGCATGATATTTATGTTAATGGCGAGCTAGATAATCGTCGAGGACGCAAACTTTATCCCAATGATGAAGTAAAATTGCCCAATGGCAAAACTTACATCATGAAAAGTGGTCTTTAAAAACTATGTACTTAGAAAATTTAAAACTGCATCATTTCCGCAATTATGATGATGTCAGCATTGATTTTTCTTCACAAATTAATGTATTAATTGGAGAAAATGCTCAAGGTAAAACCAATTTACTAGAAGCAATTTATGTGTTGGCAATGACGCGCAGCCACCGTACAAATAACGATAAGGAATTAATCGAATTTGGAAAGGATGCTGCTCAAATTTACGGAACAGTGCAACGCCAATTTGGCTCTTTAAAATTAGAATTAGACATCGGAAAGCGTGGTAAAAAGGCTAAGGTAAATCATTTAGAAAAAGCCCGCCTTTCAGAATATTTAGGTCAGTTAAATGTAATTTTATTTGCTCCAGAAGATCTGGCTTTGGTTAATGGCGCTCCAAGTGTTCGTCGAAGATTCATTGATATGGAGTTTGGGCAAATTTCACCTAAATATTTACATGATTTAACTCAATATCGGAGTATTTTAAAGCAACGTAATCAGTATTTGAAACAATTGCAAACCAAGATTCAAACCGACAAATTATATTTAGAAGTATTGTCTGAGCAATTAGCAGCAGTTGGTGGTGCAATTATTATTCAGCGAGTGCGTTTTTTAAAAGAATTAGAAAAATATGCGCAAAAACTGCAAGCAGGAATTACCCAAAGCAAAGAAAAGTTGACTTTTGAATATGAAAGTGCATTAAAGACCATTGCTGAAATGAATGAAACTGAAATTTCACAAGCTTTGATGGACTTATATACTAAAAATCAACAAAAAGAAATCTTTCAAGGAACTACTTTATATGGACCTCATCGTGATGATGTTAAGTTTTTGATTAATCAAAAAAATGTCCAAGTTTATGGTTCTCAAGGGCAACGAAGAACAGTGGCTTTAGCAGTAAAGTTAGCTGAAATTGATTTAATGAAAAATCAAACTGGAGAATATCCGGTGTTGTTGCTAGATGATGTTTTATCCGAGTTAGATGGTGCAAGACAAACGCACTTATTGAAAACAATTCAAGATAAGGTTCAAACCTTTCTGACAACGCCGGCTTTAAGTGATGTAGCGCGAAATTTAATTAAAGAACCACGAATTTTTCGGATTCAAACTGGAACAACTACACTTGAAAGTGATGATTCCAAGTTGATTCCACAAGTATTTTATCCAACGAAATAAAAATAAGATTATAAGTTAGGAGTGAACGATATGGCAGATGAGAAGCAAGTGCAAGAAGCAAAAGAAGAAAAAGCTAAAGAATATGATGCCAGTCAAATCCAAGTCTTAGAAGGCTTAGAAGCAGTTCGTAAACGTCCTGGAATGTATATTGGATCAACTAGCGAACAAGGCTTGCATCACCTTGTATGGGAAATCATTGATAATGGAATTGATGAAGCTTTAGCGGGATTTGCAACGGAAATCAACGTAACTGTTGAAAAAGATAATAGTATCACTGTTAAAGATAATGGGCGGGGAATTCCAGTCGATATTCAAAAGAAAACTGGTCGTCCTGCTTTAGAAACAGTTTTCACTGTCTTACATGCCGGCGGGAAATTTGGCGGTGGTGGATACAAGGTTTCTGGTGGATTGCATGGTGTAGGTGCATCTGTAGTAAATGCGTTATCAACTTCATTAGATGTTCAAGTTACTCGTGAAGGTGATCCTAACATTTATGGAATGGATTTTAAACTTGGAAAAGTTAACACTACCATGCATGTGATTGGGCAAACTGATGTCCATGCTCATGGAACAACGGTGCACTTTGTTCCAGATCCAGATGTTTTTACTGAAACAACAATTTACAATATTAAAACCTTAACAACGCGGATTCGGGAATTAGCCTTTTTGAATAAAGGATTAAAAATTACAATTGACGATAAAAGACCTGAAGAACCTACTCATGAAGAGTTTCACTATGTTGGTGGAATTAAACATTATGTTGAGTACTTAAATAAGGGCAAGGAAGTTATTTTTAAAGATCCAATTTATGTTGAAGGAGTTCAAAAGGGAATTACAGTTGAAATTGCCTTGCAATATACTAATGATTTTCACTCCAATTTATTAACCTTCACTAATAACATTCACACATATGAAGGTGGAACTCATGAATCTGGGTTTAAAACTGCATTGACGCGGGTAATTAATGATTATGCGCGTAAAACTAATTTATTAAAAGAAAATGATCCTAATTTATCTGGTGAAGATGTGCGTGAAGGATTGACTGCTGTAATTTCAGTTAAACATCCTAACCCACAATTTGAAGGGCAAACTAAAACTAAGTTAGGAAATTCAGATGCACGTGCTGCAACTGATAAGATTTTCAGTGAAATCTTTAGTAAGTTTATGATGGAAAATCCAACTGTTGCTAAAGAAATTGTAAATAAAGGAATCTTAGCATCTAAGGCACGGGTTGCTGCTAAACGTGCACGCGAAGTTACGCGAAAGAAAAATGGATTAGAAATTTCGAATTTACCAGGAAAATTAGCAGATAACACAAGTAAAGATCCTGAGATTTCAGAATTATTTATCGTCGAAGGGGATTCTGCGGGTGGTTCAGCTAAGCAAGGACGTTCACGCTTAACCCAAGCAATTTTGCCAATTCGTGGAAAAATTTTAAATGTTGAAAAGGCAAGTTTAGACCGAATTTTAGCGAATGAAGAAATTCGCTCATTATTTACTGCACTTGGAACCGGCTTTGGCGAAGATTTTGATGTTGAAAAAGCAAACTATCATAAATTAATCATCATGACTGATGCGGATGTTGATGGTGCTCACATTCGAACATTGCTATTAACATTGTTCTATCGGTTTATGCGTCCAATGATTGAAAAAGGCTATGTTTATATTGCACAACCACCATTGTATCAAGTTCGCCAAGGTAAAATGATTCGATACATTGATTCAGATGAGGAATTGGATGAAATCTTATCACAATTACCAGCTTCACCTAAGCCAGTAATTCAACGGTATAAAGGACTTGGTGAAATGGATGCAGAACAATTGTGGGAAACTACAATGGATCCTGAAAGACGCCGGTTACTACGTGTTAAATTAGCAGATGCTCAAGAAGCAAACTCAGTATTTGAAATGTTAATGGGTAATCAAGTTGGTCCACGGCGCCAATTTATTGAAGAAAATGCAACCTTTGTTGACAATCTTGATGTTTAAAATTTTATTACCCAGGAAATGTAGAAGGAGGCAGCTACAGTGGTAGATTTACCAGATCGAATTAAAGACGTTGATCTTTCAAACGTCATGCAAACATCGTTCTTAGATTATGCAATGAGTGTTTTAGTAGCACGTGCTTTACCAGATGTTCGCGATGGTTTAAAACCTGTTCATCGACGGATTTTATATGGAATGAGTGAATTAGGGGTTACTCCAGATAAGCCATACAAGAAATCAGCCAGAATTGTTGGGGAAGTTATGGGTAAATTTCACCCACATGGTGACTCAGCAATTTACGAATCTATGGTGCGAATGGCACAAGATTTCAGCTATCGGTACATGCTTGTTGATGGACACGGTAACTTTGGGTCTGTCGATGGCGACGGTGCTGCTGCGATGCGTTATACTGAAGCACGGATGTCTAAGATCGCAACTGAAATGCTGCGTGATATTAATAAAGACACAATTGATTTTCAACCAAATTACGATGGAACTGAACGCGAACCTAAAGTTTTGCCTGCGCGTTTTCCAAATTTATTGGTAAATGGTGCAACTGGGATTGCGGTTGGGATGACTACAAACATTCCACCTCACAATTTATCAGAAGTAATTTCTGCAATCCATGTTTTAATGGATAATCCTGATGCAACTATTGCTGATTTGATGGAAGTAATTCCAGGACCAGACTTTCCAACTGGTGGAATTGTAATGGGAAAATCAGGAATTCGAAAAGCATATGAAACTGGTAAGGGAACCGTTACATTACGTGCTAAAGTTGAAATTGAAGAGCAAAAAAATGGACGGGAACAAATTATTGTCCATGAATTACCATACATGGTCAATAAAGCCCGCTTAATTGAACGGATTTCTGAACTTGCACGGGAAAAAGAAATTGATGGAATTACAGCTATTCATGATGAATCTGACCGTGATGGGATGCGGATTACAATTGATGTGCGGCGCGATGTCAGTGCATCAGTCGTATTAAATAACTTGTATAAGATGACCTTAATGCAAACTTCATTTGGGTTTAATATGTTAGCCATTGTTGATGGCACTCCTAAAATTTTAAGTTTAAAGCAAATTTTGCAATACTACTTAAAACACCAAGTTGAAGTTATTCGCAGAAGAACGGAATTTGATTTAAGAAAAGCTAAGGCACGAGCACACATTTTAGCAGGGTTACGAATTGCTTTAGACCATATTGATGCAATTATCAATATTATTCGTAAATCTGAAAGTGGAGACATTGCTAAAGATCGCTTGATGAACGAATTTGATTTAAGTGATAAGCAAGCACAAGCAATTTTAGATATGCGACTAGTTCGATTAACCGGTTTGGAACGAGACAAAGTTGAAGCCGATTATGATAAGACTATGAAGGCAATTGCTGATTATGAAGATATCTTAGCAAATGAAGCTCGTATTAATGAAATTATTTACCAAGAATTACTTGATATCCAAGATAAATATGGCGATGAACGCCGCACTGAATTAATGGTTGGCGAAGTCACAAGCATTGAAGATGAAGATTTAATTGAAGAAGAATCTGTCGCAATTACATTAACTCATAATGGTTATATTAAACGCTTGCCAACAAGTGATTTTAAAGCTCAAAGACGTGGTGGACGTGGTGTTCAAGGAATGGGCGTTCATGATGATGACTTCATTGAACAATTAATTACTACTTCAACGCATGATGAATTACTATTCTTTACTAATTTAGGAAAAGTATATAGCATGAAGGGCTACGAAATTCCTGAATATGGACGTTCAGCAAAGGGAATTCCAGTGATTAATTTGCTTAACATTGGTGAAGGAGAAAAAATTGCAACGGTTGTAAATATTCCGCATGATGAAAATGCAAATGCTGCTTACTTGTTCTTTACTACAAAACAAGGAACTGTTAAGCGGACTCCAGTTGAAGATTTTAGTAACATTCGTAAAAATGGATTAAAAGCAATTAATTTACATGATGACGATGAATTGATGAATGTATCATTAACTGATGGCAATCAAAATATTATTATTGGAACTCATTTAGGATATGCAGTTTCATTTAATGAAAGTACAGTGCGTTCGATGGGACGTTCTGCTGCCGGAGTTCGGGGAATTAGATTACGTGAAAATGATTATGTAATTGGTTCTGATATTTTGGATCAAGATAGTGATGTATTCGTAATTTCAGAAAATGGTTATGGTAAACGGACACCTGCAAGTGCATATCCAATTAAAGGACGTGGCGGAAAAGGAATTAAAACATCTAATATCACAGCCAAGAATGGTCCATTAGCGGGATTAACGATTGTGCATGGTGATGAAGATATCATGGTAATTACCAATAAAGGCGTTTTGATTCGCTTTAATGTTGCAGATGTTTCTGAAACTGGACGAGCAACTTTAGGTGTTCACCTAATTAACTTAGAAGATGATGCTAAAGTTTCAACAATTGCTAAGGTTGATCCTGAAAAAAATGACGAAAATAATGTTGCAGATGCAACTATAGAAACTAGTGCAGATCAAATATTGCTAAAAAATGATGTACAAGCACTTGCTGATCGTGAAATTGAACATAACGAAAAGCAAGAAGACTAAGCTAAGAATTCAAGAAGATTGTGGCATGAGTCGCAGTCTTTTTTTTTGCAATTTTTTCTAAAAAAAATCTTTTTTAGCGTATATAGATAGTAAGGGGAAAAATCAGGAATCTTATTGCAAAACAAAAATAGAGATGATATAATTCTAACTTGTAATACCTTGTTCTTTTACTATATTTAAAAGAACCAAAAGTCCATAAGGAGGTGCAAACAACTATGACACATTATGAAATCACATACATCATCAATCCTTCACTTGATGAAGCAGCTAAAAATGATTTAGTTGCTAAATTCGATGACGTTTTGAAGAATGGTGGTGCTGAAATTATTGATTCAAAAGACTGGTCAAAGCGTCGTTTTGCATATGAAATTAACGGTTACACAGAAGGTATGTACCACATTGTAAACGTTAATGCTGAAAATGCAGATGCAATTAACGAATTTGATCGTCTTTCAAAGATCAACGATGGTATTTTACGCCACATGATCGTAAAACGCGAAGACTAATAAAAGAATAAAATTAAAATATAAAGGAGGGCATGACCTTGATTAACAGAGTAGTTCTTGTAGGTCGCTTAACAAAAGATCCTGATTTACGTTATACCCAATCTGGAACGGCAGTTGCATCATTTACCCTTGCAGTTGATCGTTCATTTACAAACCAAAATGGGCAACGCGAAGCTGATTTTATCAACTGTGTGCTTTGGCGCAAAGCAGCTGAAAACTTTGCTAATTTTACCCATAAAGGTTCAATGGTTGCTGTTGAAGGACGGTTACAAACTCGTTCATATGAAAACCAACAAGGTGCACGGGTATACGTGACAGAAGTTGTAGTTGACAACTTCTCATTGTTGGAAACTAAAGCGCAATCTGAACAATACCGCCGTGAACATCCTCAAGGTCAAGATGGCTCTTCAATGAATAATCCATCATTTGACAATAACCCATATGGAAATCCAGCAGGTAGTCAGGGTGGTTCATTCTCAGGAAATGTGCAAACTGGTAATCTTGGTGGCAATGATCAAAATCAAGGTAATTCAACCAATGATAATGATCCTTTTGCCGATAATGGACAACAAATTGATATTTCAGATGATGACTTACCATTCTAGAAACTAGGGAGGGATAAGCATGGCACAACAACGTCGTGGCGGTCGTCGTCGCCGTAAGGTAGACTACATCGCAGCAAACCATATCGAATACATCGATTACAAAGATACAGAATTATTACGTCGTTTCATTTCAGAACGTGGTAAAATTTTACCTCGTCGTGTAACAGGTACAAGTGCTAAGAACCAACGTAAGCTTACAGTAGCTATCAAACGTGCTCGCATCATGGGCTTGTTACCATTTGTTGCTGAAGACTAATAAAAGTAATTTTAAGACTATGACTTTTGTCATAGTCTTTTTTTTATTTTAAAATTAAGAACATTTACGTTTACAAACGTAAACATAAAGTATATATTTAGGATTGAGGATAAGTTAGGAGGTTTTTGAAAATGGATATGGATCAACATGAAATGCATGATCACACCAAAATGGATCATGCGCATATGCACCATGATGATATGGACATGATGGAACATGGCGGTCACATGATGCATATGGGAAATATGAAAAAGAAGTTTTGGATATCCTTGATTTTAACAATTCCAATTATTGTGATGTCCCCTTTTATGGGAATGCACTTACCTTTTGAAATCACTTTTCCTGGTTCAAATTGGATTGTAGCGATTTTAGGAACAATTATCTTCTTTTATGGTGGCTCACCATTTTTCAGTGGAGCAAAGGTTGAACTTAAAGAGAAGAAACCAGCGATGATGACTTTAATTGCAATGGGAATTAGTGTTGCTTATGTATATAGTATTTATTCCGTAATTCAGCAACAATTTTTTGGAAAACATGTAATGGATTTCTTTTGGGAATTATCAAGTTTAGTTGACATTATGTTGTTAGGTCATTGGATTGAAATGAATGTCGAAATGAAGGCAAGTTCTTCTTTAGATTCATTAGTTAAACTCTTACCTAAGATGGCGCATCAAGTAATTAACGGTCAAGTTAAAGATGTTCCTTTGAAAGATGTTCATGAAGATGATGTTTTACAAGTATTAGCAGGAGAAAAAATGCCTGCAGATGGAATTGTGATTGAAGGAACTTCAACGGCAAATGAATCCATGGTTACTGGTGAATCACGGGCAGTTGAAAAACATCAAGGCGATAGTGTTGTAGGTGGATCAGTAAATGGGAATGGAACATTAACAATTAAAGTTACAGGAACTGGTCAAAATGGATATTTGGCTCAAGTAATGAGATTAATTAATGATGCAAAGAAGACAAAGTCAAAACAAGAAAATATGGCTGATAAAGTTGCGGGATCATTATTTTACGCAGCTGTAACAATTGCCTTAATTGCTTTTGTTGTTTGGTTTCACTATGAAGGTTTATCTTATGCTTTATCAGTTGCAGTTGCGACTTTAGTGGTAGCTTGTCCGCATTCTTTAGGATTAGCGATTCCTCTTGTTGTAGCAAGAAGTACTTCAATTGCTGCAAGACAAGGACTATTGATTCATAATCGAACCGCAATGGAACAAGTTAGGCATCTAAAATATGCGTTAATGGATAAAACAGGAACATTAACAGAAGGCGATTTTAAAGTTCACAAAATTGGAACTTTAACTGCTAATTTGAATGATGATCAAATTTTAAATTTAATGGCTGCTTTAGAAATTAGCTCAAGTCACCCACTTGCAGTTGGAATTGTTGATGAAGCCAAAAAATGCCATTTAAAAATTAATCCAGCACAAGATGTTTCTCAAATTACTGGAGTGGGCTTAACGGGGAAAATTGCTGAAGCTACTTATAGTTTAGTTTCAGCCAATGGATTGAAAAAAGCAGGAATTACAGTTCCAGTAATTGATAATTTACCAGTTGCAAGTACAATTAGTTATTTGATTAAAGATAAAGAAATTTTAGGATATGTTGCTCAAGGCGACACAATTAAAAAGGATTCAAAGAAATTTATTGCTAGATTAAAAGAACAAGGAATTATTCCAGTAATACTAACTGGAGACAACCAAAAAGCTGCTCAAGCAGTTGCAAATGAACTAGGAATTGATGAAGTCAAAGCGGAATTAATGCCTCAAGATAAAGAAAAAATTGTACGTGAATATCAAAAAAAAGGTAAAGTAATGATGATTGGTGATGGGATTAATGATGCACCAAGTTTAACGCGAGCTGATATTGGAATTGCAATTGGTTCAGGAACGGATGTGGCAATTAATTCAGCAGATGTAGTGTTAGTGAAAAGTAATCCAACTGATGTATTGAAATTTTTGAAACTAGCACGGAAAACGACTGTGAAAATGACTGAAAATCTTTGGTGGGGAGCAGGATATAATATCATTGTTCTACCATTAGCAGCTGGAATCCTTGCACCAATCGGCTTTATACTTAGTCCAATGGTTGGAGCTGCAGTGATGTCATGCTCAACAGTTATTGTTGCATTTAATGCAATGTTGCTCAAATAAATGCAAAAAACATCAACTTTAAACTTTTTTAATAAATAAAACGTTTTCAAATGAATGAAATTCACAAAAAATTCACATTTACAGTGTAAATTGTAAATATAGCCTGATAGAAAAGGCCGAAACATTTTCATTACTTTTTCTCCCCTGAAAAGTAGTTGATTACAAATCATGAAACTCAAGCTTCCCCTTTGAGATTTCATAAAATATACTCCTTTTTTCTCCGCAGTTTTTCTGCGGAGTTTTTTTGGTTTTTTAAAGAAAAATGCATTGGATTGTTCCGAATAGTTAGTAAAATTAGTTAAGAATTAAGATGAATGTTTTTACAAATGATTGTGCACGATCTGAATGGAATGTGTTTTAAAAAGAAAATAAAATTTATTTTTAATCAATTTTCATGCCAGTTTTCGTGAAAGCAAAGTTTATTTGTGAAAATGATCTTTGTTGAATTTGACGATTTTTGGCATAGTTTTTATTGACATTGGAATAGTTTTGTCGCTTGTAAAATGAATTATGGTATAATTAAAACAACCTAAAAGGAGGAGATAATTATGGATATTTTAGTTACTACTACAGAACAAATCGCAGGTCGTGAATATGAAATTATTGGAGAAGTATTTGGAGTAACGACTCAATCAAAAAATGTATTGCGTAACATGGGTGCAAGTTTGAAAAATATTGTTGGAGGAGAAATCAAGGCTTATACTGAAATGTTGCATGAATCACGACAAAAAGCAATTGAACGAATGAAACAAGAAGCCATTGATAAAGGCGCAGATGCTGTTGTGATGATGCGATTTGATTCTGGTTCAATTAGTGGTGATATGCAATCAGTGGTCGCATATGGTACCGCAGTAAAATTTAAGGATTAATAATATGGAAGATATTGTTAATTTTGCTTATCAGTGGATGCAAAGCGATCCAAGTGGTCATGACTTTTATCATGCTAAAAGAGTGGCAGCAACCGCAGTGAATTTATTTCAAAAGGACTATCCAAATGATGAGCATGGAATTAAGTTAGTTAAAATAATGGCATATTTACATGATACAATTGATGAAAAACTTACAGATAATTCAATCAGAAGATTAGCCGAGATTAAAAATTTAGATACGATTAAGAAACTTTCACTAAAAGATCAATCAAATATATTCAATACAATTCAAAAGATGTCATATTCGAAGAACTTGCATGAAAAGCAAATTTTATCAATTGAAGGTCAATATGTTCAAGATGCTGATCGATTAGATGCATTAGGTGCAATTGGAATTGCACGTGCATTTGCATATGGTGGTGTCCATCATCAATTGATATATGATGAAACTAAGCCACAAAAACAGTTTAAATCAGCAACTCAATACCATAATCATCAAGGTACTACGATTAATCATTTCTATGAGAAATTACTAAAACTAGAGAATTTAATGAACAGTCCAAGTGCGAAAAAATTAGCACATGAGCGTACGGATTTTATGAGAAAGTTTTTAATAGAATTTGATAAAGAAAAATGAATAGTTTCATGTGGAACTTAATTCCTTTAAGTTGATGTTTTTTAAATCAACTTAAAGGAATTTTTTCTTGTCTTTGAGTACACTCAAAGACCTACACTTGAAATATTGACAGGAAGGATGATAAACATGAGTGAAAAAGTAATCGTAATACAGGTGCATCTAGTGGGATGGGAAAGGCCACAGCATTGAAAATGGCACAAAAAGGATATAAAGTGGTTTTGGAAGCACGGCGTGAAAATAAGCTCCAAGAAATTAAAACTGAAATTGAAAAAAATGACGGTACGGCAATTTATGAAGTGACGATGTAACAAGTGCAACTGCGGTTCAAAAGTTAGCAGATAAGGCGAATGAAGCATTTGGCAGAATTGACGTATGGTTAAATAGTGCAGGAATTATGCCACAATCTCCTTTAGCAGAAAAGCGAATTGAAGATTGGGATAATATGATTGATATTAATTTAAAAGGAGCGCTTTATGGAATTTCTACAGCACTAACTTACATGATTCCACAAAAATTCGGTCATATTATTAATATTTCCTCAATTGCAGCACATCATGTTGGAGTAGGCTCATCTGTTTATTCAGCTACTAAAGCAGGAGTAAATTCAATTAGCGAAGGTTTGCGTCAAGAAATGACCCAAATGAAAACGAATGTCTGTGTAACGGTAGTTTCTCCAGGATCAATTAAAACTAACCTTTTAAGTTCAATTACTAGCAAAGATGCTAAGGGATTTATTACTGATTTTTATAATCAATATGCAATTCCAGTTGAACGAATTGCTCAAGTAATTGCAGATGCAATTGATATGCCTGCAGATATAGCATTAAATGAAATTATTGTGCGAACAACTGCACAAGAAATGTAGGTGAATTATGAAAACTTATAAAGTTAGTGAAGTCAGTAAAATTATGGGAATTAGCTCTCATACATTAAGATATTGGGATCGAATTGGATTATTAAATTTTGTTGGGCGCGATGAACATGGGAATCGTGCATTTAAAAGAACTGATTTTTTAGCATTAAGAACCATTACCTGTATGAAGTCTACAGGGATGCACCTGAACGCTTAAAAATTATGGAGGATCAACAAGCAGAAATTGAAAAGCAAATTGAAGATTTAAAAGGTGAATTAATTACAACTAAACAAAAAGTTGACTACTGTAAGTAAAAAATTTAATTTATCACCGGATACATTGCGATATTATGAACGTGAAGGGTTAATTCCGCCCGTTCATCGTAATAGTAGTATAATAACTATGATTTAAACTGGATTTACTTTGTAAAAAATATGTGAAATGCAGGTGTTTCAGTTGAATCAATGATTGAATATACTAAGTTATTTTTACAAAGACGCGAAGAAGCGGCAGTTGCACGAAAAGATATTTTACGTGAACAACGCTCAGAAATTGAAGAAAAAATTTTTGATTTACAACAAACCTTAGACTATTTAAATTATAAAATCGACAATTTTGATAGTCATATGCGTAATTTTGAAAATAAACTTGACCCATATATTTAAGACCAGCTGGATAATAATGATGATAAAGAGATAAAGTAGGATGACAAAAATTCTTTTTATTAATGCAAGTGAATATTCAAATGGCAATACTAGTCAACTTGGACACCAAATTTTAACGGGAATTGATTATAAAATTTATCAGTTAGGACAGCATTTTGCAGATGATCAATTTAAAGAATTTATTGCTAAAATGCAAGCAGCCGATGTGTGGCTAATTGGTACTCATAATATGAGTGAACACTTGAAAACGTGGTTTGATCGAATGTCTGAATATCCTCAAAGTATGTGGTATGGAAAAAAGTAGGACTAGCAGTTCAAGGAATGGAACCTTCAAAACTCATGGAACGTTTTTGTGATCTGAATCAAATGGAATTTTTAGGTAAAATCACAACGCCAGCAGAAGTTTAAAAATTGAATGTAGTTTTCAAAAAACTATAAAAATATAAACTAAGAGGCTGTGACGTAAGTCCAGTCTCTATTTTTATATCCATATAATCGTGCTCCAAAACAAACGGACATGCCTGTAAGTTCTAAAGCCTCCGAATCTTCACTGCGTGATTCGTTCGGATTTTTCCTTACAGCATACCCGTTTCTAGTGTTTTGTCACAACTTCTTTTTTTGTTAATTTTTATTGTCTTTTTTAATGCGGATTGGTTTGCCTTCAAAAGAATAGCCGAATCCACGAATGGTTTTAATGTATTTAGGATGTTGAGGATCAGGTTCAATTTTATCGCGTAAATGACTAATGTGAATATCAACAATTCGCGATGTTCCTAAGTCGTTATAGTCCCAAACTCCTTCTAAAAGTTGTTCTCGGGATAAAACTTGTCCTTTATTTTTCACTAAGAAATAAAGAAGTTTAAATTCTTTAGGAGTTAATCCTAAATCTTCGCCATTTTTTAAAACGCGGTAATGGTCAATGTCTAAAAGTAAATCATCAAGTTTAATGTGATGATGCTTAGGATGATGACTCTTTTGCTGGTGAATTTCATCGTCAGTATAATCATCTAAGATGCTATCATCAATATCAAGTTCTTGTTCAAAAAGTTCAGGAACTTTCTTTTCAGTTTGAATTGCCCGGCTCCACATAGCTTGTTGAAGGCGGACAATCACTTCTTCGTATTCATATGGTTCAACTAAGTATTCATCAACATGCAAAGAAAAGAGTTGCATTTCATAATCGAAGTCTTTTTGTGAGGTGAGGGTAAGAATTGGCTTATTAAAGGTTTCACGAATTTTTTTAATGAATGGCAGTGTTTCTGTTTTATCAGTAGCGTCTAAATCCCAAATAATTCCAGCAACATGTTTATGTTGAATGAAATCCATAACATCATTAATTTCAGTCGTATTGTAAACCATCCAGCCATGATCATTGCAATAGGTGTTAAGCTTCATAAACAACGGAAGTTTTTGTGTAATTAATATTAACCGATCTTCCATGATGTACCTCCAACAAAGACTTTTCCTTCCTTATTATTCCATATTATAAACGCAATTGGCAATTATTTTTGAAAATATACAAAATAATCACAAACTCAATCATTAATTTACAAAGTAAAAAAAATTTTTACGGACATTTTACGTGACATTTATTCGAATTTTACATCAGCTTATTAGGATTTAAAGTGTAATCAAAAAAGAATAAAGGAGAGATTACCACGATGAAAAATTTGAAAAGGAAATTACCACTTACAATTGTCATGGTAGGGTTACTGACTTTAATTTTAGGAGGATGCAATTCTCAAAAAAAATCAGAGAAAATTACAATTGTAGGATCAACTGCTTTACAACCTTTAGTTGAAAAGGCAGCTGATAAATATACAAGTGAAAGTGGCGATAGTATCACTGTTCAAGGTGGTGGTTCAGGAACAGGACTAAGTCAAGTTCAAGAAGGATCAGTTCAAATTGGTGATTCAGATATCTTTGCAAGTCAACAAAGTGGAATTGATGCAAGTAAGTTAGTTGATCATAAGGTAGCAGTTGTCGGAATTGCTCCAATTGTAAATCAAGATGTCTCAGTTGAAAATATTACAATGGATCAATTACGTGATATTTTTACTGGAAAAATTACTAATTGGAAGCAATTAGGAGGTAAAGATCAAAAAATTGTTGTAGTTAATCGGGCTAAGGGGAGTGGAACCCGGACAACTTTTGAAGATACGGTGCTAAATGGACAAAAAGCAGTTAGTGCCCAAGAACAAGATTCTAATGGAACTGTTCAAAAAGTAGTTAAGAAGACACCAGGTGCAATTAGTTACATTGCCTTTTCATATTTAGATGGTGATGGAATTCACTCACTTTCAATTGATGGGATAAAACCAACGGATAAAAATGTTCAAATAAATGCATGGAAGATTTGGTCATATGAACATATGTATACAAAAGGAAAACCCACTGGCGTTACTAAAGATTTCTTAAAATACATGATGAGTAAAGAAGTGCAACAAAAATTAGTAAAACAAATGAAGTACATTAGTATTCATGATATGAAAGTTCAAAAAGATGAAAATGGGCAAGTAACTGATAAATAAAGTATGAATACTAAAAAGTGAGACTATGACGTAAGTTACAGTCTCTTTTATGCTGCTTATGCCACGTTTATTTTAAATACTTTTGTCACACTTTCTTAATCGGGTTCAAAAAGCAACAAGCTAAGCATAAGCACGAAATGCTTTGGATGTTTTACATACATATGCATTTCTAACTTATGCCACACTTGTTTAAATGATTTTGTCACACCTTCTTAAATTTACCGAAAAAATAATAACTTTACACAAAATTTACATTAATAATGTCTTTTTACATACCCTTTACAAATTATCAATCTAAGTTTTACATCAATTCAGTAAGCTACAAGTGAGAGGTAAATATTAAGGAGATATTATTAATGAAAAAAAGAATACTTGCAGTAATTGCGACGTTAGGGATTGCGACATTTTTTTTAAGTGGATGTGGCAATCAAAATAAAAGTGATAAAATCACGATCGTAGGTTCAACTGCTTTACAACCTTTAGTTGAAAAGGCGGCAAGTGAGTATGATCAAGAACATGGCGGGAATATCACTGTTCAAGGTGGTGGTTCTGGAACTGGATTAAGCCAAGTTCAAGCAGGCGCTGTTCAAATTGGTAATTCTGATGTTTTTGCAAGTCAACAAAGCGGAATTAAAGCAAATGAATTAGTTGATCATAAGGTTGCAGTTGCTGGGATTGCACCAATTGTAAACGATGGTGTTTCAGTTAAAAACATTACAATGAAACAATTACAAGATATTTTTGCAGGAAAGATCACTAACTGGAAACAATTAGGCGGTAAAAATCAAAAAATTGTGGTAATTAACCGTGCTAAAGGAAGTGGAACGCGTGTTACATTTGAAAGTGATGTAATGAAAGGCAAAAAAATGATGAACGCTCAAGAACAAGAGTCAAACGGAACGGTTCAAAAGATTGTTTCTAATACTCCAGGGGCAATTAGTTACCTTTCATTCTCATACTTGAGAAGTCAAGGAATTCACCCACTTTCAATTGATGGGATAAAGCCAACCGATAAAAATGTCCAAACTAATAAGTGGAAAATTTGGTCATATGAACACATGTATACAAAAGGAAAGCCAACCGGCGAAACTAAAAAATTCATTGAATACATGATGTCAGATAAAGTTCAAAATAGTTTAGTATCTGATTTGAAATATATTAGTGTAAATAACATGCAAGTTGAAAAATCACCAGATGGCAAAATAACACCAAGGAAGTGAAATCATGGACGAAATCAAAAATAAGCTACTATCAAAATCAAAGCAAACAAAAGAAGATGCATGGGGTAAAATCCTTTGCTACACTTGTTTAGGATTTATCATCATTTTAATTGCATCAATTCTTTACTTTATCACAAGTAAAGGGATTGCAACATTTACTCAAGATCATTTAAGTATTAAACAATTTATTACTGGAAAACAATGGGATCCAGGACATAAATTAATTGGTGCCTTACCAATGATTTCAACTTCATTTATCGTAACGATTTTAGCTGCAATTTTAGCTACTCCATTTGCAATTGGCGTTGCGATTTTCATGACAGAATATGCTCCTAAAAAAGGAACTCGAGCATTGCGTGCTGTGATCGAACTTTTAGTAGGGATTCCTTCAGTTGTTTATGGATACATTGGTTTAATGGTTGTAGTTCCATTAGTACGTAAGTTAATTGGTGGAACTGGATTTGGAATTTTAGCAGGAACATTAGTATTGTTTGTAATGATTTTACCAACCGTAATTTCATTAACAGCCGATAGTTTGAAATCAATTCCCGTAAGTTATCGCCAAGCAGCTTTAGCCTTAGGAGCAACAAAATGGCAATCAATTTATAAAATTGTTTTACGTGCTGCAATGCCAGGAATTTTAACGGCGATTATTTTTGGGATGACGCGTGCTTTTGGTGAAGCTTTAGCAGTTCAAATGGTTATTGGGAATGCCGTCTTAATGCCAACTGGTTTAGGTACTCCAACTGCTACTTTGACGAGTCAATTAACTAGCCAAATGGGAAATACCGTTTTAGGAACAGTATCTAACAATGCTTTATGGTCACTAGCATTAGTATTACTTTTAATGTCATTAGCATTTAACTTGTTAATTCGATTGATTACACGGAAAGGAGCAATTAAACGATGAACCCAAAAACAAGTAATAAAATTGCTAAGAAAGTCATTTATGGCGTTGTTGGCTTATTGATTTTACTTTTAATCTTTTTAATTGGTTATATTCTTGTAACTGGATTGCCAAATATGTCGTGGCACTTCTTAACAAGTGTAAGTGAATCGTTTGAAGCAGGTGGAGGAATTCGTGATCAAATTTTTAACTCCGTTTATATTTTGATCTTAACAACTTTAATTTCCTTCCCAATTGCTCTTGGTGTAGGAATTTACTTAGCTGAATATGCTAAGGACAACTGGTTTACAAACTTTTTGCGCACGGTCATTGAGTTATTAAGTTCATTGCCTTCAATTGTAGTTGGTTTGTTTGGTTATTTGATTTTTGTTATTAAGTTTCAAATCGGATTTTCAATTATTTCCGGTGCAATTACATTAACATTCTTCAATTTACCACTTTTAACTCGAAGTATTGAAGATGCATTTCGTTCAGTTCCTCGTGATCAACGCGAAGCGGGTGTATCTTTAGGGATTTCGAAATGGAAGACGATTATGGGCATTGTCTTTCCATGTGCATTACCAGAAATTTTAACAGGGGTAATTTTAAGTGCTGGGCGAATTTTTGGTGAGGCTGCTGCTTTAATTTACACAGCAGGACAAAGTAATTCAGTAATTAATTATGCTAACTGGAATCCATTTTCAGAAACTAGCCCATTAAACATTTTCCGCCCTGCAGAAACATTAGCAGTGCATATTTGGAAAGTTAATACTGAATCAATTTTGCCTGATGCACAACAAGTATCAAGTGGATCAGCAGCTGTATTGATTATTGTAATTTTAATTTTCAATTTCGGTGCACGTTGGTTAGGTAATTTTGTTTATCGTAAGCTTACTGCAACAGATAAGGATTGAGATATATGACAGACACATGGATTAGAGAAATAACAGATGAAGTTGCATTATCAACTCAGGATCTAAAAGTTTTTTATGGTGAAAAAATGGCATTTTCAAATGGAACCATTCAGTTTCCGCGGCATAAAATCACCGCTTTGATTGGACCTTCCGGATGTGGTAAATCAACCTTTTTGAGATCATTGAATCGAATGAATGACGACATTGCAAGGGTTGAAGGTAAAATCATGTACCGCGGATTAGATATTAATAACGACAATATTAATATCTATGAATTACGCAAACATATTGGAATGGTATTCCAACATCCAAATCCCTTTTATAAATCTATTCGTGAAAATATCACATATGCATTGAAATATAATGGGATAAAGGATAAGGCAATTTTAGACAAAAAAGTCGAAGAAAGTTTAAAAGCAGTTGCTTTATGGGATGAAGTAAGTGATTCATTAGATAAAAATGCGAAGGCACTGTCAGGGGGCCAACAACAACGGGTATGCATTGCACGCTCAATTGCAATGGAACCGGATATTTTATTACTAGATGAACCAACAAGTGGACTAGATCCAATTTCAACTCGTAAAGTTGAAGCTACACTTCAAGAGTTGAAAAAGAAATATACAATTATCATCGTAACGCACAACATGGAGCAAGCTTCAAGAAGTAGTGACTACACTGCATTTTTCAACATGGGACAAATTATTGAGTTTGATAAAACCAAAAATATCTTTACAACGCCACATGTTAAATTAACAGAAGATTATGTTTCAGGAAACTTTGGATAGGAAGGCAAAAACATGAAGAAGATTTTAACAACTGAAAATGTCCACCTTTACTATGGTAAAAAAGAAGCATTACATGGCTTTGACTTAGCATTTAATGAAAAAGAAATTACCGCTTTGATCGGACCATCTGGTTGCGGAAAATCAACTTATTTACGTTGCTTAAATCGAATGAATGATTTATTAGATAATGTTACAATTACTGGCAGTTTCAAGCTAGATGGTGAAGATATCTATAGTCCTAAAGTTGATGTTGTAAAGTTACGAAAACGAGTTGGAATGGTATTCCAACAACCTAATCCATTCCCATTATCAGTTTATGATAATATTGCTTTTGGCTTAAAACTTAAAGGAATTAAAAATAAAAGTGATATTGATGATATTGTAGAAGAAAGCTTGAAAAAAGCAGCTGTTTGGGATGAAGTTAAGGACAATTTAAAAAAGGATGCACTTGCATTTTCTGGAGGCCAACAACAACGGATTTGTATTGCTCGGGTTTTAGCAGTTCAACCTGAAATTATTTTAATGGATGAACCTACAAGTGCGCTTGATCCGGTTTCAAATTCAAAAATTGAAGAAATGCTGGTAGAATTGAAAAAAGACTATACTATTATTATTGTTACTCATAACATGCAACAAGCTTCAAGAATTTCAGATAATACTGCATTTTTCTTAAATGGTGACTTAGTGGAATATAGTAAAACACGTAATATGTTCTTAAATCCTAAAGAAAAATTAACAAATGATTACTTGAACGGACGCTTTGGTTAATTGGTATAATAATAGTACTCAACTAAGGAAGGATGAGAAGATATGAAAGAAATTTTCCGTGATGAAATGAAAAAGTTAAACGGCCGCTTTAATGAAATGGGAATTGATATTAGTGAGCAAATTTATCAGGCTACAAAATCATTTGTAGATCATGATCAAAAATTAGCAGAACAAATTATTGCTCGCGATGAAACGATCAATAATAATGAAATTTCGCTAGAAGAAAGAGCATTAAATTTGATTGCTTTACAACAACCTGTTGCTCGTGATTTTCGTAAAATCATTAGTATTTTAAAGGCAAGTTCTGATTTAGAACGAATTGGTGATCATGCCATTATTATTGCCCGGGAAACGATTCGTTTAAAGGGTAATAATCGAATTCCAGAAGTTGAAAACATGATTTCAGATATGACAGCTGACATTCGAAGCATGCTTGAACGTTCACTTGATGCCTCTATTCGCAGTGATGCAAATGAAGCAAGAAAACTCGCACAATCAGATACTGAAATTGATGATCAGTATTATAAAATTTATCAATTATTAATTGAAATCATGAAGCGTGAAACTGCTACTGCAGTTGCGACAACAAGTTATTTGATGGTAATTCGAATGCTTGAACGAATCGGTGATCATATCGTTAACTTATGCGAATGGGTCATTTATGATCAAACAGGTAAATTAAATGAATTAAACCCTGGTAAGTTACACCGTGAAGAATATTTAAAAGTTGAAGAACAAGAAGCCATTGTACGTCATGAACGTAAAAAGAAAAGAATGGCAAAAGAACAAGGTAAAGAATTCTAATTAAGAAATGAGACTGCAATGTAAGTTGCAGTCTTTTTGATTGCATTTATTTAAATGCTTATATTATACCTCAATGCAAATTGATTTTAATTGCAGACAGGAGTGCTAGAATGAAGGTGTAATCAAGGCAAGTACTTATTTTAGTATTTAACTGATTATTAAAAATACTATAAAGGGGAATCAGATCATGGCTACAGAAGAAGATAAATCAACGTATGCTCCTTTAAAGGGCATCAAAGTCGTTGACTGGACACAAGTACAATCAGGTCCTTCATGTACACAATTATTAGCATGGCTAGGTGCAGAAGTAATTAAAATTGAACGGCCTGATACAGGCGGTGATCCAACACGTAATCAATTACTTGATATTCAAGATTCTTGGGGAATGTATTACCTCCAATTAAATGCTAATAAGAAATCATTGACATTAAATATTAAAAGTGAACAAGGAAAGAAGATCATGACAGACTTGCTTAAGAAAGCAGATGTCTTTGTTGAAAACGTTAGACCGGGTGCTGCTGATCGCGCAGGATTTGGTTGGGATGATGTTCATAAATTAAATCCACGTTTGATCATGGCTTCTTTGAAAGGATTTAACCAAGGTTCTCGGTTTGAAAATGTTAAGGCTTATGAACCGGTTGCTCAATCAGCTGGTGGGGCAGCTTCAGCAACTGGTTGGAATGACGGAAAGTATAATGTTCCAACTCAATCAGCTGGTGCTTTGGGTGATACTAACTCAGGAATGCACTTAACAATTGGAATTTTAGCTGCATTACTTCAACGTGAACATACTGGTGAAGGTACATTTGTTTACCAATCAATGCAAAATGCGGTTTTGGATTTATGTCGAATCAAGTTGCGTGACCAAGTTATGTTAGATAACTTAGGTGCATTGCCACATTACGCTGTATATCCAAACTTCAAGTGGGGTAAGGCAATTCCACGTGCAGAAAATACTGAAGGTGGAGAAGTTATTGGATGGACATACAAAGCTAAAGGTTGGGAAACCGATCCAAATGCTTATGTATATATTGTTATTCAAAACTCTAATAAGAGTTGGGAAGCAATTGCAAATACAATGGGACATCCAGAATGGATTAATGATGAACGCTTTAAAGATTGGCAACACCGTCAATTACACAAAGAAGAACTTTATCCATTAATTGAATCATATACAAAACAATATGATAAATATGAGTTAACTGAAAAATTAGGTAAGGCAGGAATTCCAGTAGGCCCAATTCTTGACTGGTATGAAATTGAAAATGACCCTGAATTAAATTCAGATGGAACGATTGTAACCATTGATGAAGGCGGTAACCGTGGTAAATACAAGACATTAGGAATGCCATTTAAGTTAGGTAACTATGTTCCAGATTATAAACGTGCTCCTGATTTAGGTGAAAACAATAATGAAATTCTAAGTGGTTTAGGTTATAGTGAAGATCAAATTAAGGAATTAGAGGATAATGGTACAATAATTCCTGCACAAAAACCAAAGAATCCACGTCGTCAAGTAATTAAAGGCGAATAAATAGAAAATAAAAAGGTTGCGATTTTATCGCAACCTTTTTTGATGATGAAATTATGGCTGATTTAAATTTATCTATAGATAACGTAAGTATTGGGAAACTCATTTCACATAATTTATTGAATATGGTTAATTAATATTCAAATTTTTGGGATAAATACTTTTTAACCGTGGGGGAAAGACGGTTAAAACTATTTTTGCTAATTAAAGCGCCTTTAAAAACGATTCGTTTTTGATCAGTTTTGTCGCAAGTAATTAGTGTAAGCATTGGTTTTTTAGTTTGGGATAAGGTTGATAAATCATATTGTGAAATGCTTTTAATATCAATGATTTTATAAGTGTAAACAGTTTTAAAATCAGTTACATAAACTTCATCACCAATACTGCCATGCCGATAAAGCGGAGAAAATAGTACTTTAGAACTAGAGTGCACATTATGTGCTCCAAGAATAAAGTTACCTTTGCCCATTTGTTCATTTGGAATAAGTGTACTAGCACATAAAGAGTAAATTGTATCATCCACTCCTAGTGCAATTGGAGCATTAAGATCCATTTGTTGATTATAAATCGCACCAATTACGTGAATTTGAGGATGAACAAAGCGTGCTTTAATGATGCTGAAAAGATTAATTAAATGCACACTATCCCAGCTATAAGGAACGGCATATGATTTTAAAGTTTCAATTTTAGGATGATAAGATTCAATCAAATAATTTGAAAGTGGAACGTTAAAAATTAATCCTAGTCCAATTGCATAAGAGAAAAAGGTAAAAATTCTTTTTAACCCCTTCATATTCCTCACTCCTTATAATTTAAATAAAATGAGGCATAAAAGTGCGGCAATACTAATGCACAATATTCCAATAATTTTCTTGCCTCTCGGAAGTTTTAATTCTCCAACGCGTGGAAAATTTTGAGCGACTAGTGTATACTTACCTATCGTTGTTTGACCGCAAGTTTTTGTACGTAAATCCTTACAGTAGATTTAGTATCCAAACTTGGATCAACAGGATGATAAGTCTCTACCCTATTTAGACAACAATTTTTGAAAAGGTTGTTGAGAAATGAAAATAGGATATGCAAGAGTTTTTACAGCCGATCAAAACTTAGCACGTCAAATTGCTAAGTTGAATAAGGTTGGAGTAGAACGTATTTATCAAGAAAAAATTTCGGGTAAGGATATGCGAAGGCCTCAGTTAGGTTAGGGAGAGACCGATATTACACGCATTGTAAACCAAATTATTGTGAGAGGAGCATTTTTGAATATTTTAGACTTACCTTCATTTGAAGGCGTAAAGGATAAGAATCTTAAACGATTGCTAACCAATTTATTGTTAGAAATAAAAAAATACGATGCTGAGCAGGAACGTAAAATGTTACGTGAAAGACAACGTCAAGGAATCGAACAGGCTAAATTAGCTGGAAAATATTCTGGTAAAAAAATTCAGTATCGACCGGATTCACCACATAAAAAATATCGTGAAATCTATTTTAAGGTTTTAGAGATGTTCAAAAATGAAGTGCCTAAATCTAGAATTGCCAGTACATTAGGGATTTCTAAGCAAACGGTTTACAATATACTCAAGCGTAGTCAAATTTAGCTTGATTTTCTACATAAGTTTATTAGAATTAAATGTGGAAATAACATTTTAAGATGTTAGAAAGGATAATATGAAAACTTATAATTGGCTCTCTGCCCTTAATAATATTAAGTTTTCAGTTGTTATTTGTATCAGCGCATTAGTGATATTAGGTATCAAGGTACCTTCATCAGTAAATATTGCTAGTCCAAATAGGGTATACCCTTATTAACCATAGAAAACTCTAACATGTTAAGTAATAATTGCAAGTAAGGAAGTCCTTATTTAAAAATTGGCAAAATTGAGTAAAAAACCCTCACGTTCATCAAAGGTTGCGTTGGCAATGATAACGTGAGGGCTACTAGATTAGAAGAACAATGAATTCTGAATAAAGAATCCACTATGAACACAAGTTAGACTTGTATTTGAATAGTCAATATTTTTAGGAAAAGTTTAGAAAATGTTACTAAGCTTTTTATTTTTTTATCTGCTCGTTATTAAATTGCCACCATGAATCTTCTAAAGAAGATGAAATGGCACTGATTGTTCTTTGAGAAGAACTAACTGCAGATGATTTACTTGAAGAACTATTATTTATACTTGACGAATTAGCAGAACTAGTAGTACCTGTTGAAGTATCAACTAACGGGTCTAAGATGACGCATGGGAGTCCATACTTATTCGTTTGAAGTGATTGCTGCAATTTTGCTTTAATCTTATCGGGTTGTTTATATAGATTATGAGCTGCAATTTCATGAGCAATCATTCCAGATACTTCAGGAGCAGAAAATGAGGTACCACAGCTATAACTATAGTTTCCTTGTCCTCCGCAAGTTAAAATCCACTCACTAGGAAGATATTTTCTAATTGGATTTTGCATACCTGTTTTGCGAGTATCACCACCAGGAGCATATACAGAATTTATGGAATAGCATGAAAAATCAGAACGCTGTCCAGATGAACCAATTGATGCGACCTGTACGATTCCTGGAACGTTTCCTGGTAAACTTACTCCTTGACCACGGGCATTGATCCCGGGAGTTTTACGATTGATATAATTAGTGATAGCTTGGGAGTCATCTAAATTCAATCCTTCATTACCAGCAGCGACAACTACTACACTTCCTTTTTTAGTTGCGTAATCAACAGCGCGAATCCATGCTTGATATTCAGCTGAATCATTATTACCATCAAAACCACCATATCCGCCAGTTAATAAACCATATCGGCCTAAGCTCATATTAATAATGTCATCTCCATTATTAATAGCCTGGATAAGAGCTTTTAATACCCACGTTGATTCTCCGCCTTCTCTTGAGAAAACTCGATACTCATCGAGAGTTACATTGGGATTTACTCCAGCCATTTCGCCAGTTCCCATAATTAAACTAGTTACAGCAGTCCCATGACCGCGCCGATCTGAAGTGTCATTGGGATTGCCGGTTTCATCGACTTCCTGATTATTATAACCGCCACGAGGAACAAAATTCTGGGCATGGCGAATTTTAGCACCAAGTGAATTACGGTAATCATCTGATATTCCAGAATCAATAATACCAATGCTTACATGCGAATTACGGTCTTTAATAAAATTATTAGGGTCTTTAGAGATCATCTGCATGTTCCATTGGGTCTTCCAGAAATATTTATTTACAGGATTGTCGCCGTCAATTGGTGAGATTGCAGTCGGTTTATATGAATCATTGGCTGACTTTGACGGCGTTTGGACATCTGATTTTGTATTTTTCTCGATTTTTTCTGTTTGTGTTGGCGTTGTTCGGGCTGTTTCGATCCAGCCGATCTCTGGAATTGAAGATTTAACTTCAATGCCTTGTTCTTTGATATAATTCAAAGTTTGATCGAAATTTTTTTTGGTATTATCCTTCGTAATGACAAAAGTACTGGTTTTATTAGGGATATTTTGCTGTTCATCAGTTTTTTTAACCTTTACATTATCATTATTGGGAGAGACAGCTTTGACTTTTGAAACCGGAACCGTCATAAATAACGAAGAACATAAAATGGTTGATGAAATAATATTAACAAGCGTGAATTTTTTCATAAATCCTTCCCCTTTCTTCCTTTTTTATTTTTTAAGTGGCTTTAAAGCAACAAAATCCATAACATTGTTGCCACCTCCTTTCCATCTTTACAATAAAGGGCTTTAACTTTTAAGAGTTATTATGTATCCTTAATAGATAAGAACTGCCCTTTTACGTATATTGTTTACTTAAAACCAAAAAGGAGGTTTACAAAGTGAGTGTGAAAAATTATGGGGAAACAATTTCTTCAATGCGTAAAGCCAAAAATATTAAGGTTAACAAGTTAATTAATGGAATTATGAGTTCATCGACGTATGTTCGCTTCATTTCAGGTGAGGCACAAACATCGGTTAACAATTTTATTAGCCTTCTTGAAAATTTACATATTAGTTTTGATGAATTTAAATATATTGATGACGGATATCAACCTGATGTTATTCAAAACTTGATGTTAAGTATTCGTGAAGCAGTTGTAAAAGATGATGTTGCTAAATTAAAAGAATATTTGGAGCAAGTAAAGACAAGACAACAAATGGAAGTGGACAACCAAGAATTAGAACATGTAAAGTGTGCATTAAAATTAACAATCAATCGCTTGCAACATGAGTCTTATGATGAAGTTGCTAAGAAAACAATTATTAATTACTTATCAACTTGTGAAATTTGGACGCATTATGAATTAGCATTATTTAATAATTGCATTTTTATTTTTGATATTGAACAAATTAAAACCTTTAGTAAACGGGTGGTTCGTAATCTTGAACGATATCAAAATATGCGAGTTTATGGAAGTGAAAGTTTTCGGGTGTTAGTAAATATTATGATGATTTATATTTCGAAGGGAACTTTAAATGACATTGTTGAGACATTAATTAAAATGAATCACTTTAAACTTGAAAGTGACATGCTTTTTGAAAAAAATTTGAGACTATATTTTAATGGGCTTGTTCAGTTAATTCAAAAAAAGCAGGAAGGAATCAAACAGGTCAAAAAAGCATTGAATATTTTTGAATTATTAGATGCAAAGCAATATGCAGACTTATTTGATAAATTTTTAAATTACACTACTAAAAAATATAAATTAGATTAGTAAAAAAGCTGAGACTACCTACAGTCTCAGCTTTTTATTAACTAGTGTTTAGGTTGATATAATCCTTTAGAACATTTAATTAAATCATTGATTGAACGGGCCGCTAAAAGACTTGAAGTTGCTTGTTCAGAATGAATGTTTAAGTCTTCTAACGTAGTAATTAAACCTTGAGTTTGTAAATTACGTCGTTGGGCTGATGAGCATAAATTTCCAATTGAAGTATTGCCTGCAATTGCTTCGATTGCCATTTTTTTCTCGGTTGGACTAGTTGTTTTATATAAATTAGCAATTCCATTTTCAGTTACAATATGGGTAGTATCATGAGAATAAATCATGATGGGATCAACATTAACATTATTTGTTATTTTCATGGCATCTAAATTTTCAACAAAAACAGGCTCATGATTCCACCGCCGACTATTAGCTAATTGCACTACTAATTTACGATTCCCAAGTTTTTGATAAGGCGGTGTTAAATGGCGTCTTCCATGTGGATTAGATCCCATGTTAGGCGCACCACCAAATCCACTCAAACGGTTAGTAGTAATTGTAGATGCATTTCCCAAATGGTCGATTTGTAATGTAGAACCAACAAACATATCAATGGCATATTGTCCTGCGATTTGGGCAAAAACGCGGTTGGATTTTAAATTAAAATGGTGGTCGACTGCAAAAATCTCAGGATGAGCAGCAATGTATTTTTCCATTCCTGCTTCGCCACCAAAACAATAAATCGATTCAATCCATCCAGCTTCAATGGCAGGAATTAAGGTTGGAGTGGGATTATTAACCCAATTAGTTGCAATTTGATGCTTTAATCCTAATTGACTTCCATATGTTGGAAGAATCAATTCAATTGCGGCTGTATTATATCCGATTCCGTGGTTTAAAGTTTTAACTTTATACTTACCATAAATTCCTTTAATGGCAAGCATTGCAGCTAAAATTTGTTCATGGGTGATATTTTGCGGATCCTTAGTGAATAAAGGATAAGGTTGTTCAGGATGATCACTTGTAACAATTAAATCAACTTGATCAGCAGGAATATCAATTCGTGGGAGTTGGTCTACAATTTCATTAACTTGAGCAATTACAATTCCAAATTTAGTAGCAGTCGCTTCAACTAAAATTGGCGTTTCTTCTGTATTTTCAGCTAAATAAAGATTGCCTTGAAGATCTGCTTGCATCCCAATAATTAAAGCTACGTCGGGAATTAAATCGACAAATAAGCGACCATATAATTCTAAATATGTGTGAATGTTGTTTACAGTAAGTTGTTTTTGATTAATTAATTCAGCAAGATAGGCACTTTGAGGACCAGCAAATGCAAAATCAAGTGAACTCGCAATACCATTTTCAAAAAGATCAAGTTCTGCTTTTAATTCAACACTTGGAATTACAAGTGAAAGGTGATTAACAACCTTATTTGAAACTTGATTTAAGGCATTAACTAAAAATGATGCTTGTTTTTGATTATCACCTTCAATTACAAGCCGGTCATAAGGATGAATAACTTGCTCTAAAACAGATGTAATTTGAGTATTAGAGATAAATTTTTGTTTTTTGGTAGCAGCAATTGTTGCTAATTTTTGTTTTTTGATGTTTAATCTATTCTTCATTTGAGTCAACCTGCTTTCTAGTACTAATAAATGGCAATGATAAGCCACTAACGATCAAAATACTGCCAATAATGGCAGTAAGGTGAAGCTGTTCATGTAAAATAATTACTGCAAAAATTGGTGATAAGATTGATTTGATGAAAAAAGCACTTGAAGCTATAAATGATCCAACATGTTCAACTGCATAAAAATAACAACCATATCCAATTGCAGTAATAATAATTCCAATAAATAGCAAAAGCCCAATATTTTGAGAAGTAATTCCATGAAAAATGGGAATAGATGCTAAGATGTTTAAACTTGGGATTTGTTCAAAGAAAGTACTTACAAGCAAAAGATGAGATCCTCCAATGAATAACAGCAGTTCAATTAACCCACAAATAAAGCTCATGCCTGAAACAATGAAACCACTTGAACGATTTGAAAGAAGATATTTTTTTGAAAGAACAGTATATAAACCAAATGAGGCAGAGGATAAAAGGGAGATAATGATTCCTTGCCAGTTTAAGACTTGAAGTTGGGAAAACGGATTTAAGATAAATGCTAATCCAGTTAATGAAAGTAATAAAAGTCCAATTTCTTGAGAGAAAAAATGTTTTTTTAAGATGATTTTTGAGAAAAGCAGGACAAAAACAGGATTACAACTAAAAATAATTGCAGCAATTGCTGCTGGTTCTAGTTTGCATGAAATTTGATAAAGTGACATGCAAAAAACAATGAAAACAAAACCAGTTGTAAAGAAAAACTGCCAATCTTTTAGTGTAAATTTAATGTGATGTTTGCGAATTTGATTAATAATAAATGGGGCAAAACAAACCGTGGCGATAAAAAAACGCCAAAAACTAATTTGAATTCCATTTAAGCCAACAGTTGAGCGACTAGAAATTTTTAAAGTAATTTCCATTAAACTAAACACAAATGCAGTAATACAAATACATAAATACGATAATTTATTTTTCATAAATCAATTCCTCCTTTATTAGTTAACTTAATCCTCCCTTAATAGTTAACTAATTTAGCATGAAGATTTTAAATTTGCAAGCAAATAATTATTTAAATTAATTCGCAATATTTAAATGTAAGTGCTTTAATCTTTTTGCATAATATGATAAAACGGTGATGAAAGGAGCTGATTAAATTGTCGGAAAATGATGAAATTTTAGAAATGCACGGTGGTAAAAATCCAGGTGTATTAAGTTTAAAAGCACGGTTTGATGTTACTAATAAAGCACAACTAGGAAAAGCTTACACTCCTGGTGTTGCAGAAATTGCTAAGTTAATTGAAAAAGACCCGGCAGCAAAAGATAAATATACGATGAGTGGTAAGTTAATCGCAATCGTAACTGACGGATCAGCTGTTTTAGGATTAGGAAATATTGGCCAAGCAGGCGGATTACCAATTATTGAAGGTAAGGCCTTATTATACAAGGATTTTGCTGGAGTTGACGCGGTTCCTCTTGCATTAAATCAAGTTCCAGTAGATGAACTTGTTGAAACGTTAAAAAATATTTCAACATCGTTTGCTGGTTTTCATTTGGAAGATATTAAGGCTCCGCGCTGTTTTGAACTTGAAGAAAAATTATCACAAGTAGTTGATATTCCCGTTTATCATGATGATCAAGAAGGAACAGCAATTGTTGTTTTGGCAGCCTTAATTAATGCAGCTAAAGTGGCAGGAAAATCACTTCAAGAGTTAAAAGTACTAGTTAATGGAGTAGGTGCTTCTGGTTATGCCACTGCTAAGTTATTAATGGAAGCAGGAATAAGAAAGATTACACTAGTTGATAAAAAAGGACCAATCACTTCAAATGATCCAAATTATAATTCATATCAACGTAAATTAGCCAGTCAAAGTACAGTTCAACAACATTTCAATAGTTTAGATGATGCCATTGAAGATCAAGATGTTTTTATTGGTTTATCAGTAGGGAATATTTTAAGTGCAACTCAAGTTAAGAAAATGGCTTCTAATCCAATTATTTTTGCATTAGCAAATCCGCAACCAGAAATTGATCCACAAATTGCTCAATCTGCTGGTGTAAAAATTATGGCAACTGGTTCAAGTCAATATCCTAACCAAGTAAATAATGTTTTAGTATTTCCAGGGTTATATAAAGGCCTTTTGAAAACTAAAATTAATAAGGTTACTCCAAAATTAGAAATTGCAATTGCCCACGGATTAAGTACAATGATTACTAATCCAACACCAGAAAAATTTGTTCCAGGGGTTTTTGATGATGGTGTTGTTAATAAAGTAACGACAACAATTGAAGAGTTTGCAAAATAGCATGGTCAATTAAAAGAGGAGATGACGACAATGAGTGTGTTTTGGACTTCTATTCAAAGTGTTCTATCAATTGTGATTATGATGGCAGTTGGATATTTTTGTCGGGCCAAAGGGTGGTTTAGTGACCGCTTTTCTAAAGGATTATCTCAATTAATTATGAAAATTGCATTGCCATGTGCCATTTTTATGTCCATGTTGCAGCGTTTCCATTTAGATCAGTTAAAAAGTTTGTCAAAAGGGTTAATTTATACAATTTTATCAATTTTTATTGGATATTTAATTAGTTGGGCTGCAGTTCATATTTTTAAAATTCCAAAAGGGCAACGTGGATTGATGATGACAGGAATTAATGGCGCTAATACTGTTTTTATTGGACTTCCATTAAATGTTGCTTTATTTGGGAACGTCTCAATTCCATATCTATTGGTTTACTATATTGTAAATACCATCATTATTTGGACACTTGGAGTATGGGTAATTGCAGCAGATGATCCAACTACTAAGAAGAACAGTGTCAAAATTGATTGGAAGCACTTTTTACCAGCACCAATTTGGGGATTTATTATTGCATTACCATTTTTAATTTGGATGCCAAATGCAGCTACTCAATTACCATCATTTATTACACGGACGCTTTCAGATATTGGTGGGTTAGTAACGCCACTATCCTTAATGTACATTGGAATTATGTTACGTGACTTTGGGATTTCTAATATTCGATTTACTAAGAGTCTCAACATTTCTTTAATAGGACGTTTTATTGTTTCACCAATCATTATGTTTCTAATTATTGCATGTGGAATTCATGCAGGAGTTTCAATTACACCAATGTTTCATAAAACATTGATTATTCAAGCAGCAACTCCTTCACTTGCAGTTTTACCAATTTTAGCAGATCAATATCACTGTGACGTTGAATTTGCAACGGATTTAATTGCAGCTACTTCAGTATTATTTGTTATTGTAGTTCCAATTATTATGATGATCATGAATTTTATTTAAAGAGGTTAAAAGATGCAAGTTAATCAAATTGATATTCATCAAAAAAGAGATGCACAAAAATGGAGAGCTTTTCTTGAAAAACAAGGAATTAGTGGTTTTGCTCCCCAAGAAATTGATGCGATAGAACAAACTTTTGTATGGAAAGATTCTTCGCGTAATATAGTTGCAACGGGTTCAATTGCAGGAAATATTTTAAAATACGTGGCAGTTGATCCTAATCATCAAGAAAATGGAGCAATGTTCAATCAAGTGATTAGCTACTTAGTTAATCAAGCAGCCATTCAAAAAAAATTTCACTTATTTGTTTTCACTAAACCTAAATATATAAAAAGTTTTGAGTATGTAGGATTTAAATTACTTGCAAAAGTTGATACGGGAGCAGTTTTAGAAAACGGAGTACCAAATGTGTCAACGTATGTAAGTGATTTACCTCACGTTAAAAATCAAGAAACCCAAAAAATTGCAGCAATTGTTGCAAATGCTAATCCATTTACAAAAGGACACCGTTATTTGATTGAAAAAGCTAGTCAAGAAAATGATTGGGTATACGTGTTTGTTGTTAGTCAAAATGTTTCTTTATTTACATTTGATGAACGTTTTGAACTAGTCAAACAAGGTACTGCTGATTTAAAAAATGTAATTGTAGTTCCTGGAAAGGAATATATGGTTAGCTATGCAACTTTTCCAGCATATTTTTTGAAAGATGATCAAAATGTGGGAAGATATCAGGCTAAGTTAGATGCAACGCTTTTTAAAAATAAAATTGCAAAACCATTAAATATTACTGCACGTTATTTAGGAAGTGAGCCTTTTTCAAAAACAACAGATGTATATAACGAAGAATTATCAAAAGTTTTACCTCCAGAAATTAAGGTGAAAATCATTAAGCGAGCACTTAATCAGGATCAACAAATTATTACAGCAACTAAGGTTCGCCATGCAATTTTAACTGATCAGTTAGCTGTTATTCAAACTTTGGTTCCCTCAACCACTTTTGATTTTATTCAAAAAAATTGGAGTGAATTAAAACACCGAGCAAAAGAAAGGAAGAATGAATATGGAAATTAAGCAAACTGCGCTGGCAGGAACAGTAGAATCTTCTGATATTCAAATTACTCTTAGCCAAGGAACAAATGGGATTGAAATTGACTTAGATTCTACTGTAGCAAAGTTATATGGAAACCAGATTAAAAAAGTGATCACAGATACACTAAAAGCATATGAAATTGAAAATGTTCATGTTAAAGCAGTTGATAAAGGTGCTTTAGATTGCATTATTAAAGCACGGACAATGACTGCGATTCAACGGGCATTAGGTACAAGTAATGAACCTAATTGGGAGGTGCTTTAGTTATGGAAGAACGGTTACGGCGAACAATGATGTTTGTCCCGGGAAATAATGCTGCAATGATTCGCGATGCAGGAATTTATGGAGCAGATTCAATCATGTTTGATTTAGAAGATTCAGTTTCATTAGCTGAAAAAGACGCTGCTAGAATGTTAGTTTACGAAGCTCTTACTACTCAAGATTATGGTAATGCTGAGTTAGTAGTACGGGTTAATGACATTGAATCACCATATTTTAGACCAGATGTATTTGCAATGGTAAAAGCGGGAGTTGATGTAATTCGCCTCCCCAAAACTGAATCTGCAGAAATGATTCATCAATTGGTTGAAGTAATTCAAGAAGCGGAACATCTCTTTGGGCGTAAAGAACGTTCTACTCACGTTATGGCAGCAATAGAGAGTGCTAAGGGTGTGATGAATACTTTAGAAATTGCTCAATCAAGTGAACGAATGATTGGAATGGCGCTTTCAGCTGAAGACTATACAACGGATCTAAAAACGCATCGTTATCCCGATGGAGCTGAACTTGAATTTGCGCGTAATATGATTTTAAATGCTGCCCGAGTTGCAGGAATTGCAGCGTTTGATACTGTATTTACTGATATGAATGACGAAGTTGGTTTTAAAAAAGAAGTTGAACATATTCATGAACTTGGTTTTGATGGAAAATCATTAATTAATCCACGTCAAATTGATATTGTAAATAAGATTTATGAGCCTACGCGTGCTGAAATCGAAGATGCATTGGATGTTGAAGCAGCCATTAAAGCTGCTCATGCTAAAGGATCAGGAGTAATTTCAATGAATGGTCAAATGGTTGATCGTCCAGTTGTATTAAGAGCACAACGCACACTTAAGTTAGCAAAGGCATCACATTTATTAAATGAGGAAGGTGAGTACATTGAAGAATAGTCTAGGAAGACAGTTGTCTGATGATTTGATGAAAGAACACCACTATAAGCCATTTGAAACGACTAAAATTGGTCATCCTACAGTTCAACGGGTTGCACCTAAAGTAAGAGTTTCAAGGGGAAATGATAAGTTAACGAATTCATTAGCAGATGTAGTGCGTGAAAATGTTAAAGATGGGATGACGATTTCTTTTCACCATCATTTGCGTGAAGGAGACTTCATTTTCAATTTAGTAATGAATGAGATTATTAAACAAGGAATTAAAGGTTTGACATTGGCACCTTCATCACTGACAAATGTAATGAATGAAAAGGTAATTGAAGCAATTAATGCAGGAACTGTTACTCACATTCAATCTTCGGGAATACGGGGAACTTTAGGTGAAGCTGTTTCACATGGAATTTTAAAGGATCCAGTAATTTTACGTTCACATGGAAGCCGGGCACGTGCCATTGAAAATGGTGAAACTAAGATTGATGTTGCTTTTTTAGGAGTTCCTAATTCTGATCGACTTGGAAATGCCAATGGAATGACCGGAGATGCAGCATTTGGATCGTTGGGTTATGCACTGATTGATGCAAAATATGCTAATAAAGTTGTCTTATTAACAGATAATGTAGTTGATTATCCTAATACACCGGCTTCAATCAATCAAACACAGGTTGATTATGTGGTGAAAGTTGATCAAGTTGGTGATCCAGATCGGATTGGTTCAGGTGCAACCCGCTTTACTAAAAATCCCAAAGATTTAAAAATTGCCAAAATGGTTAATAATGTAATTACTCATTCACCATATTTTAAAAATGGATTTTCATTTCAAACTGGTTCAGGCGGAGCTGCGTTAGCAGTAACGCGCTTCTTACGGGAGTCAATGTTAAAAAATAACATTAAAGCATCCTTTGCTCTTGGAGGAATTACAACACCAATCGTTAATTTATTGAATGAAGGTTTAGTTAATAAATTAATGGATGTCCAAGATTTTGACAAAGGCGCGGCTGATTCAATGAAAAACAACCGTAATCAACAAGAAATTGATGCTTCCTGGTATGCAGACGCAGATAATAAAGGTGCCATGGTTGATCAGCTAGATGTTTGCATCTTATCAGCGCTAGAAATTGATACTGATTTTAATGTCAATGTAATGGTTGGTTCTAATGGAAACTTAAGGGGAGCTATTGGAGGACATCAAGATGCTGCGACTGCCAAAATGACGATTATTTCAGCACCACTAACTCGCGGTAGAATCGCAACGGTTGTTCCTAAAGTCGGAACGATTATTACACCTGGTGATTCTATTGATGTGCTTGTAACTGAAGTGGGTGTAGCCGTTAATCCAAAGAGAAAAGATTTAATTGAAACGTTTAAGAAGGTTTCAAGTATTCCATTAATGACAATTGAAGAATTACAACAAAAAGCAGAGCAAATTGTAGGCAAACCTGAACCTCTTCAACATACAGATAAGACGGTTGCAATGATTGAATATCGTGATGGCACAATCATTGATGAAGTTAAAGAAATTAAAGACTAAGAGGAAAGATTATGCAAATGATTTTTGAACAAGGTAAAAATTGTGATATCAAAGATGTTTTAGATAATCGTGATTGGCGTGCAAGCATGCAAACACAATTGGCAAAAAAACATTGTGATAAAACGATTGTAAGCGTGAAACTTAATATTCCCGGTCCAATAAAAAATAATGGACAAATCAGCCAATTTTTTAAACTTGAATTAAAGCAATTTGAACAAAAACTACAACAGCAGGGAATTTTATATAGTGTTTATGGTGATTATTTAGATAAAATCACCGGTCCTGAAAGATTTTACGGTCTTGATGATGAAAGTTTTCACGTGAAACATTTAACGACTTGCTTTGAAGATTCAACTACAGCAAGACGTTTATTTGATATTGATGTCTTTGTTCAAAGTGAAAATCAAATTAGGCCAATTTCGCGTGCTCAAATTGATCAAGAACAAAGAAAATGCCTAATATGTAGTCGTCCCGCAAAGGAATGTGGACGAGCTCGCAAACATTCTGTTAAACAGTTACAACAAAAAGTTAGTCAATTAATTAGTGAAACACTAAAGATTTTAAAAAATGATCAAAAAGCGCAACTTTTAGCTCAATTAGGGGTACAAGCGATGCTTGATGAAGTAATGACATGGCCTAAGCCAGGTTTAGTTGATCCACTTGAAAATGGAGCTCATCCGGATATGGATCATTTTCTGTTTGTTAAAAGTGCGCTTAGTTTAGAGTCATATTTATTTGAGTGTGCACAAATTGGATTAAGTTATACAGGAAATAAATTTGAGGAACTTTTTGATGAAATTAGAAGAATTGGCAAAGTAGCTGAAAGTGATATGTTTAAAGTAACTAATGGGATAAATACCCATAAAGGAGTTGTTTTTTCACTTGGTGTAATGGAAACAGCTTGTGGAATTGCAATTCATGAAAATAATTTAGCGACGCAAAGATTACAACAAATTATTCAACAAATGCTTCAAAATTTAGTAAAAAATGACTTACAAGATAATACCAATGCACATACTGCGGGCGAAAAGCAGTACCAAAAGTATCATTTAGGAGGTGTGCGTGCAGAGGCTGCAAGTGGCTATCATGCAGTTTTTGAGCATGGATTAAAAACATATCACATCACCCAAAATTTGCCACAAAATGATCAATATATTGTGACACTAATGGACTTAGCACGCCATACGAATGACTCAACGTTAATTAAACGAGCTCAGTCGCCTCAAATTATTGAGTGGAAGAATCAACAAATTGATCACTTTTTTGATTTAGGAGCAACTGTAACCGAAAAAGGCCGTGATTTTTTAATGCAGATGCAAGCAAACTTTAGTAAACGTCATCTAAGTTTAGGAGGAAGTGCCGATTTATTGATTCTCACAATTTTTATTGCAAATGTAGAAAGAAGGTTTGCAAATGGACTTTCAAACTAGTGATAAGATGCGATTAAATTATCATAAATATGGAAAGGGACAGCCATTAGTTTTTATTCATGGATATAGTGGCTATCAAGAAATTTGGACAATGCAAATTGATTTTTTTGTAAATCATGGTTATCAGGTTATTACATATGATCAGCGTAATCATGGTGCATCTCAATTTGATCCAAATTTGACCGATTTTAATGTTTTAATTCGTGATCTAAAAGAATTAATTATTGGTTTAAAGTTAGACCAACCAATTTTAATTGGTCATTCAATGGGAGCGGCCGTAGTTTATGGATTTATTGGAAAGTATGCATCAATGATCAAAGCAGCAGTGGCAGTTGATGAGTCACCTAAAATGATTGGCACTCCTGATTTTCCATATGGTTTTATGAATGCTACGCGAATTAATTACAAAGAAAAACTAGCACAACTAGGTAAAGTACGTGAAACGTTGCATGGAGTTGCTCCTAAATGTCGGCAAGCAGTAAAAAATGCATGTGCTCAATTTCCATTTAATTGGGAAGGTAATCAAAAATTACTTTATGGGCATGTCCATGAAGATTGGCGTCAAAACTTAATTAATGCAACCTTACCAGTCTTATTAGTAACAGCTAATCAAAGTCCGTTTTATAATGGAAAGTGGGCAAATGTAATGGTTAAACAAAATCCGAAGTATTTAAAGCATATTGCAATTGATCAAAGTGGGCATTGTGTAATGGCAGAGCAACCAGCAGAATTTAATCAAACAGTTTTGAAATTTATTACAACACTAAGCTAGAAAAGGAAAGTAGGTTTTTAAACAAATAACGGGGAGGTTTTATTGATGAAAAAAATTACAGTAATTGATTATTTAATTCAAAGATTACATGAAATTGGTGTAGATAATATTTTCGGTGTTCCAGGAGATTATAATTTATCATTTTTAGATGATGTTGAAGCAAGTGAACATGTTAATTGGATTGGTGATTGTAATGAATTAAATGCGGCTTATGCTGCTGATGGATATGCTCGTAAAAAAGGTGTGGGAGCTTTAATTACGACTTTTGATGTTGGAGAATTAAGTGCATTAAATGGAATTGCTGGTAGTTTTGCGGAACACATTCCAGTAATTGCAATTACGGGTGCACCAACTACAAAAGTACAAGAAAATAAAAGATTAATGCATCATACCGATGCCACTGGAAATTTTAAACGTTCATATCAAGCATATAAACAATTTACCGAGGCACAGGCACTTTTAGGATTTGAAAATGCTGGTGCTGAAATAGATCGGGTTTTAACTATTGCAATGATTAAAAGACGACCAGTTTATATTTCATTACCGTTAGATGTGGCTCATAGTAAAATTAAAGCTCCCAGTGCACCATTGAATTTGACGGTGCAAAATACAGACCATACAAAACGAGTAGCACAACGGCTTGTTGATGAATTGCGCAAAGCTAAACGTCCAGTAATTTTGGCTGGAAATGAAATTATGACTTTTAGAGCAAAAGCAGCATTTGAAAAATTAATCAATAAAATGCATATTCCAGTAGCTACAATGTTGCTTGGTAAGTCATCAATTAACGAAGAAAATCCATATTTTATTGGCACATATTATCCTAACTATGGTGATAAACGGGTATTAAACTATGTTGATCAAAGTGATTTAGTAATTATTTTTGGAAGTAAATTGATCGACGTTAATACCGGCAGTTTTACTCAATGCTTTACTCAAGATCATACTGTAGTATTAAATTCTGATAGTACTGATTACTTTGGAGTAAAAAGTCGGGGCGTAAATATTAATAACTTGATCAAAGATGTAGCAGCCAAAGAATATGTTTTTGATTTTGACAGTACTGGATTACAAAATGTAAAACCAGATGTTAAGTACCATGATAATGATGATAAAGAATTGAACCTTGCTCAGTATATGTATGCATTTAAGAACTTTATGCAACCTAATGATACAATTTATACTGAAACGGGAACGTCTCAATATGGGTTATCATTTATGAATTTAAAGAAGGGAATTGACTTTGAAGCGCAACCACTTTGGGGATCGATTGGATATACTTTGCCTGCTGTTTTAGGAAGTCAAATTGCAGATCCAAATGGCCGGCATATTTTATCAATTGGTGATGGTTCAGCTCAAATGACAATTCAAGAACTCAGCTTAATTCAACGTCATCACTTAAAACCAATCATTTTTCTTATTGATAATGATGGTTATACAATTGAACGGGTAATTCATGGACCACATGCACGCTATAATGAAATTGCTGCATGGGACTATACGAAAATTCCAAGTGCTTTAGGAATCAGCGAAGATTCAATGGATGTAAATGTAGCTACTGATAAAGCCGCAATGCTTGATATTATGGATAAAATTGCGGCTGATCGAAGCAAAGCGCACTTTGTAATCATTAAAACTAAAGCCTTAGATGCACCAGAATTAGTGAAAAAAATTGGTAAATCAATGAGCTTAATTGATAAATCACATTTTTATGGTGAAGAAGAATAGAAGATAAATAAAGCAAAGAAAGAGACAGAGTATGTCTCTTTTTTGTTTGAAAAAAAATTCTCTTTAAAAAATAAAAGAAATACGCTAAACTAATATTGTAGTCATATTAAATCACATATTTTTTAGCGCTAAATGTAAGCGCTTAACATTAAAATTCGTTATTGGAGGAATTATTATGGGAATGAAGATGCCTAAAGATTTCTTATGGGGCGGTGCGGTTGCTGCTCATCAATTAGAAGGAGCTTGGCAAGAAGGTGGCAAAGGAGCAAGTGTTGCTGATGTAATGACAGTTGGTAGCAACACTAAACCACGTGAAATTACTCATAGTGTATTGCCAGGAAAAAATTATCCTAATCATGATGCCATTGACTTTTATCATCACTATAAAGAAGATATTAAGTTATTTGCAGAAATGGGCTTTAAATGCTTTAGAACATCAATTGCATGGACTCGGATTTTTCCTAATGGAGATGAAGAACAACCAAATGAAGCAGGTTTGAAATTTTATGACGATTTATTTGATGAATGTCATAAGTATGGCATCGAACCAATAATTACCCTTTCTCACTTTGAAATGCCATATTATTTAGTTGAAAAATATGGTGGTTTCACTAACCGTAAGACCATTGATTTCTTTGTGAAATTTGCTAAAACATGTTTTAATCGCTACAAAGATAAAGTTAAATATTGGATGACTTTTAATGAAATTAATAATCAAAGTGAATATAAAAATCCTTTCTTAACAATGACTAATTCGGGTTATTTTGTCAATGAACAAGAAAATCCAGAAGCTGCAATGTTCCAAGCAGCACACTATGAATTAGTTGCTAGTGCTTTAGCAGTTAAAGAAGGTAAAAAGATCAATCCAGACTTTAAGATTGGTTGCATGATTGCATATACACCATACTATCCCAATACATCTGATCCAGATGATATTTTACTTGCAATGCGAGCAAATCAATTGCGTTCATGGTTCTCTGATGTTCAATGTTGGGGTGAATATCCAAAAGCAATTGAAGCTTATATTGAACGTAATGGTTATCGTCCAGATGTTACTGAAGAAGATCGAGTAATCTTAAAAGAAGGTACAGTTGATTACATTGGCTTTAGTTACTATTCATCACGTAATGTTTCAGCTAAAGACATTAAGATTGATGATTTACGTGACATTAATAACGCAACTGTTCAAAATGAATACTTAAAGACAACTGAATGGGGGTGGTCAATTGATCCTAAAGGTTTACGGTATGGTTTAAATTTCCTAACAGATCGTTATCACAAACCATTATTCATTGTTGAAAACGGAATGGGAGCCCTTGATAAAGTCGAAGCAGATGGTTCTATTCATGATCCATATCGAATTGAATACTTACGTGAACACATTGAACAAATGGAAAAAGCAGTTACTTTAGATGGAGTAGACTTAATGGGGTACACTCCATGGGGTTGCATTGATCTTGTTTCAGCTGGAACTGGTCAAATGGACAAACGTTATGGTTTCATTTACGTTGATAAAAATGACCAAGGAGAAGGGACATTAGCTCGTAAGAAGAAAGATTCTTTCTACTGGTATAAGAAAGTAATTGAATCAAATGGTGAAGATTTAGGTTAATAAAGCTACTATAAAGAAAATATCTTAAAAAGTTGAGCACTTAAATTAATTTTAGTTTTGACTCGTAATAGCATTAAGCTGTTGCGAGTTTTTTGCGCTTTCATTTGTTACACCTTGTTGTTTCATGTGAAACAAAATAAAAAGACTATGACGAATTTAGGCCACAGTCTTTGATTATTTTTTAGTCAAGTACTAATAATAATTTAATTGCTTCATGCTTATTAATTGCTTTGTACGCATTTTGAATATGCTTTAAAGAAAAACGTTTAGTGGGGGGTACAGGATAAATGGGGCAATTACAAAATCACCAGGTTTAACATTAGTTCCATAAATCTAAACTACAAATACATGATAATAGTATTGTTTTTTCATTTACAGGACAATTAATTTCTTGGCACAGGAGGCCAGTCTTTATTTTCATAAAAATCATTCTAATGTAAATATTCTTCATCCCAGAGCAAGAATTTATTTAACTTTAATTTCTTCTAAGCCAAAGTATTTTGCCATCCAGGCATTTCCCCAAATAATTTTTGGATTTTTGCCTTTCTTCAAATAAGCAGCATTATAGTATGGCGAATATACTGACTTATTAGCAATCATTGACGGAACTGTAACGTTTTTTTTATGTTTGTCACGTGCTTCTTTGATTAAAGTTACTTGTTTTGAGAAACAGCCATTACTTTTTTCAAGTGAAGCATGGGCATTTTGGTATTGTGGAATGCTAATGACAAGTAATCCAGCTGTTAAAATTAAACCAATGCCATAGCCAATCGCATGTAATTTAATGTCTTTTAATTTGTTCATTAAAATCAAAGTTGTAATGATTAAGAAAACCGAACTGAATAAGATGTTTGCAGCAGTAACATCTTCATCCAAAATATTTAGTAATAACGTTAATCCAACGACATTAAGCATCATATAAAATGCCGCAGTGTCACTATGAATATCATGAGTTTTAAATGATAGTTTTCCAACTAAACAGCCTAATAATAAAATTCCAAGGAGAATGATCATAATACCACTTGATTGCCAAAGTGTTTTAAAAGTACTTAATAAATTAAAACTTAATTCATTAGGTGTATTCATAAGCATAATGATCGAACCTAAAACCATACCGACAAAGCCAGGATATTCATAATCTTTGATGGGATTAGGGGATTTTTCAAGGCGGAAGTACAAGTAAACTGTCCATGAAATTGCGGGACTCATTTGACTACTTGCGCCAACTAGAAATCCTAAAATAGTCATTGCAACAATAAACCAACCACGGTGCTTTTTGGGATCATAGTTATGGCGAATTGGTAATAAAAATAAAAGGGTTAGTGTAATTGGCCATAAACCATGAGCAGCACCATTCACCCATAAAATATTTTCACCGAAGAAAGGGGTGAATAAAAACAATGCAATAAATGCAAAAAGTAAGTATAGAGGTTTAAGTCCTTTCTTAGTTGCAAAGGCTGCTACTAAGGCTGCTAAAATAACAAAGACAAGGGTATTAATGATATTAAAGATCCCTTTAGGAATTTGCATAAAAAGTTGTGCTAATCCCTGACTAACAAAGAGTCCATCCCAAATTTTAGTGTGATTAGCAACAGATACAATCCAGTTCCAAATTGAAGAAACGGCTTTAGTTGTATCATTAGGCCACTCACTTTGATAAATGAAGTAATTGGCATAATCTCTACCAGTATATCCAACTAAGTTATTTAATTGGAAAATATAGTAACTACCAATTAAAAAAACAATAATAAGTGCAATGTAACCAATCACTTTTTTACTTTTTTGTTTGAAGGTTACCGTACCCATTTTTCAACTGCTCCTTTCCATGTTCCGGGACTGATCATTACACGCGGTAATGGTTGTTCTAGGTTAGTATCATTAGTAATTGTTCCATTTTCTAATGAGAAAGTTGTAATTCCTTCTTTAACTAAAAACTCTTGAACTTTAGGAGTATATTCTCCATATGGATAAGCAAAGATATTACTGTAGCGTCCAATTTCTGCATGGAGTTTCTTTTGTGATTTATGATAGTCTTTTTTAAAGGCATTGTAGTTTGCACTAAGTGTCAATACCCCATGGTTATCTACTTGATAGTGCATATCATTAGTATGGAGTCCAAATGAAACATATGGATTTTTAGCCATTTTCTTAATTTCACTCCATGTAGCTAATGCAGTTCCACCATCATAGTTATTAGTCATTCCAGTAACTATAAAGGCAGTAAATGGAATATGATTTTTAACCAAGTAAGGATAAGCATTGTAATAAGTTGTATTATCGAAATCATCAAATGTCAAAACAGCATATTGTTTATCAATGGGTTCATGATCTTTAACCATTTCAACTGCACGTTGAGCAGAGATAATTTCAACGTTATGCTTTTTGAAAAATTTAATTTGTTGTTTAAATTGCTTTAAAGTTACTTGATAAGAATGAATCTGATTGTTGTTTGATAATTCTTTAGAAAGTTTTTCAACTTTACTATTTTTAGTTACACGGTGATAACATAAAACAATGATTCCATTTTGATGAAGTTGATCTTTTGGAATTCTAGCAGTGTCAATTGTTTTTTCTGTTTTTTGATAGGCAAGTCCTTTATGGTATTCGTAAACTCCGCCACAAATAATGGCAATAATACAAATGCACCAGAAAATCGCATGCCAAAATTTTTTAATAAATTTAATGATGATCACCTGATTTCATTTGTTTTTTATGCCAGTTCACCCAAAGCAATCGACTAAATGCAAGTAGTAAAACAACTGTCAGAGATGTTAAAAGAACATCTAAATTACTTTGGATTGATAACTTATTACAGTTGAAAACTACATATAAGGCAATAAAGTTTTCGCGGTAGTTATGTGATAGAAACATAAAAAGAATTAAAAATATCCCGATTTGTAAAAAATTACCAAAAAGTAAAACAATATAATCTACAAGATATAATATGCCTTTTTTGAATTTCTGCATGAATTACAACCCCCGATCTGAATCACCCCATGCGGCAAATTGCATAGTATCAAATACATGATAAAAACCAACAAAGGTGACGATAATGTTGTTCAACCAGTAAAAATAGAAGAAAAGAGGCAAACAAAGCATGATTTTAAATGGATATTTAATCCGGGAATCACCATAGTTAAGGATTCTTGCGATTGTATAAAATACTAGTGTAATCAAATAGTAGGTGATCATAATATCAATATTTAAAGTCAGATTTTTTTCAAATATATATTGGAAAAAAATAATTACAAATGAAAAAGATACTGAAAAGATCCAAAAGTAACTAGCAGACATGTCAACTGCTAAAAGTCGTTGATTCCAAGCCATTTGTGGAATCTTCTTAAAGTGTTTAGTGAAAACTTCAATTCCACCACGAGCCCACCGAATCCGTTGATGAACAAATCCGCGTACAGTTCCAGGACCATAGATATAACAAATTGATTGTGGTTGGTATTTAACTAAATATCCTTTTTCATATAAACGCCAAGTAACATCGATATCTTCAGTCATGGCTTGTTGATCCCAACCACCAACATCACGCACAGCAGAAGTTCTAAATAAAGTTAATACTCCAGAAACTGTGTATAAACGACTTGTAAAAAACGATTGTGAACGTTTAATAAAATCAATATTTGTAAGATATTCAAGGAATTGCAAAGCAGTAATAATATTTGTAACGTTTTTAATTAATGGTCTTCCCGTTACGGCAGCATATTTTGGATCCCGTTCACAAGTTTCTACTAAATGAAGTAATGCTTCAGGTTCAAATGTAGCATCTGCATCGGTACATAAAATGTATTTTGCTTTACTTTGTTTCATGGCAGTATTTAAAGCCATTGCTTTACCTTGATTTTGCTTTTGAGCAATAACAGTAATGTTTTCATATTTTTGTTTTAATTGGTATAAAATTTGTAAGGTATTATCAGAACTTTTATCGTCAATTAAAACGATTTGCATATTTGAATAAGTTTGTTGTTCCAATGAATCAACAGTTTCAGCAATTGTATCTTCTTCGTTATAACAAGCAACGAAAACATCGACAGCAGGCGGATCTTCAAGAGTATGTCCATGTTTTTTAATACGATGCTCAGTATATTGGAAGAAAAGTGTTCCAATTATCCAAATAAACGACATTACTACTGGATAGTACATTTCAAATGCACCAATCATAAAAAATTCCCTCCCTAATCTTTACTCACTGAATAAATAGTAAAGAAAAATTAAACTTCTTGCAAAAAGTCTTTAAAAAAATTAACGAAATATTTAAATTTTGACGCAATATGTGTGTTATTGAACAATATTTTAATAGATTTTACAAAAAATTAAATATAGTTAGAAAAATATATTATAAAGAACTGTTTTATATGATTATACAAAATAAAGCAGAATTGTTAATAGTTATTTTGGATAATTTATATAAAAAATAAAAATTATCGTTAAAGATGAATAAATAACTTATAAATTGTTTATTTAATATAATAGAACAAATAAAAAAAGCTACGTCTAATTTATTCATTAAACATAGCTTCTCAATGTTCATTTTTATTACTAAAATTGAACATTCTTAAATGAATAGTATCCCACCGAGAATCTTTGACTGCATATTTTTCGCTTAAAAATGCTCGGGTTGAATTAGATATATTATTATATGAACTTGTTTTAGTTAGTTTTGCCTGGAAAACTACTCGTTTTGAATTATTTGTATCTTCACAAGTAATCAAGGTTAGCTTAGGTTCCTTTGAAGGAGTTAAGATCCCTTGGTCATGTTCAGAAATTGTTGATTTTGAATATATTTTATAACTATAAACCTTATTGAAGTCAGTTACATATAATACATCGCCGACTTTGGCTTTTTCATATAACGGTGAAAAAAGTGCATCTTTACTTGTTGGAACATTATGTGCAGCAATCGCATAATTACCTTTTCCCATCTGTTCGTCAGGATGCAATGTTCCGGCACACAAAGAATAAATGGTGCTATCAACACCATTTGAAATTGGTACGTTTAGTCCTAATTTTTCGTTGTAAATTCCACCCACAACTTGAATTTCTGGATGAAATAACCGGGCTTTGATCACTGTAAAGAGATTTATAGGTTTAACATCATCCCATTTATACGGAGCTTTTTTTTGCTTAGCTTCACCGGTACGAAAAATAACAGGATGAAAATCTTCGATTAAATAATTGGTAATTGGGCGATTGAAGATAAAAACAATTCCAACCATGAAAGTGCAGATTAAAAATATTTTTTTGATCCAGTAAATTATTTTCTTCTTCATAGTTTTTAGTAATTATCCTCAAATGAGAAAAGCACTTGTCAAAAATCTTGATATTTTGAAGACACAATGCTTCTTTTATTTTAAATTTAAAATTGTTTTTCCTATATATTATATAGGATATTCTATAAAATCGACTAGTGAAAGCGAAAAAACATTATATATTTATTAATTTTTTAACAAAATGTTAATCACTTTTGATATTATATCAAAATTTTTGGAAGAACAAGTAAAAATGAGGCATATTTTATTTTTTATAAATTTACAACTTACAGCTTTATGAGCTACACCAATACTAATAAATCATTAAGAACATTGTTATCATATGTTTGAAAATAGTGGTCAGTCTATTTTGCCAAGGATAGTTCTAGCCTAATTGGCATCTACATAGATGTTAACCTGTTGCTTAAGATATTTTGTGCGGTATTTATACACGATTATGAAAACGTTGACAATTATAACAAGTTTATTTTTGCTTTGCTAATATTGGCTTTGACTTAAATTGTCAAATTCATATCATGTTTGATGTTCAACTTTATAGATGATGATTTTTAACTATATTAGAAGATATCTTTAAATTCTCAACTGTAATTGTGTCATATTTCTTTATGATAGCGGTCTTTTTATAATTAGGATAGATTTTCAGTTTATTTTCTTTTCAAATTTTTTATCAGCTATCCTTTATAAGTTTTCGCGTGGAAAGGATGTTATATATAATGATCCTCCCCTTGTTTTGAAATTTTCAATTATTATTTCTCTTTCTTTAGTTGTGCATATTATTGGTTAGTGAATGGGTAATAAATACTTTTTATACCAATATTGTTTAATTTTTTAGTGCTAAATAAATTTATTGTATGAGGACATGGAAAATAGATAAACTAAGTGGTTTAATTATATATTCATTTTTGAGAATCTATTAAACAAATACTTATTGTACAATTTTAGTTTATTTTTATACTTAATAATTAGAACTTAAGTCACAATGGATTGCTATAAAAACGATTAATTTTTATAGGATCTTTTAATAACTATAGTTCGTGTTTTTTGTTTTTTTATATATATTTAGAATCTTTTATAGCGTTTGCTTTGTTAAAAGTATATAATTTGCGCTTTGGTTTTGCTAAATGTATGTTAAAATTTAAAATATAGAGAGGAGTTGTAAAGAAATGGAAAATACTGTTGAAAGTGCTATTCAATTTTTGAAAGAAGGAAAATTTATTATCTTAGCAGATAATGAATCAAGAGAAAATGAGGGTGATTTAGTTGCTTTTGGCAATCAAATAACACCAGAGATTGTATATAAAATGTTGAAGATTGCTAATGGATTAATGTGTGTGCCAATTAGTTCGAAAATAGCTAAAAGACTAGGATTTAATGTAATGGTAGAAAACAGTTCAGATCCTAATGAGACACCTTTCATGGTCACGACTGATGCAACATTTGAATCAACTGGAGTAACTACGGGAGTATCTGCATATGATCGTGCAGCTACCATAAGAAAGATTGCTGACCCCCAATCTAGACCAGATCAATTTAATCATCCAGGACATATTCAACCACTTATTTCACAAGATAAAGGAATTAGAGAGCGAAATGGACATACAGAAGCAGCTGTTGATTTGGCTTACATTGCTGGAGAAGAACCAGTAGCTGTTATTATTGAAATCTTAAATGAAGATGGAAAGATGGCACGACGTGATTCACTACATAAATTAGCTGAAAAGTATCAAATTCCGATGATTACAATTGGTCAAATTGAAAAATATCTTGATGATCATGATATTGAATATGCTGCGAAATTGGCAGAGTAGCTTATTTATAATCTTTAATAAGAAAATTAAATCGTAATGAGATGGTATTTTCTAAAACTTTGTAGAATTGAACTTAAATATGAATGCATATTAGCTGTTATAAGCCGATCTTTGATCAACAAAGAGTAGTTAAAACAGTTGATTTGGCATATTTTAATTCATTAAACTTTCAAATAAAATGGGGACATTAAAAGGACAATAAAATTGCTAGGACACATTTATTTCGTTTATTACATCTCATGTTCTTCATAATACTGTTTGTGAATTTAAATTATAATTAGCTTTCTCATGATTGGAATGACACTATTAATGTAGTTAATTGATTTGCTTAATGGATTAGAGATTTGTGTTATGGGAGCAATTTTCTTGGTTGTCTTGTATACTTTAATGGTATTTGTTAGTAGTAATAAAGAAACAGGTATGGATTAATGCTTGGGCAGCTATTGGATTTATTATCTGTTATTCATGAGTTCTGTATATATACTATTATATTTATTTTTTATTTATGTAATCATGTTATTATTCTTATACTATCTTTGAAAAGACTTTTTTTTGTGAAATTAGAAATCTTGAGCAAGAAGCATAACTTAGGGTTTACAATAGATAAATAAAAAATATACAAGAGACTTGACGTTTGTCATAGTCTCTTTTTTTAATTTTTTTCAAAAAGATCAATAAAATCAAAAAAATTGATCGAACAGCTTGTCATGGTAGTCAATTTCGCCTTCTATATATGGGGTTAATAAAAAATTTATATACAATATGTGGTATACATGTGGTAAAATTTCAGTCAAGGAGGGAAAGCGAATGAAAATGATCAAACAATTTAAATTACCAAAAAAGTGTGTAAAAAGGGATGGCTATGAAATGCCGTTTGAGTTTTATAAAATTGATTTTTTGATTGAAAAATTAGGGCTTGAAGATTCCAAAGAACAGCTTGAAGAACGCTTTTCATCAAAAATTACTAATTTAGAAAAAATATTATCGGCTGAAGTTGAAAAGATATTCTTAAATGTATTAACTGAATTTAATCATCAAAATGCCGTTGACCAATATTTGGCTTATAAACATCAGCGGGAAGTTGAATTCAAAGAACAAATCGATCCAATTAAACGGTTAAATCGATTAATTGGCGAAGATGCACGCTTGGTTCACGAAAATGCCAATAAAGATAGTAAATTATTTAGTACTCGGCGAGATTTGATTGCAGGGACGATTGGAAAAACTAAAGGACTTACAATGATGCCAGAACATATTGCAAAGGCACATTTAAAGGGAGACATTCATTTTCACGATTTGGATTATTCACCACTTGAAGCATACAGCAATTGCTGTTTGATTGATTTTGAAACAATGTTTCGTGACGGATTTAAAATGGGGAATGCTGAAGTTGAGGAACCTAAATCAATTCAAACGGCCGTTGCGCAAATCACCCAAGTGATTGCAAGTGTATCAAGTCAACAATATGGTGGATGCACGGTTGATCATATCGATACATTATTAGAACCATATGCAGCAAAAAATTATCAGAAGCATCTTACTGAGGCTCAGGAATTGATAAATTCACATGAACAAGCTGAAAAATTTGCTAAAAAACGGACAATTAAAGACATTTACGACTCAATGCAGGCGCTTGAATATGAAATTAATACTTTGTTTACAACAAATGGACAAACGCCATTTACTTCGGTGGGCTTTGGATTAGGAACTTCATGGATCTGTCGAGAAATTCAAAAGGCCATTCTTCAGGTTAGAATTGATGGTTTAGGTAAGAATCATCGAACAGCAATTTTCCCTAAATTGTTATTAGCAATCAAAAAAGGAATCAATTATGCGCCTGAAGATCCTAATTATGATATTAAACAATTAGCAATTGAATGTGCTTCAAAACGTATGTATCCAGATATTTTAAACTATAAAACAATTGTTGACATTACTGGAAACTTTAAATCTCCGATGGGGTGCCGGTCTTTCTTACCTAAATGGGTCGATGAAAACGGAAAAGAAGTAAATGACGGTCGAGCAAATATGGGGGTTGTCACTTTAAATCTTCCTCGAATTGCCCTTGAATCAAAGGGCGATCAGGAATTGTTTTGGGAAATTTTAGAAGAACGATTGCAATTAGCTAGAGATGCATTGTTATTTCGAATTCATCGCATTGTCAATGATGCTAAACCACAAAACGCACCAATTTTATATCAATATGGAGCATTCGGGATGAAAGCTAAACCCAATGAAAGTGTTGACAAATTTTATAATCATGATCGTGCTACCGTTTCATTAGGCTATATTGGATTATATGAAGTTGGAACCGTCTTTTTTGGTCCGAATTGGGAACATAATCAAGAAGCCCATGATTTTACGGTCAAAGTTGTGCGAACTTTAAATGAACATTGTCAAAAATGGGCTCAACAGTATGGATATCATTTTAGTGTATATTCAACCCCAAGTGAATCACTCACTGATCGTTTTTGTCAGTTAGATATTAAAAGATTTGGCAAAGTAAAAGATGTTACTGATAAAGAATATTATACAAATAGTTTTCACTATGACGTACGCAAGCATCCAAGTCCATTTGAAAAATTAACATTTGAAATGGATTATCCGCATTACGCGACTGCTGGATTCATTCATTATTGCGAGTATCCAAATTTAAAGCAAAATCCGAAAGCACTGGAAGCCGTTTGGGATTGGTCATACGATAAAATCGGCTATTTAGGAACGAATACGCCAATTGATAAATGTTATAAATGCGGATTTGAAGGCGAATTTGAAGCAACTGCCAGAGGGTTCCAATGTCCTAAATGCGGAAATCATGATCCTCAAACATGTGACTGTGTTAAACGAACATGCGGCTATTTAGGCAATCCTCTTCAACGACCAATGATCCATGGAAGGCATCAAGAAATTGCCGCCCGGCATAAAAATATGACCGATTCAATGGCCAAAGAAGTTGCCGATCATGCGATTAACATGCAAAGCGATCGAAAGAGTCTTTTAGAGGAGGAACAAAATGAAAACTAAAAGATTACCAAACAATCCGCAACCGCAGGAATGGCTGGCAAGTGATTTGAGTGAAATGCGAATTGCAGATTATAAACCATTTAACATGGTTGATGGTGAAGGAGTTCGTTGCAGTTTATACGTCAGCGGATGCAAATTTATGTGTCCTGGTTGCTATAACAAAGCTGCTCAAAGTTTCCATTACGGTCAGGTATATGATCAAGATTTAGAAGATCAAATTATCAAAGATTTAGCGCAACCTTACGTTCAAGGGATTACTTTTTTAGGCGGTGAACCTTTTTTAAATACACAGGTTACTTTACGATTAGCTAAACGAATTCGAAAAGCATTTGGCAATCAAAAAGACATATGGTCATGGACTGGCTATACATGGGAAGAATTAATGAAAGAATCAATGGACAAATTAGAGCTGTTGTCTTTGATTGATATATTAGTTGATGGGCGTTTTCTTGAAAGTCAAAAGGATTTAACATTACAGTTTCGCGGTAGTTCGAATCAACGAATTATTGATGTTCAAAAATCATTAGAGGATAATCAAATTCATATTTGGTCAAAATTAGTCAAATAACGGGGGAAATAATGAAAAAGTTAAAAGTTAAAAATTTGGAAGTTGAAGTTGAGGGCAAACGAATTCTGAAAGGCGTTAATTTAGAAATTAATGCTGGTGAAATCCATGCGATTATGGGACCTAATGGTACTGGTAAATCAACCCTCTCAGAAACCATTATGGGAAATTCTCATTATCAGATTATAAATGGTGAAATTTTAATCGATGATATTCCAATTAATAATTGGCCGATTGATAAGCGCGCTCGCCATGGAATTTTTCTGGCAATGCAATACCCAGTTGAAATTCCAGGGGTTAAAAATAGCGACTTTATCAAAGAAGCAGTTGGCGCACGGAAAGGAAAAATTAATGTCTTGGAATTTATTCGAAAATTGAGAACCACCGCATCATTTTTGAATATTTCAGAAGAGATGTTGAATCGGGGATTAAACGAAGGCTTTTCTGGCGGTGAAAAGAAATGCAATGAGATCTTGCAGTTGATGATGCTTGACCCAGAATTAGCAATTTTAGACGAAATTGATTCAGGATTAGATATTGACGCATTGAAATTAGTAGCTCAAGGAGTAAATCAAATGCGTTCAAGCCATTTTAGTGCATTGATGATTACGCATTATCAAAGGCTTTTGAATTATATTAAACCAGATGTTGTACATATTATGGTAAATGGTCGAATCGTTCAAACAGGATCTTTTGAATTAGTTAAAGAGCTTGAAAAAACGGGGTATGCCCAATTTACTAATGAACAAGGAATTGATGAGAATGTTGAGTAAAGATCATCAAAAAAAGAAAAGAAAATTACCTGAAATTGAAAAGGTTAATTTTTCACATTGGAATTTTACAGGTAAGCAAATTAAGGGGAATGTTAACCAAGTTGAGGTTAAAAATTATAATGAGTTGCTATCTAAAGGGATTGTTATTCAAAATTTACGTGCAGCTTTGCGCGATCCGACGAGTTTAGCGCAACAAATTCAGGGGCGGATTATTACAAGTGATGAAAATGATTTGGTTGCTGAAAACTATCAGCATTATGATTGCGGATTATTTATTTATATTCCCAAAGGGATTTCACTTTCAGCCCCGCTTGAAATCAATGTTTGTCAAACAACGTCATTAAATTATCGATTAGTAATGCTAGTTGATGATGAAAGTTCTGTATCGGTGGTTGAAAGTTTTGAGAGTTTAAATTCGGAATTAAACAGCGGAAAAATTATTGAAGAAATTGCAGTAGCTTCTAATGCAACATTACATCTAAGTACTATTCAAAATTTACAAAATACAACTACATATTTTAAGCAGCGGATCGATGTGCAACAAGATGCGCAATTATTTTGGAATGTCGAGGCATTTAATTCCGAAAACAACATTAATGAAAGTGATGTTGTTTTAAATGAAAAAGGCGCCCAATGCGACTTAAAGGTTATTACGCTTGCTAGTCAAAGGCAAGTTCAAGGATTCAATACAAAGGTGATATGTAAACGGCCTAATACGGTTGCTAAGATGTTACAACGGGCAATTGTTTTAAAGCGTGCACGGATTGTTTTTAATGGAATCGGTAAGATCAAAAAAGGTGCTCATGGAACAAATCTCCAACAAGAAAATCGCTTGCTGATGCTGTCGCCTCAAGCCAGCGGAGGTGCCAATCCAATTTTGCTAATTGATGAAAATGATGTTCAGGCAGCCCACGCGGCAAGCATTGGTAAAATTGATGTCAATAAAATATATTATCTTATGAGCAGAGGATTGACATCCCAGACAGCTCAGCGAATGTTGATCTGTTCATTTTTAAACCCGATTATTCAACAAATTCCAGCAAAACAAATTCGTAAAATTTTATATCAGCAAATTGAAAAGAGGATTCAAGATGAATTGTAATTTTGAAAAAGTTCGGTGTGATTTTCCCTTTTTTACGAATCATCAAAAAATGGTTTATCTTGACAATGCAGCTACAACACAAAAACCACAGACGGTCATTCAGAAATTAAATGATTACTATCAAAATGAAAATGTTAATGTCCACCGAGGAGCATATACATTAGCGGATCGAATTACGGTGCAATATGAAAATGTCCGTCAAAAGGTTGCAAAATTTATTCATGCTGATTCTGAGCGGGAAGTAATTTTTACAGCCGGAACGACTGAAGCAATTAATTGGGTAGCCAACGGTTTTTTTCTAAAGCAATTATCTGCAGGTGATGAAATTATTGTTACGACTATGGAACATCACAGTAATTTACTTCCATGGCAGTCGATTGCCAAAAAAACCGGAGCAAAACTTAAATTTGTTGATTTTGATCGTAATTATATGTTAGATATTGCTGATTTGAAAGATAAAATTAGTAATAAAACAAGACTTATAGCAGTCGCAGCGGTATCCAATGTATTAGGAACAATTAATCCAATTAAGGAAATCTCAAAAATTGCTCATCAAAAAAATGCTCTTATTTTGGTTGACGCGGCTCAGGCCGCTCCTAGTATGCCACTTGATGTTCGTGAATGGGATGCTGATTTCATTGCCTTTTCCGGACATAAGATGCTTGGACCAACCGGGGTCGGTGTACTTTGGGGAAGAAAAGCTCTTCTTCAAGATTTAGAACCGCAAACCTATGGTGGAGGAATGATTGATGACGTTGCTAAATCAGAAATGATTTTGCGCGAAGTTCCATGGTGCTTTGAAGGCGGGACACCTAATATTGCAGGCGTAATTGGATTAGGAGTAGCAATTGATTATTTAGAACATCTTGGAATGGAGAATATATACTATCGCGAAAAGGAATTGACTGACTATCTTTTGACTAAAATGCAGCAACTTCAAGGGTTACAGATTTATGCATCACCCCAACAGTCGCGAATCGGAATTGTATCTTTTAACATTAACAAAGTTCATGCGCATGATGTTGCAACGGTATTAGATGTCCAAAACGTTGCCATCCGTACTGGACATCATTGTGCAATTCCTCTGATGAAACGATTAGGGATCACCGGGACATGTCGGGCAAGCGTATATTTTTATAACACTAAGCAAGAGATTGATGAATTTGTAAAAAAAATCGATCAAACAAGGGAGTTTTTTGAAGTTTATGGATAATGAAGCATTAAATGAATTATATCAATCGATTATTATTGAACACGCATTGAAACCGCGGAATTACGGAATGTTGAATGCTAAAACTGCTGAAAAACGAGTTTTTAATTCTACTTGCGGCGATGATATTATCGTAAACATTAAGGTAAAAAAGAACCGTATTCGTCAAATTTCTTTTTATGGCGATGGATGCTTTTTATGCAAAGCATCTGCTTCAATGATGACGGAATTGATTACAAATTGCCAAATAGCAACAGCTCAAAAAACGATTCAAACTTTTTTTGAGATGGTAACAAATTTACAAGCCAAGCAAGATTGGGCTGATTTAGGAGAAGCAAGCGTGTTTAAAAATGTTACTCAATTTCCAATTCGTGTTAAGTGTGTCTTGTTGCCATGGAGTGGATTAAAGGCGTGCTTTGAAGGAGAAAAAAATGGATCAAGAACTTAAATTAGGAGAAAAGTATCCTTATGGATTTAAAGATAAAGTTGTTCCATTATATACGACCGGAGCGGGGCTTTCAGAGGATACAATAAAGATGATTTCTAAAATTAAACACGAACCCCAGTGGATGCTTGACTTTCGCTTAAAAGCTTATGAAACTTATCAAAGAATGCCGATGCCCGATTTTGGTCCTGACTTATCAGGATTAGATTTTGAAAAGATCAATTATTTTCGAAAAGACACTTCAAAAGTTGCACGAAAGTGGGAAGACGTCCCCGATCAAATCAAAGAAACATTCGATAAACTGGGAGTTCCGCAAGCTGAACGCAAATACTTAGCAGGATCATCAGCTCAATATGAATCTGAAGCGGTCTACCATAATATCCAAAAAGAGTTACAAGAGCAAGGTGTGATTTTTACGGATATGGACTCAGCAATCCAAAAGTATCCTGAATTGGCGAGGAAATATTGGGGAAATTTAATTCCACCTTCAGATAATAAATTAGCAGCACTAAATTCAGCTGTTTGGTCAGGAGGAACCTTTATTTATGTTCCTCAAAATGTCCAGTGCAAGATTCCGATTCAAAGCTATTTTAGAATTAATGCCGGTAACTCTGGACAATTTGAACGGACATTAATTATCGTTGATGAAAACGCAAGCGTAAATTACGTGGAGGGCTGTACCGCTCCAAATTATTCTAAAGATAGTTTACATGCAGCCGTTGTTGAAGTAAACGTTCTTAAGAATGCTTCTTGTCGTTACACTACTATTCAAAATTGGTCTGACAATGTTTACAGTCTTGAAACTAAGCGTGCACGAGCAATGGAAAATGCAACAATGGAATGGATCGATGGTAATTTAGGTTCAAAAGTGACGATGAAATATCCGAGTGTTTACTTGGATGGTGCAAATGCTCGCGGAACGATGTTATCAATTGCATTTGCCGGAAAAGATTTACAAGGTAACGGCATTATTTTAGATACCGGAGCAAAGATGATTCACAATGCTCCGAATACTTCATCCTCAATTATCTCCAAATCTTTATGTAAAGACGGAGGTGAAACAAATTATCGCGGAACTGTCCGATTTGGTAAAAATTCGCAAGGTTCTTTTAGCCATATCGAGTGCGATACGATTATCATGGATGATAAATCATCAAGTAACACATTACCGTACAATGAAAATTTAAATGGTGATGTTACCATTGAACATGAAGCTAAAGTTTCAAAAATATCCGAAGAGCAATTATATTATTTAACAAGCCGCGGATTATCTGAAAGAAAAGCAACTGAAATGATTGTCATGGGATTTATTGAACCTTTTACGAAACAATTACCAATGGAATATGCGGTTGAGTTAAATCGATTAATTGATTATCAAATGACGGACTCGATTGGTTGAAATTTAAATAGCTGAATGTTTAAGGAATCCCATTAAAAAATATTAACAATTATAGCTATGTATTTTTTAGTGGTAAATCAATTTTTGATATAAAATTAGGTAATTTTACAGGGCATAGAAGAATTGCATTCTAGTTAGCTATCTTTACTTTAAAAATGAAACCAGATGACCTATACTCAACATAGTTGGTTGGAAAGTAATTGGTTTATTATTACAGGGGTGAAAAAAATGACAAAAAAAGAACATTTGTATAATTTTTTTAAACCAAAGCATTATGATATTTTCTTAGATATTAATCGCGAAAAAAAAGTTTTCTCTGGCAAAGTCACAGTAACAGGGGAAGCGGTCAGTTCAAAGATTGGGATCAACGAAAAATATATGAACATTATATCAGTTAAAGCAAACGGACAAGCAGTTTCATACCAAGTTGATGAAGGCGCTGAAGCCATTCAAATTGAACTTGACCAAACGGGAAAAACAACTTTAGAAATTGAGTTCAATGCTAAATTAACTGATACAATGATGGGAATTTATCCATCATATTATGAAGTTAACGGCAAAAAGAAGCAAATTATTGGAACTCAATTTGAAAGTACTGCAGCCCGGCAAGCCTTTCCCTGCGTTGACGAGCCGGAAGCTAAAGCAACGTTTGACATGGCCATTAAATTTGATGAAAAGCCAGGCGAAATAATTTTAGGCAATATGCCAGAAAAGAAATGCGAAAATCATGTTCATTATTTTGAAACGACCAAGCGCATGTCTTCATACTTGATTGCCTTTGCCTTTGGTGAAATGGTCAGCAAACAAACAACAACTGATGATGGAATTAAAATCGGAGTATATGCATCTCCAGCTCACAAGGAAGATGAACTTGATTTTGCATTAGACATTGCAAAGAATGCAATTGAATTTTACGAAAAATACTATGAAACTCCATATCCATTGCCACATTCATGGCAATTGGGCTTACCAGACTTTTCTGCTGGTGCAATGGAAAATTGGGGCTTGATCACATATCGTGAAGCCTTTTTAACATTAGATCCAAAAAATGCTTCATTAAGTGTTAAGCAACACAATGCCACTGATATTACGCATGAACTAGCACACCAATGGTTTGGTGATTTAGTTACAATGAAGTGGTGGGATGATTTATGGCTAAATGAAAGTTTTGCCAATATGATGGAATACGTTTCAAGTGATGCAATTCATCCTGAATGGCATATGTGGGAAGTCTTCCAAGAAAAAGAAGTTCCAATGGCATTGAATCGGGATGCGATTGATGGAGTTCAACCCGTTCACGTTGAAGTCGAAGATCCCGCTGATATTGATGCAATTTTTGATGCTGCGATTGTTTATGCTAAAGGTTCAAGAATGCTTGTAATGGTCCGCTCATTAATCGGTGACGATGCTTTACGCAAGGGCTTAAAGAACTACTTTGAAGCACATAAATATGGCAATGCAGTTGGTGATGATTTATGGAAAGCATTAGGTGATGCATCTGGTATTGATGTAAGTTCAATTATGAAATCATGGTTGAATCAACCAGGTTATCCAGTAGTAACTGCTAAGATTGTTGATGGTAATTTACAATTATCACAAAAGCAATTCTTTATTGGTGAAGGTCAAGATAAAGGACGGCAATGGCAAATTCCTTTAAATAGTAATTACAAGACAGTTCCTGCTATTATGAAGGAAAAAACTCTTGATTTAGGCAATTATGAAGAGTTGAAGAATCAAAATGACAATAAACCATTTGTTTTAAATATTGATAATAACTCACACTTTATTGTGAAATATGATCAAACTTTACTTGACGATATTTTAGCTCATCTTGATGAATTAGATTCAATTAGTCAACGTGAATTATTACAAGACATGCATTTGTTAGCACAAGGACGTGATGTTTCTTATGCTGATTTAATTCCATTAATGAGTCACTTTGATAATAGTTCTTCATACATTGTAAATGATGCCTTATTTGCTATCGCAGATGATTTGAAGAAGTTTGTCAAACCAGGTTCTGATGATGAGAAGAACTTGAAGAAGTTTGTTAATGAATTAAGTGAAAAGAAATTTGAACGCTTAGGAATTGAAGCTAAAGACAATGATGATAATGATGCAATATTAGGGCGGCCAACAATTGTAAAAGCAGCATTATATGCTAAAAACGAAAAGGCAATTAAAGCAGCTCATGAAATGTTTAATGCACATAAAAATGAGATTGCCACAATTCCTGCAAGTGTACGACCATATGTAATGATGAGCGAAGTTATTAACTATGGTAATGAAGATTTGTATAATACTTTATTAAATGAATATCGCAAGACAAGTGATGGAATGTATCAACGTGATATTTGTACAGCTTTAACTGCAACTTCAGATAAGCATTTCATTGAAGAACTTCTTGATCAATTTAAGAATGCAGATACAATTAAACCGCAAGACTTACGTGAATGGTATGTTGGTTTGCTTCAAAACAATGATGGCCAACAAGCAGCTTGGGATTGGATGCGAAATAACTGGGATTGGATGTCTAAGACTGTTGGTGGTGATATGGAATTCCATACTTACATCACATATACTGCTAATACATTCTATACGCAAGAACGTTATAAAGAATTCAAACAATTCTTTGAACCAAAAGTTAATACTCCAGGATTAACACGTGAAATTCAAATGGACATTAAAGTCATTGAAGGTAAAGTTAACTTAGTTGAAGCTGAAAAAGATGCGGTTGCAAAAGCAATTGACAATGTAGCTAAGTAAATCTTTATTAAATTTAAAGGGCAAGAAGATGAATGCTTCTTGTCTTTTTTTGTTTATTAGATATAATAAAATTTATAAAACGCTTACAAAGCGGAAGGGGATTTATTATGAAAACAAAGTTAATTGCAATTGATATTGATGCAACTTTGATCAATGATCAAAAGGAAATTATGCCTCAAACTAAACATGAACTAAAGAAATTAAGTAATGAAGGATTTAAAATTGTTCTTTGCTCTGGTCGTGCTATTACGGGATTAGAGCCATATTTAAAAGAGCTTGATTTATGGGGCAGAAAAAATCAGTATGCAATTGCATTTAATGGGGGAAATGTATATTCACTAGAAAAATTAAACTCGGTTGCTGCAAATTACTTAACGGATGAAGAAACGATTCAACTGGATCAATTAGCACGCCAATTAAATGTTAATGGCGAAGTTGTTACTAGTAAAAGTAATGCCTATGTTGTTAATGGTGATATGTCAGTATATGCTGACGTTGATCGCAAAGACAGTCGGCTAAATTTTTACCAAGTTTCTGGTTATGAATTTTTGGAAAATGAAAATGTTCAAAAGTATTTATGGACTGACCATCCTGATGTGATTTCAAAGAAAATTGAAGAAATTCCAGCTGAATATTTTGATAGGTACCAAATTGTCCGCAGTGGTCCAATTTTCCTTGAATTTTTACCTAAAAATGTAAGTAAAGGAAATGCGGTGCAAGCACTTGCTCAAAAGCTAAAAATTGATTTAGAAGATGTAATTGCTTTTGGAGATGAAGAAAATGATCTTTCAATGTTTAACGTTGCGGGAACCGCAGTAGCAATGAAAAATGCACGTGATGAAATCAAAAAGGCGACTAATATGATCTCACTTGATGATAATAATCATGATGGCATTGGAAAAACGCTAGTTAAAATGTTTGGCTAATAAAAAAATCTGCAGTTTAACTGCAGATTTTTTAGTATTTTTCTCCATCCATAAAATGATTGTAGTAGTCAACTAAGATTTGACCATCATCAATAACTGTTAATTTAGTAACTGAACCATTTTTAGGGCCATTGTTAGGTGCATCATATTCGGGTGCAAAGCGATCAACAATTGTCCGAATTGTTAAACTATGACTTACAAGCAAAATATTTTCACCATTATGATGATGTTGTTTTAAATATTCAAATCCTTCTGAAATTCGTGTTTGGAAAGTTTTTTCATCTTCTGCATCGCCGAATGGATCAGCTTCATGAAGAAAGTCTCGAGTTGCACTTGCTCCATGTTGATCTAAAATTTGATAATAGGTGTTTGCTCCATGTGGTGCACCTGCCATTACCCATGTATGACCAGAATCGCTTCCTTCAAAATAGCCAAATCCTTGTTCACGGAAATAAGGAATTGTTTTTAAATTAGGAGTATCATTTTGATTTTGTTTTAAAATTTCTTCACCTGTGCGAATTGCTCTTAAAGTATCAGAAGCATATGCGGCATTAAAAGAGACATTTTGCAAGTGTTCACCAGCAATTTGTGCATCTTTGACTCCTTGATCAGTCAGCGGAGAATCGCACCATCCTTGTAAACGCCGATATTTGTTTAAAATAGTTTGTCCATGTCGTGCTAAGTAAATTGTAAAACTCATAAAATAACCTCTTTCAAAATGCTAATGCTATTTTAGCATATATTCAGAATGGGATATTAATCTTTTTTAAAATTAAAGAAAATCATTCGTATTTTTGAAAATAAACAGTTATAATTTTCAGTGGCTGTGAAAAATGCTTTCAATCTTTTAACATAGATTGTAAATTTTATTATTTTCAATATGGGAGGGTAAATCATGCAAGGATTTATCGCAGAGTTCTTTGGAACAATGATTTTAACAGCAATTGGTTGCGGTGTTGGGGCAGGTGTTAATTTAAAAGACACATATAACCGCGGTCAAAGCTGGTTATTTATCTCACTTGGATGGGGATTAGGAATTACATTCGGTGTATATGTAGCTGGAACACTTGGTTCAGAAGGATTTATTAATCCAGCAATTACATTAGGAACAGCAATTTGTGGCTTATTCCCATGGAATGAAGTTTTACCTTACTTAGCAGGTGAATTTTTAGGTGCATTTGTTGGGGCTGCAATTGTATTAGTGCAATACTACCCACAATTTAAAGCAACTCGAAGTGAAAATGAAGGTAACTCAGTTGGTGTGTTTGCAACTGCACCTGCAATTAACAATCCAGTTTTCAACTTTTTAAGTGAAATGATTGCTTCATTTATTTTTATCTTTACACTTTTAAATCTTGGAAACTTTACTCAAGGCTTAAAACCATTGATTGTTGGTTTGATTATTACAGCAATCGGAATGGCTTTAGGTGGAACAACTGGATTTGCCGTAAACCCAGCACGTGATTGGGGTCCACGGTTAGCATATACAATTTTACCAGTTCCAAATAAAGGAAATGCTAACTGGAAATATGCATGGGTTCCAATGGTTGGTCCAATTGTTGGTGGTATTTTAGCTGCTGGATTGCATGTTTTATTAACAAAATAATAGTTAAAATGATTAGTCTAGAGGCTGTGACGTAAGTCCAGCCTCTATTTCTATATTCGTATAATCGTGTTCCAAAACAAACGGGCATGCCTGTAAGTTCAAAATTCTCCGAATCTTTACTGCGTGATTCGTTCGGATTTTTTCTTACAGCATACCCGTTTCTAGTGTTTTGTCACAACTTCTTTTTGTACTATTAGTGAGTAAATCAAAGTAAATTTAATTAAGAAAAGATAATGTAATTCCTGGAAGAACGTGCTATTGTAGAGGTATCAAATTTTAAAAGGGAAGTATATTAAGATGAGCAAAAGGTTGAAGAGTAGTCGGTATATTACGGGGTTTGATGGCATTCGCGCCTTAGCGGTTATCGGTGTTATTTGTTATCACCTTTTACCAACAAGTATGCAAGGTGGCTTTTTAGGAGTTCCCATCTTTTTTGTAGTTTCAGGATACTTAATCACAGATTTATTGTTGCAAGAATGGAATCAAAATAATGACATTAGTATTAAAGGCTTTTATCAAAGAAGAATTCATCGTCTTTATCCTGCTTTAGTAGCAATGATTTTTACAACAACTGCATATATTACATTGTTCCAACGCTCTTTATTGACGCATATTCGGGCAGTGATTACGACCAATTTGACATATGTGTATAATTGGTATGAAATTATGCATCATCAATCATATTTTGATAAATTTGGAACGCCTAGTCCATTTACTCACTTATGGTCACTTTCAATTGAAGGACAATTTTACTTTATTTGGCCAATTGTGTTGTTGCTTGCACTTAAATTAGTCAAGGATAAAAAGAAAATTGGGTTAGGAGTTTTAGTAGCTGCAGCTTTTTCGGCATTGTTAATGGCAGGATTATATCACCCAGGAAATGATCCTTCGCGAGTATACTATGGAACTGATACGCGGATGTTTTCAATTCTTTTAGGTGCAGCACTAGCATTTATTTGGCCAAGTGTGCGTTTAAAAAAGAATTTAGAAAAATCTCATCGAATTACCTTAGATGTAGTCGGAGTGAGTGCACTTTTCTTAATTTTAGTGATGTTTATGACGATGAGTGGTGAAGATCCATTTGTTTATCGGGGTGGAATGTTACTTTTTTCAATCATCTCAATGTTTTTTGTAGCAACGGTAGCTCATCCTGGAGCGGATTTGAACCGATTGATGACAAATAAATTATTTACTTGGATTGGGAAAAGAAGTTATGGAATTTATATTTATCAGTATCCAGTAATGGTTTTTTATGAATCTGCAGTTAAAAATGTTGGTGATCATCCATGGATCAATGCAATCATTGAAATCACAATTATTTTATTGATTAGTGAATTTTCATATCGGTTCATTGAATATCCGTTACGTCGTACTAATTTTAAGAATGCTTTTAAAAAATTGCGGTTAATTTTTCAAAGAAATCCGCAAATGCGCAAAATGCAAATTATGGTTGCAAGTGCAGTAATTATTTTTGGAATTGCTTCATATGGCGCACTTGTACAACCTAAGGCGAATAACAAGTCAACTGTTCAAGGCGAACAACTACAACAAAAAATTGCAGCTAATCAACAAGTAGTTAAAAAACATAATGCTAAGTTAAAAAATCAAAGTAAATCACAAGCATCAACAAGTCAAAGTTCTCAAGCAAAGCTGATTGATAAAAATGGTAAAGTGACTGCTGCAGGACAAAAAGTGGCACAATCAATGTCCCTTACCGGTGTAGGAGATTCAGTAATGGCAGATGCTGCGGAAACATTGCAAAAGGAATTTCCGCAAATGTATATTGATGCTAAAGTAGGTCGTCAGGCTAAAGATGCACCTGCAATTTTGCAAGATTTGAAAAATAAAAATCAACTGGCACCTAATGTTCTTTTAAGTTTAGGAACCAATGGGGAAATCAAAGATGATGATTTAAAACAAATCATGGATATCATTGGACCCAAACGTCAAGTTTACTGGTTGAATGTGCATGTGCCAACTCGTTCATGGCAAAACCAAGTTAATGATACTTTGAGTAATGCAACTAAACAGTATTCAAATTTACACGTATTAGATTGGTATAATTACTCTAATGGAAAAACTGATTGGTTCTATGAAGATAATGTCCATCCAAATGAAAATGGACTTAAATATTATGGTGATTTTGTCTTACATGGAATTTTAGAAAACACAAAAAATTAGTAAAAAACTGCGACGTAAGTCGCAGTTTTTTGTCACCTTAATTAGTTACGACTACAATTTTCATTACCTTATTTAAAATTACAAAAAATAAAGGAACAGTTACAGACATTGCAATTCCAGTAACAACACTTGCTGGCATGGATAAAACCGCGATGGCGATTAGTTTATTTCCTTGCATGCCGACCACTAAACCTTCAATTAAGTAACGAAGAAAACCCGACAAAATTTTTGATAGTCCACTAATGATTCCTACCAAGATGATTTTGGAAAGTTGATTCGAATAGTGGACAACTTTAAATGTTAACCATGAGACTGAAACTACAATTATGACTTCCATTATAATTAAATAGGCATGCGTAGCATATTTTGATTTATACATATTGTAATGAAAAATATAATGCGAATGGATGAAACTGAAATGAACAAGCAAATCAATCAATATAAAAATTACGTCCAAATGAAACTTCCAAAGTTTGAAGAATTGGGCTAAAGGAGTATAACTATAGAAAAAAAGATCAGCAATTTAATCAAATTTTTGAGAATTATTTAAAAGCTTTCAAAGATACTTCTGTTTCAAAAGAAATTCAAAGTTTATTGCCAATTGTGATTTCTACATTTCAAGGATTAATTGATCAATTGCCACAATACGTTGAAAAGTCTTACAAAATGGAGTATCTCAAGAAAAAATTTTGGAAGTAATTTAATAGCTTGACTCCATTGGTGGCATTGGACGTACAAAAGCTGCATTGAAGACAGCGCATCAAGCTTTATCCACAAAAGAATTTATTCCAAAACAAAATGATCCTCAATCTAGTAAGAATGTACAAAAGAAACTTTATGGAACTGAAATTCGTAAATTATTATCAAATCTACTAGAGCATGTAAGTGATTTTTGTTGCAGATCATCTTACAGATCACTTTTTTGAGAAGATTTCTATCAACGTGAATCTCTTTCATTAGAAGAACAGGAATTTTCAAGTTAGTTTCATTTATGCTCATACTAAAAAAGAAATTAAAGTGGGTAATAGCGAAGCGACGATTGTGTGGATTGCTATATGTAAGGTTTCTATTAGTAATTAATAATATCCCAAAAGTTCATAAAGTCGCAATGGAACTAAAAGAACAAATTAAACGTGCTCTTTAATAAAATCGATAAACGTTTTAATAGCAGCGAAATAATGTGAATTTTTGCGCCAAGCAAGTTCATGATCAGCGCGAAAATAATTTTCAAAAGGAATAAATGTAATATTAGGATATAAATTTAATTTGCCAATTCCACCAACACTAAAAAGACATGTGTTAAAAAGGGAAAGGCACGTGCAATTGATTTGTCTAATTGTTTTGCATATTCAAATGATGTTGCCATTTTATTATGCGATATCAAGTGTCAAAAAAGCCTATGACATGTCAACTTCATTTATCACTTTAACGCAAAGAAAAAGTGATAGAAAACAAGATTTCATCGGATCAAATTTTCTAGCACCATCTTAATCTGTTTATTATGTATTTAATTTTGTTTTACATGAAACACTAATCTAATTTTTTAATAACTTTAGCAGGATTACCAACTGCAATAGAATTAGCAGGAATATCATTAGTAACTACACTTCCAGCTCCAATGATTGAGTTTTTACCAATTGTAACTCCTCCTAAAATAGCGGTATTGCCACCAATCCATACATTGTTTTCAAGTGTGATTGGCCGTGCAATTAAGTCATGTTGTTTGCGATTAGCTTTTTTAGGTGGAGCAGCGGTATAAAATCCAACTTTAGGAGCAATGTTAGCCTGATTACCAATTGTAATGGGAGCAAAATCTTGCAAAATACAATCATGATTCAAAAAAACCTCATTGCCAAGTTCAATATTAAATCCAAATTCGCAATAAAAATTAGGTTCAATATACAAATCACTACCACATTTTTTAAATAACGATGTTAACAACTTTTCATGATAGCCTTGGTTTTGATTAACAGTTTCATTATATTGATGGCACTTAGTGAGTGCATATTGGTGAGCAAGATGCATTATATCGGTTTGACTGTTAAATACTTGGTAATCTTTAGTGAACGCATTAATTTTGGCAGCTAAATCTCTCATTAAAATCTCCTCAAAATAATTTGTTGAAATTATTATAGCGCACTACGAAAAAAAGAGTGCAAAAAAAGTTAGAATATTAGAATTTGATAATAAAATTATTGGATGAACTAAACATCTTAAGTGAATATAGAATAATAAGTTGTTAAAACACCAAAATTTTAAATATAGATTAGAATTTAAGACGACAAATATTCGTTCATTTTCGATTATAAGATTATCTCTAATTTGATTTTAATTTAAATGTAATTTAGAATTAATGTAACTACTTAAAAGGAGAGATTTGATGAATGAAAGTGACAATGAGAAATTAACGTTATCGCGCTCGCTAAAAAGTCGTCATGTAATGATGATTGCAATTGGTGGAGCAATTGGAACTGGATTATTTTTAGGTTCTGGATCTGCTATTCGAAGCGCAGGACCTTCAGTAATTCTTGCATATTTAGTTTTTGGAATCTTCTCATTTTTTATGATGAGAGCTTTAGGTGAATTATTAGTATCTGACTTAAGCAAACATTCCTTTATTGATTTTATGGAAGAGTACTTAGGAGAAAAATTTGCTTTTGTTGTAGGTTGGATGTATTGGGGATGTTTCCTTGCTTCTGCAATGGCGGATTTAACTGCTTCTGGAATTTATTTTAAATACTGGTTTCCACATTTACCTCAATGGATTCCACCACTTGTTATTTTAGTTTGTTTATTATTGGCTAATATGATTGATGTTGGTGTTTTTGGTGAACTAGAAAGTTTACTTTCAATGGTAAAAATTTTAGCAATTTTAGCATTGATTGGCGTAAGTTTATTTTTAGTAACAACGCATGCTAAAGTTGGTTCATCAGTAGCATCATTCAAAAATTTGTTTGCTTACCATGGCTTCTTTCCAACAGGAGCAATTGGATTTATTCAATCATTTCAAATGATTGCCTTTGCCTTTGCAGGTATTGAAATGGTTGGATTGACTGCAGGTGAAACTAAGGATCCAATGGTCGATATTCCTAAGTCAATTAACAGTTTACCAGTACGAATTGGATTATTTTATATTGGTTCAATGCTAGCAATTATGACAGTTTATCCTTGGAATAAGATTACAACATCTTCAAGTCCATTTGTCCAAGTCTTTTCAGGTGCTGGGATTGCTGGAGCTGCTACAATTTTAAATATTGTTGTGATCATTGCGACAATTTCAGCAACCAATAGTGCACTTTTCAGTACAAGTCGTTCACTTTATTCGTTGGCAAAAGCTGGACATGCATCTAAAAGATTTATGAAATTAAGTTCATCAGCGGTTCCTAACAATGCATTGCACTTTTCTTCATTTATTTTATTAGTAGTAGTGATTTTAAACTATGTAATTCCTAATAAAGTATTTGACATTATCGCAAGTGTAGCGGCAATTAATTTCATTTTTGTATGGATTTCGATTTTAATTTGTCATTTGAAATACCGCCAAGCAGTCAAAAAAGATGCAAGTGTTAAGCCACTTAAATTTAAGATGCCTGGTTATCCATTTACTGATTGGATTTCAATTGTATTTTTTGTAGCCCTTCTTGGTTTACTTGTTTTCTTACCACAAACAGAAATTCCAATGTTGGTTTCAGTGGTTTGGATTGCAGTACTATTTATTGCTGCATTGTATTGGAGTAACCATAAAAAAAGACAATGATTCCATTAAATGAATTTGACGAAAGAGTAGATGAAGAAGCTGATTAGTTTTTGTTTCACATGAAACCATTAGTTATAATGTTACTAAAGGATGTGAGCAGATGGATTTAAATACGCATCAAAAATTAACATTAGAAGAAATTGAGCATGTTAAAGCAATTACAAATTCAGGTAAACTTTATTATGATTATGATCCCTTGATTGAAAAAGCCCGTAATTATGCCTTTTATATATGTCGTGAATATAACCGGAGCCAAGATTTGAATCTTTTAAAAGAATTGTTTGGCAAAATGGATGAAAATGCTCAAATTGAGTATAACTTTATTACTGAATTTGGTTTTAATCTTTATTCTGGTAAGAACTTAATTATTGGTAATGATGTTAAAATGATTGATTGTAATGTTATCACCATTGGCGACAATGTTAATATTGGAAGTAATGTTGGAATGTATACCTCCAATCATGCATTAGATCCTGAAAAAAGAGCTAATCATTGGTGTAGCGAACAGCCAATTACGATTGGTGATAATGTTAGTATTGGCAATGACGTAACCATTTTACCTGGAATTACCATTGGTGATAACACTATTATTGAAAGTGGTAGTGTTGTGACTAAGGATATTTCAGCTAATAAAATTGCCAGTGGAGTTCCTTGTAGGGAAGTTGAAAATTTGAACTAGAAGATGCGATTGATAATCGCATCTTTTTTATTTTGATATTTTTACTCCCTTATAAGGATATTTTACAGTCCTCTTAAAAAGAGTGTGCTAAGCTTAAAAGACATTTTTCAAGGAGGTATTTAGATGAAAAATGCATTTTCAAGTTTAGGTAAACCAATTTTAATTACAATGATTTGGTTTATTGGATTTTTAGTCGCTAATATTTGTGGGGGATTGGTACCGCTTGCGATGAAAGTTCCAGTAAAATCAGCACAAGGAATTTTATTAGCAACTGGTTCAATGGCAATTTTAATGGTAGGTTTTAGTTTACTGTTAAATCGCTGGTATGCTAAAGCTAAAATATATAGTAAATTAACTGGAATTTTTAAATCATACCTAACAGATATTTTTTATATAATCTATTTAACAAGCATTATGATGATTATTTTTGAACATAAAGCCCATAACTTAGGACTTAGTTTTTTAACGGCGTTTGCAGTTGCGACATCAGAAGAATTGATTATTCGCGGAATTATTTTAGGCAAGATAATTGAAGTATGGAGAGGAACTCATAAAATTTGGGCTTCCATTCTCATTAGTAGCTTTTTCTTTGCATTAATTCATATAATCAATATACAACATCAGTCTGCATTAGCTACACTTATTCAAGTAGTATATACATTTTTTATAGGAGTAATTTTAGCAATTGTTTACTTAAAGACTGGAACATTATTGTCAGCGATCCTTTTTCATGGACTTATTGATACTTACGGTTTTATTCAAACTAACTCATTTAATGTTGTTAATTCACAGGGAAATTGGACTACTGTAGGAATTTGTGCGGTAATGTCTTTATTCTTTATTATTTCAATCTTACGTAAAGGACAAATGGATCGAATCAAAGCTAACTTTAAAATTTAAAAAAGATGTAAAAAGTTATTGACAGCGTTTTCATAGAACGGTAATATAATAATTGTAAAGAACGTGTTACTGATTCGATCAGGCATAAGTCTACATTTAAAGTGTTATACTTGATTTAAGTTTTTGAGCACTTTAAACGTGGACTTTTTGTTTTATTAGGAGAAAAATGTGATGAAATATCTTAAAAGTTTTAATAATAATGCAGCATTAGTTAAAGATAAGCGGGGGAAAGAGTTCGTAATCGTTGGTAACGGGATTGGTTTTGGAAAGCACTGCGGTGATTTGGTCGATGAATCTAAAATTGTCCGTAAGTTTATTGCTTCTGATTCGGAAACACCTGATATTGATGAGTTTGAAAATATTCGTCCGCAAGCCATTGAGATTACTACTAAGGTAGTTGATTTGGTTGAAGAAATTAGTAAAATTCATTTCTCTGATTATCAGTACTTTGTTCTTGTAGATCATATTGATTTTGCTTTGAAACGCTCATTAGATGGAATTGATATTCCTGACGGAACGGTGCGCTGGAGCGTAAAACACCTTTTCAAAAAAGAATATGAAATTGCTGATCAAGTAATTAAGTTGATTGAAAAGGAAGCCAACGTAAAGTTACCTCAAAGTGAAAAGATCTTTATGACCTACCATTTATTAAATGCTGAAGGTGATGGCACAAAATTACAGGATACCGTAAAAGTGACTCAGTTGATCTCAGGGATTGTATCAATTGTTCAATATGAATATCACATTGAACTTGATAAAGAATCTTTTAATTATAATCGCTTTATTGAGCATTTACGTTCTTTCATGATTCAACATATTAGTGGAGAGCAGCGTTCAAATCAAGAACTTGATCCAACTCTTTTAACGGTGATGGAAGAAAAGTATCCGAAAGAAAGCAAAACGGTTGAACGAATCAATACTTTTTTAAATGAGAAAACGGGATGGAAATTAAATCCTGATGATCGTGTCTATTTAATATTACATATTTGGCGTGTTACTCATCGCCACACAAACTAAGGTGTGTTACTAATACGATTAGGCATTAACCCAAGTTTGATTTATCTATATGAATTAAGATGGTCTTTTTTCATGTATGTAAATTAAACTTGGGTTTTTGCTTTCAAAGGAGGAGAAAATCATGGCTTATCAAAAATTATGTAACGAAATTATTAAAGGCATTGGTGGTAAAGATAATGTCATTAGTGTAGTTCATTGTACAACGCGACTTCGGTTTAAACTAAGGGATCAAAAGAAAGCAAATGACAAAGAAATTGAAAACATTGATGGAGTTATTTCAGTAGTTAAAGCAGGCGGACAATATCAAGTTGTCATTGGAAATAATGTTGCAGACGTATATGATGAACTCTTAAAAATCGGTGGCTTTTCTGGTGGTGGCGAAGTTCCTGATGATTACGAAGATAAAAGCAATATGAGTATGTTGGATCGTTTTGTTGATTTAATTTCAGGAATTTTTACACCAATTTTAGGTCCATTATGTGCAGCTGGAATGATTAAAGGTTTTGCTGCAATGTTTGCATCATTAGGATGGATATCTCAATCATCTGGGACTTATCAAATTTTATATGCAATTGGTGATGGGTTCTTTTACTTCTTACCAATTATTTTAGCAATTAGTGCATCTAAGAAATTTAATTTAGATAAATATATCGGAATTACAATTGGAGCAGTGATGTGTTACCCATCAATTGTTGCAATGGCTAGTAGCAAACATGTGCTATTTACTTTATTTGAAGGAACCTTTTTGCAATCTGAAATTCACTCTACTTTCTTAGGAATTCCAGTAATTGCTGCTACTTATACTTCATCGGTTATTCCAATTATTTTAGCAGTATGGTTCGCAAGTCATGTACAAAAATGGATGCGTAAAATTATTCCAGATGTAGTTAAACTATTCTTAGTTCCATTCTTTACGTTATTAATTGCAGTTCCAGTAAGTTTAATTGTAATTGGACCAATTGCAACTTGGTTAGGTAATGCAATTGGGTTTGTATGTAAGTCAATTTATGGATTTAGTCCAATTTTAGCAGGGGTCTTATTAGCCGGTTTTTGGCAAGTGTTCGTTATGTTTGGATTGCACTGGGGAATTGTTGCAATGGCAATGGCAAATTTAGCTGCCTTGGGATATATGCCAATTTTACCACTTTCAACAGCAGTTTGTTTTGCCCAAATTGGAGTCGTTTTAGCAATGGTTTTCCAAACTAAGGATCAAAAATTACGTGCAGTTGCTCTTCCAGCATTTGTTTCTGGGATTTTTGGAGTAACTGAACCGGCGATTTATGGAGTTACTCTTCCACGTAAGAAACCATTTATTTTAAGTTGTATCGCTGGAGCTGTAACAGGTGGAATTATCGGTGCGTTTAAAGGTGTGGGTTACATGATGGGAGGAATGGGAATTTTTGCTTTTCCAACTTTCATTAATCCAAAAACAGGAATTACCATGGGATTTTGGGGCGTTATAATTGCTTCAATCGTTGGATTTATTCTTGGCTTCATTTTACAAGCTTTATTTGGTAAAAACGCAGTTGATGGACCAGAAGTTGCTACTGCAGCGGCACCTGCTCCAGTTGTAGATGAAATTTATGACGATGATGAAGAAAAAGGTGCACAACCACAACAAACAAAGATTGACTATAACAAAGCAACTGAATTAAAGGCGCCTGTAAGTGGAAATGCAGTTGCATTAGCAAGTATTAAAGATGAAGTATTTGCATCTGGTGCAATGGGAAAAGGCGCTGCCATTGAACCAAGTGATAATACGATTGTAGCACCTGCTGATGGTGAAGTATTAATGACTTTCCCTACAGGACATGCAATTGGTCTTAAAACTAAAGATGGTGCTGAAGTGTTGATTCACATTGGAATGGACACAGTTGAACTTCAAGGTAAAGGATTTGAAACTTTGGTTAAAAAAGGTGACAAGGTGACAAGTGGACAATCATTAATCAAATTTGACTTGCAATCAATTAAAGATGCAGGCTATGAGACCACAGTTCCAATGGTCGTAACTAATTCTAAGAATTATCACGAAATTAACCAAGTTAAAGAAGGTGCCATTAAAGCTGGCGATGAATTATTACAATTAAATTAGGAGGAATGAACAATGGCTTTTCCAAAGAATTTTTACTGGGGTGGCGCAACAGCCGCTAATCAAATCGAAGGGGCATATAATGTTGATGGACGTGGTTTAACTCGAATTGATGTTACAACTGCAGGAACTTTAAATACACCTCGACAAGTAACATATAAATTTAAAGACGGTAAAACAGGCAAAGGATTAACAATTCCGCAAGATGCAGTTGGAGCAGTTTTACCAGATGAATATTACCCTAACCATGAAGCAATTGATTTTTATCATCATTACAAAGAAGACATTAAACTTTTTGCTGAAATGGGCTTTAAAATGTTTCGAATGTCAATTTCATGGTCACGTATTTTTCCAACAGGTGAAGAAGATCAACCTAATCAAGCTGGTTTAGATTTTTACCGGGATGTTTTAGAAGAACTGCATAAATATAACATTGAACCATTAGTAACAATTTCGCACTTTGATGATCCACTTGCAATGGAAGAAAAATATAATGATTGGCAAGATCGGAAAGTAGTCGATTTATATATGAAATTTGCAAAGACTCTTTTCAAAGAATACAAAGGGTTAGTTCATTATTGGTTAACTTTCAATGAAATTAATAATACTATAATGTTTCTCAAGTGGGAAAATGAGCATGTTACAGATGAGCAATACCAACATACTTATCAAAAACTTCATTATCAATTTTTAGCAAGTGCCAAAGCAGTGCAAGCAGCTCATGAAATTGATCCTGAAAATAAAGTTGGTTGCATGATTTGTGGGATTACAAATTATCCTCTTACATGTGATCCAAAGGACATTTTATTAAATCGACATACTTGGGAAGAAGACATCTTCTATTGTGGAGATGTTCAATGTAAAGGAAAGTATCCAACTTATGCTGAGCGTTTATGGCAAGCACACGATGTTAAATTAGATATTACGGATGAAGATCTTGAAGTTTTGAAAAACGGAAAAGTCGATATGTATACTTTCTCATATTACATGTCAAGTACAGTAACGACTCATCAAATTGAAGAAAAGGTTGGTGGCAACTTCTCAAGTGGTGCTAAAAATCCATACTTACATTATTCTGAATGGGAATGGGCAGATGATCCAACTGGTTTGCAATACTATTTAGAAATGATGAATGATCGTTATGAATTGCCAATGATGGTCGTTGAAAATGGACTAGGTGCGATTGATAAAGTTGAAGATGGTAAAATTCATGATCCATATCGCATTGACTATATGAAAGCACATATTAAAGCGATGAATAAAGCAATTGAAAATGGAGTGGACTTAGAAGCATATACTTCATGGGGTTGCATTGATTTAGTATCAGCAGGAACAGGTCAAATGTCTAAGCGTTATGGCATGATTTATGTTGATCGTGATGATGAAGGGCATGGCTCAATGAAACGATTGAAAAAAGATTCATTTGATTGGTATAAAGAAGTCATTGAAACTAATGGCGAAAGCGTCATTAACGAATAAATTAATTCAAGAAGTTGTGACAAAACACTAGAAACGGGTATACTGTAAAGGAAAATCCGAACTAATCACGCAGTAAAGATTCGGAAGGTTTTGAATAAACGGACATATTCGTTTGTTTTGAGGATATGATTATACGGATATAAAAATAGAGGCTGGACTTACGTCATAGCCTTTTTTTGATGTTAACCTTTGAGAAAAATTGAAGATTTGTTATAAAATAAAACATAAATGAAAAGAGGCGATATTTATGAATCTTCCAAAGGATCCATATGATTTAAGAAAAATATTGAGAGAATTAAAAAATGAACCCGGGCAATATCATGAAACTAATAAAGCAGTTGACCCTAATGCAGAATTAGCAGGAGTCTATCGCTATATTGGTGCAGGTGGAACGTCCTACTAAAGAAGGTCCGGCAATGATGTTTAACAATGTAAAAGGATTTCCAAATTCACGTGTATTAATTGGAATTCAAGCCAGTCGGAAACGCGTTGGCAAGATTTTACATCATGATTATCGAACTTTAGGACGTTTTTTAAAAGATTCAGTTGAACATCCAGTTGCTCCAGTGATTGTTTCACGTGAAAATGCTCCAGTACAAGAGGTTGTTCATAAAGCAAGTGATCCCGATTTTGATATTCGTAAATTATTACCAGCACCAACCAACACACCTCTTGATGCAGGACCATATATTACAATGGGAGTAGTAATGGGGTCTAATCCTGATAAAACAATGAGTGATGTCACGATTCATCGAATGGTGTTAGAAGATAAAGATACAATTGGCATGTACATTATGCCTGGAGGAAGACATATTGGGCATTTTCAAAAGGAATATGAAAAATTAAATAAACCAATGCCAATTACAATTAGCATTGGACTTGATCCTGCCATTACAATTGGATGTACATTTGAACCACCAACTACGCCATTAGGATATAATGAGTTAAATGTTGCTGGCGCATTGCGGCAAGAAGGAGTTCAAATTACTAAGGGAATTACTGTTGATGAAATGGCCATTGCCCGTGCTGAATATGTTATTGAAGCAGAGATTATGCCAAATCAAATGATGCAAGAGGATATTAATACTCATACTGGTTTTGCAATGCCCGAATATCCAGGATATGATGGTAAGGCAACTCGAGTTAATGTTGTAAAAGTTAAAGCCGTCACTCATCGCAAAAACAATCCAATTATGCAAACCACAATTGGTCCAAGTGAAGAACACGTTTCAATGGCAGGCATTCCAACTGAAGCAAGTATTTTGGAAATGGTTGATAAAGCCATTCCAGATAAAGTTAAAAATGTATATAATCCATCATGTGGTGGGGGAAAATTAATGTCAATTATTCAAGTACATAAAGAAAATGAAGCGGATGAAGGAATTCAACGTCAAGCGGCCTTACTTGCATTTGCTGCATTTAAAGAATTAAAAACGGTGTGGTTAGTTGATGATGATGTCGATATTTTTGATATGAATGATGTTGTTTGGACTATGAATACACGTTTTCAAGGAGATCAAGATATAATTGTTTTACCTGGAATGCGTAATCATCCTCTTGATCTATCAGAACGTCCTCAATATGATCCCAAATCAATTCGTTTCGCGGGGATGAGTTGTAAAACAATTATTGATGGAACCGTTCCGTTTGATATGAAAGATCAGTTTAAACGTGCATCTTTCAAAAAAGTGGATGATTGGCAAAAATATTTAGATTAAGGAAATGGTTATGAAAAATATTGTGATTGGCATTACAGGTTCTTCAGGAAGTGTTTATGCAATTGACTTATTGCAAAAACTTCGTGCAATTGCAAATGTGCGTACTCATGTAATTTTAAGTCCGTGGGCACGGCAAAATATTGAAATAGAAACAGACTATCAAATTAAAGATATTCAAAATTTAGCTGACGAAATGCATCAATTTAAAAACTTAGGAGCAAGCATTGCAAGTGGTTCTTTTAAAACTGATGGAATGGTAATTGTACCCACAAGTATGAAAACCGTTGCGGTAATTTCTATGGGATATTCTGATAACTTAATTACACGTGCAGCTGATGTAACGATTAAAGAACAACGTAAGTTAGTTCTTGTTCCACGTGAAACACCACTTAGTGTGATTCATCTTGAAAATTTAACGCGACTTGCCAAATTAGGTGTGCAAATTATTCCACCGGTACCGGCTTTTTATAATAATCCGCAAACTATTCAAGACATTGTGGAACAACAGACGATGAAAATTTTAGATGCATTCGGAATACAAAACGAAGTAGGCACACGGTGGGAAGGGATGCAGCATGAATAGTAAGCGTACTTTTAAAATCACGCAATTAAATTTTACAATTCAACTAGATGCTCAAATGATTAATCAAGATTTGTTAATCGAAATTACAGGAGGCGACGTCCCACATTTAGGTTCAATCGTGATGTATGACACTAAGACTGCTGAAGTCACTGTTAAAAATTTTCAAAGTCATCATGGACGTGTTCATAAAGATGGAATGCTTGCTGAAAAACTGATTGATCAAATTAAAAAATTTCTTCCAGGAAATTGTGTCATTACAGCTGGAATTCACGTTAACCAAATTAGTCGAGCACAAATTCAAAAATCATTTGAAATGGTGCATTCTTTAGGAGAAAAGTTGATTGATTGGCTACAAACAACTTCATTTGAATATCAAAATCCAGTTTATTATAAAAACAGTACAGAAATTGACAAGCGAGGTAAAAGATAGATGCGAAAAGTAGCAGTTTTAGGTGATAGTCATGGAAATTTTGAGGCACTCAAAGCCGTTTTAACGGATGCTAAGAAAAATAAAGTGACAGATTATATTGTATTAGGTGACATTACAAATCGCGGGCCTCAACCACTTGAGTGTGTAGAAGCCCTCCAAAAATTAAAACCACTTGCATGGGTTACAGGTAATCATGAAGAAGTTTATCATAACTTAATCAACCATACTTTTACTAACTTTGAAGATAATCCAAAAGCAATTATGGCAATCATTACATCAGCATATGATCGTGAACAACTAGGTAAAAAGCAAATGGAATGGCTAGCTGAGCGACCATTAAATACAGAAATTAAAATTGAAGATGTTAATTTTAATATTTTTCACGCAACTCCGACTCAACCCCGCGGTCATTTTAGTTATCCAACTAATGATCAGGTCAATTTTGACGAATTAATGGCACAAACAAATGCAGATGTTGGAATATATGGGCATACGCATCGCTATATTTTGCGAATGACAGATGATGGCAGATACATTTTTAATCCTGGAAGTGTTGGAATGCCAGTTTCAGATCGCTTAGATATTAGTGGAATGGCAAGTTATGGAATTTTAATCGTTGAAAAGCATAGTATTTTCGAATGGACTCAACGGAATGTTTCGTATAATTTAGAAAAGGAACTTGAAATCGCACGCCAACGTAAGATTCCGTACTATGATTTATATGAAGAATTGCTTCAAACCGGAACATTTACATTTAATCAACAAGCAGTCGAAGCGGAAAATCAAAAGCAAAATTATGTAAAAAAGGCACTTCAAGATATTACGGAAATTGATTGGTAAGTGTTTTTTTAAGATTCTATCTAATAAAGATTAAATTATATTAATGAAAATTATGAAAAGATAAATAATCTAAAAAAGTTTACCAAAGGTATTGCGAATAAGAAAAACTTTTAAGATAATGAAAATAAATTAATACAGTTTTTAATGATTTGGGCGATATTAAAAATTGTAGAAATTTTAAGTAGAGTAGAGAAAATAGGTTTAAGTATTTTTTTCGGTTGTATGTTATGGAGAGAAGAGAGGATAAAATAAACCGGCTAGGTATTTAGCCGGTTTATTTGTTTCACGTGAAACTTATTTTTGATTTTCAAGCTCAATAATATAACGAATCGTCTTACGTAATTCTTGTCGAATATCGGTACGTTTCACATGAAGTTTTGGAAATGTGTCTGCCCAATTTAAATAGCAAAATTTTTGTTGGACATGTGCAATCATTTCCATATGAATTCCACTTTCGCGTCCTTGGTCTGCCAAAGATTTATCAAGTTGCTGATATTGTGGCAAACCTTCCTCAAGAGTTAAAACTGGAATTTGTGTATCTGTGTGCAACTCATCTTTAATGATGTTTGCAAATTCTTCATATGTCATGTTGATATCGCCAATCGCAAATGTATCACGATGATGACCATACAACAATGCTCCAACGGCTGCTTGGCCGACTTGACTAGCAGTTACGCATGCAGTGCCACCTTTGAATACAGGATAGGTATCATTGTCACGAATACGATCAACAAACATTTTCCAAAGTGGCATTCGCTCTTTCATTGTTCCAAAAATATATGGTAAACGTAACCCACAAACTTCAATTTTACCTTCACCTTCAGCAAACGCAAGCTGTTCTTGAAGTAAACGGGTGTTGATATATGGTGAGTCTTTTAAGTGTGTGTCTGGATATTTTTCCGCCATTTCCGAGAAGTATGAACCAAACACAATAAATTTCTTAAGACCAACTTTGGCTGCAAGATGAACCATTCGTTGAGTAGGGATTACGTTTGCTTCATAGTAAAAACGCTTAGCTGGAATCTTTGCTTGAACTCTTTCATCGGCACCGGCTGCATAGATAAATCCATCGCAATCCGTTAACATATCTACTACTTCGTCATCACTCATGTGGTTAATATCACCAACTAAGCAGTCAACATTTTTAAATCCGGATAATGGGTTTGTATCATTAATAACAGTATCTTTCTTAGCGGGTAAAGAAAGTGTCTTCACTTTAATGTCATGTTTTAATAGTTCCTGAATAGTGTAATATCCAAGAAAGCCTGTTCCCCCTAAAACAAATACTTTATTAAATTTCATAATATATTCTCCTAGTCTAAGTCATCTCGAGTTAAATTGTGGGCTAAGTAGCCTTCCGCACAAGCCTGAATAGCTGAAACGCAATCGTCAAACATTGTTGCGATTCGACCACCGCTTTTTTGGGCGGAATCTAACTTTTTGGCTGTATTTGATTTATGCACATCAAGGTAACCAAAGTTTGAAACGGCGATTGAACCGTAAAGTTGGGCAATTCCGTTAATTGCAAGCATTTCATCAACACCAAAACAAGGATTGTCTTTTGCAATAATTGTCTGCAACGGTTCAGGCAGTTTATGTTCACTGGCTAAATTATCAATGGCAAAAGCAACCATCAAAGCATTGCGGACCTCACGTTTTTTTAATACCTTTTGGACAGCCATTTCGGCTTCCTCTACAGTTAAATCATCGTTAAATTGCTTTTGATGTTCCCATGCATGATAAGCAATCTCTTTAGCAGAGATTTTTCTTTTTTTCAATTCAGTTTGGACGTAATCCCAAACTTCACTATCTGGGTAGACATCTTCTGGCATAAAGCATCATCCCCTTTCAAGTTGGAGAGGGGAAACAAAAATTTGGGTGCATTTTGTTATGTAACTCTCCACTTATTATTATATAAAATAAGCGTTTTCATATCAAAAATAAAGTATTATAAAAGATTGATATAGTGGAATTGAAATTAGTGTTTTTTAAAATTTAATGATGATATACTTAAGATGAATGGAGTGGATTTTTATGAAAAAAAGTCAAAAACTTGGCATTTTTATTGGCATTTTGAACGTAGTTGTGATTTTGTTAACAATTGCAAAAACTTTTGCAAAGCATCAAGAAGATGAAGCTGCTAAAATTGAAAGTCAAAATTAATTTTAAAGGAACTAAAAGAGATTGTAACGTAAGTTGCAATCTCTTTTTATTATTTAAAGATGTCTATACTTACCAAATAGAAAGCGTTATCATATTAATGTAAATGATTTTAAGGAGGAATGAAAATGGAAGATTTAATTTTAAAGCAATCTGAAATGGATTCGCTTTATCAACTATACTTATATGCATTTAACCGCCAAGATAATTTGAATCGACGTGATTTTTTTGTAAAAAGAGCTAGTCATGGAAAAGTTTTTCGAATTAAGGATAAGGAGCAGCAAAATGTTGTAAGCGCACTTTACCGTTTGCCATTTAAAATTACGTTAAATCATCAAAATTATCAAATGGGCGGAGTTGGAGATGTGATGACATATCCAGAATATGGTGGGAATGGATATGCTTCAAAATTATTAAAAACTGCCTTACAAGATATGTATGATGAAGGTTATGAGCTATCATTTTTAGCCCCATTTGCTCATCGTTACTATCGCCGTTTTGGTTATGAACAAGTTGAAAATAAAATTACATATGAAATTGCAGTTGAAGATTTAAGTCCATTTAAAAATACTAAACAAGGATATGTTACACGTGAAACATTAAAAGATGGATTGCAGTACCTAACTAAATTTTATACTGAAAATGTTGCAGTTCAAAATGGCAAATTGCATCGTAAACATTGGTGGTGGGACTATTTAACAATTAAAAATAATTGGGATGTAGCAATTTACTTTGACGAAAACAAGCAAGCTCAAGGTTATCTTATTTATGAACGCCAAATAAATCGGTTAATTGTCCATGAATTTCAATATCAAAACATGACAGCGTATGAGCAATTAATTAATTTTGTTTGTGCTCATGGAAGTATGTTTGAAAAATTCATTTTTGAAGATTACTCCGATAAATATCAAGGTTTTCGTTCACTTGAACCTGCTAAGATTAAAACTTCAGTTGAACCATATATGATGGGAAGAATTGTTAATTTTGAAAAATTTATTTCCAAATATCCTTTTAAAAATGATTTTAATTCAATTTGTATCCAAGTTGAAGATGATTTTTTAGCAGTTAATGATACCAAGTGGGAAGTTGGTATTCAAAAATGCATTCAAACTGAAAAAGAGTGGCAACTTAAAGGAAAAATTAATGATCTCGCTGCAATCTTTTTAGGAGCAATGCCGCTATCAGTTGCAATTCAAATGGAGAAAATTCAAGTTCAACCCCTCTTAACTGATGAATTAAATCAATTTGAGAATGCATTGATTACTGAACCAGTCAGTTTTAGTGACTACTTTTAAAGTGAGAACTAAAAAATTAAGAGATTGTTAGAATTATCAGCAATCTCTTTTTTTGCGACCAAATTCTCATTTTTGTAAAACTCGCAATTCCTTGTGGCACAAAGGATTAAACGATGTTATGTAAGGTGACAAGTAAGTTGCAAATTTTAGCTAAAAATTTCATTAGAATTCAAGCAAAAATCAGTTATTTTGTAATAAAGGTGTTACCATAAAGATGGTTAAAGTAAAGGAGGAATTAATAATGATTAAAGTATTACACACATTAGTTCACAATCGCGAATTTGGTTCAATTGTTACTTTAATGCAAAACTTAAAATACAATCGCGATCTATAAGATTAGAGGTTAAATAATGGAATCACAACAAAGTTAAAAGAGACTGTCCTTCAAATAATGAAGTTCAGTCTCTTTTGTGTTAATTATGCTTATTTTTTTGCTTGGAATCTTCAACCTGATTTTTAAATTCATTAAGCAATGTTTTGCGAATAATTTTTTGTTCTTTACGTTTTTCACGTTGACTTTTACGTTGTTGTTTAATCACAATTTCGGCTTTGCGTTCAGGAACAATCCAAACGGCCGTTGCTAAAATTGTAGAATTACCATTTTGGGATACCAGTATCCAACTAGGAATTCTAAAACTTGGATTGCAAAATAAATTGCGAATTTTTTAGAGCGATATACAACTTTAAAAAGTGCTTGATTATCTTTGTCAGCAAGGTGAAGTGTGAAACAAAGTAACACATACATTACAGAAATTAAAAAGAAGATAATTCCATAAAAATATTCGGCCACAATACTATGGAAATTATTACTAACAAAAGTAGCTACGTATGGGAAAAACGAAATTACAAAAAGAAGTAATGTATTTGCCCAAAGAACTTGCCCATTAATTTTTTGAACAATTTGAAAAGTATTGTGCAAATTATGCCACGTAATTGCTAAAACAAAAAATGAAACAGTACAGGTCAAGTATTCCTTGTGAAGTTCCATGATTGCAGCAATTGTTGCACTTGATGGTTCCATAAACTTAAAACCAACACCGTCATTACAATTGCAACTACTGCATAAAAAGGCAGTTAATCTGTCTTTGCTCACTTAAAAATTCTTTCCTAAATTAACCTACAAAATATTGTTATATCAAAAATTATTTCATAAATTTAAAATCAGGAGCTTTATTTTCTAACGGAATCAACTTGATGTCAGAATTATCAAGTTCTAAGCTAAGATCAACGCAGTGAATCCGTGAATTTTCATATGATCTCCAGTAAAATTTTTTAGATTCGGCACACATTGCGGATGAGTAAATGGTTTCATCATATGCAGAAGGATCATCACCATCGGCGACTTTAATCATTCCAAGAGGCATGGCAACATTATCAAGTAAGTGGAAAAAGTATTCAATTCCTTGATCTTCATTTTTTCCTTTAATACCATAATATTTTAAAAATGAAGCACGAATGAACCGCGATTGGGCGGTAAAATCACCAGGTAAACCTAAAGCTCCGGTGCCTTTAAAAGGCTTTTTAACTTCAACACCATCCATATTTCGATCTGGAAATTCAGTGTTTTGAACGTTAAGATATGATAATAAGTTTTGTTTATGCCAATCATATGAGGGGCTATTGGTTAAAACTCCGGCAGTATGACGATAAATGGTCATTTGTTGGTTATCAGGTTCGACAATAATTGTTTCGCCAGAACGGTCTGAAAAAGCCCAGTGAACTGTCGGTAATGTTCCTGCCAATTCTTCATTAATTACAGTATATTGTTTAGTTAAAAGGTCGATGACTTCTTCAACAGATGCGCATTGTAAAAGTGCTTGTGAAACTACGAACCCGGGATTTAATGGCTTAGAATTAGGTTTGACTTCATCAGGAAATGAAGCAAAATCCGCATAGTATAATTGACCACCCATTAATCCTTTTTCATTGATTCCATCATAAAAAACAGGAGTGGTTTTCATTGACATAGTTCCTAAACCAACGGCTGCATACTTTGATTTAACAACATTTTCAAGTGATAAATTATGATCAAATTCAGTTCCAGAAGTATAATATTCAAAATTACGTGGAACTACCATTGTGAACGATTCTGCAATTGAATTAAAATCAAAATTTCTTCCCCAAATATGTTTACCATCTTTTGTGTCCCATGCAATACTAGAACAACCGACATTAACTTGCTTAATTGCTTGACGAGCATCTTTTTGAGTCATAAAAAACATCCTTTCTATTGATTACATAAATAATTATAGAATAGGATGCATTAAAAGTAGATTAATTGACTTTGTACTCGGCAATGATTTCTCTAAGTCGTTTGCTTTCAAAGTCATATGTATCAAAAAGACGTTCAAGCGAAAGAACCATGGCATAAAGATATTCATGGGCTTCAGTTAATTTCATTGTCTCAAGTGCGGTTTTGATATTATCATAGCCATTTTCTTGTTTGGAAAGAATGAAAACTACTCCAGAGTAAAATTTATATAGTGTTTTTTCAAAAATCATATTAGGCTGTAACTCAATGCTTGAAAGCTTACTAATCACTTTAATGGCAGCAAGTAAATCACGATGGCGAATATAGTAAGCAAGCATTACAATTAAGGTGCGAAAACTTTCATTACCAAAAGCATGCATTAGTTGATAATTGTCTAAATTTTTAATAATACGGCTTTCCATTGCTTTAACGGCATCAACACTAAAGATAAAAATGACGCTATTAAACATATTATGCTCATAGTGAGTCCAAATGTCACATTTAAGTAAGTAATCTAAAATTACTTGCTTAGCAGCTTCATCATAAGGTTCATGCCGAATAAAATTTAAAATTAATTGGGTGATGCATTCAAAATGATGATAAATTTCATGATCAGGTTCTTGTTGATGATATACGGCAAAAGTATCATGAATTTCTTGCAATTTTTCAACATTCATTCGCAAAGTTGCTTTTCGAATTTCATCCCCCATTTCATTAAAATAATCAGGTTTGAATCCGCGATTTATATATAAAAATTCTTCAAAATTTACGTGTAAATTTTCTAGAAGTTTAACAAAGTTATTGACGGAAGGCTGTGTTTTTCCTTCTACAAAACGAGTATATGAAGATTTAGTAATCGTTTCATGAGTAACTTGTTCAATTGAGATATGCTTATGTTTGCGAATATTTGAAATTGTTTTGCCATAATTCATAGTGGTTTTCTCCTCAGTAAAGTAGTCAGACTTTATATTAATAGTAGCTAAAGATAATTAAATGTGCAAATCTGATTCTTTTGATGTAATTATGCATAAATATTATTTTTGTTATAAAAATAATATTATAATAAAGCCGTAGGGGACCAATTAAACATGAAAAGGTATTAACTAATCAGGAGTAGAGACTACTTTTGGGAAAAGTAATTAGTAATGAAAAAATGGCAACATACGGGAGAATATTGTTGTTTTGTTTCGGTTTAGTGAACGGATACTTCTTGTTTGTGAATTTTAAGGGGAAAGTAAAATTTGCAGTTCACAAGAAGGATACTATCCAAGAAGGCGCAACTGTTTAGCATTAAAAATTAAATAGTCCCTATTCTTGAAAATAGTATTAAAAAATGCTGTGGCATCGCTACAGCATTTTGTATTTTCTTTGTAAATTTAATCATCATTGACCGTTTGCATAGCAGCAGGCGTTGAACTTGAGGAACTGTTTTTTTGTTGTATTGCAAGTTCTTTTGAACGGTAAAATTTGTAATTAACATTAATAGTTGCACCACTGGCTTGTTCTAAAACAGGGGTTGCTTGCCCGTTAACTTGTTCATTAACAACTTTATAGTATGTTCCATCACCTGCAGATTGATACCAACCATAAACATTTAACCAACCATCAATATGATTAAAGTATGCCCAGTTTCTTTGTTGATCATTCATTTGATCTGCGTTAATAGATTGATTGGCTTTCTTTTCAGCTTCAGTGATTTTATGAACTTCAGTTGTAGTTCCTTCACTTGTAATTTTATTATCTTTAATTGTTAAAGTGATAATCTTATCTTCATAAGGACTGTATGCAAACCATTCTCCTTGCATATTTTCAGGAAAATTATCAGCAGTATTTTTTTGTTCAATCTGAGTTGAACGTTGTGATGCTGAGGAATTATCAGCATTTGAACTATTTGAAATTGTTGGAGTTTTACCAGCAACAATTTCTGCAAATCCATTCTTCAAATCTTTGTTTTCAGTTTCTTTGAAAAAGAGGCCATCATCTTTATTATTAGATGTAGATTTAGTTACATTTCCATTAGTTTGAGAAGTAACTAACACAACGGGTTTACCATTATGGAAGGTAAAGAAATATAGGTGTGCACTCATTGGACTTGCTGATTGACTATCACTATAAATCGCTACAATGTTGTAATCAGCATCACCTGTTCCATTGGTTGACCATTTCATTGACACTTCTTGTTGATTAACTTTAAGTAAAGTTTGATCAAGTTGAGCGGGGAACTTTAATCCATAAAAATTAGTATTACGATTAGGACCAAAACTTTCATAAGTTTGGTTCATGGATTTTCCCCATTCTTGCATGAACGTGGCCAGTTTTTGATTTTTTTCATCATTCCATAAAGCCGTTTCTTGATTTTTTTCTTTTTGTGAAGAAGTTTGGGCTTCATGATTAGTTGATGAGTTTGCTTGAACCTTTTTAGAAACCACTTCAGTAGTTTTAGCTTCTTTTGAACTTGAAGCGGATTCCTTATTACTATTACCACAACCAGTCAGTAATATTCCAAGCGACATCCAAACTGGTACCATTAGTAATCCTTTTTTCATTGAAAACAACTCCCTTTATCTAAGTAATTTACACTTTTAGTATACCAAAAAAGACTTCCAATGAGCGTAAAAACAATCATTGAAAGTCAATTCATTAATTAACATTATTCCATGAATCTGAAACGACATTATATTGTTGTAAATTACCATTTTGATCGATACGATAAGTTCCCACAGTTGGTGATGTTGTAGGATTAGCATTTGAATCATCAGAATGGTTTTCACGTACAGTAACGACCGCATATCCATTTTGAGTAGTATTTTCAAATGAATAATTTTGCTTTTGAGCGTCGGTGACTTTTTGAGTTTTTTTAACTTGTTGCCACACTAAATCATTCAGTTGAGCAGTTGTTAAGTTTCGATTCGATTCAACGGAAGGATTGGATGCTGAAGTCGAACTTGCAGTACTTTCATTAGTTTTAGCAGAACTACTAATTGGATGCGTTGTTTGACTTGAAGTAGCTGCATTATTAACTGATTTACTAATATTTAAATTACTTGATGACTTCGCAGACTGTGTGCTTTGACTTGTTTTTTTAGAAGTTTGAACTTTACTTGTATCATTATTATCTTGATGATGCTCAGTTGAAGATTGACAACCAACTAATACAAAACTTACTGCTAAAGCAGCACCTGCAACTTTTAAATTTATATGTTTCATGTGAAACTCCTCAATTTCTAAACAAGGTAAAGGTGTTAACTATAACGTTTACATCTTAATTATACCATGTTTAAAATAGTGATACTATTTAAGTCACTGAATGAGAAAGTTTCAAATTGGTGATTTATGCAATTTGCCGTTTAATTCGGGGACTAATTAAAGCAGTAAGTAATGCTTTAATGGTATCTCCAGGAATAAATGCCAAATTGGCAATTAAGGTTGCTTTAAGTTCTGTATGAGTATACCATGCAAGCCAAAATGCTCCAGTTAAATCAATTAGCAAGACACCAAATAGCCAAACGATCACAAATGTCATGCTAAAACTTTTAACATTAAAGTGTTTTAAAGTGATTCCAATTAAGAAAGGTGCAACCAACCATGCATATAAATAACCACTAGATGGTGAAAAAAAGGATGCTGGTCCACCACTATGACCACTTAAAAGAGGCATTCCAAGTAAGGTCATTAATAAAAATAAACCAACACTAATAGTTCCTTTCCGTGCACCTAAAATTGCTCCAGCAAGCATTACTCCTAAATTTTGTAAAACAATTGGGACGGGAATAAAGCCTAATGGAATTGGTGGAATAAATCCAAGCACAATAATAATTGCGGTCATAAGTGCAATTTGAGCAATATTTTTAGTTTGATGTTTCATAATATAAACCTCATTATTTTTGATATGATTTGATTATACACATTGTTAACAAATAAGTAAACAATAAGTTAACAATAGATGAACAAAAATATAAGTTTCAAGACATATTATAGTATAATAATAAAACAGAAGTTATATAAGGAAGTTGACAATGAGTACAAAACAAAAAATTTTAAATTTACTATTTGCACATCAAAAGACATGGGTTTCTGGTGATGAACTTGCTAACCGATTTAAAATCAGTCGCACAATGATTTGGAAACATATTAAAGCGTTGCAAGACGAAGGTTTTGAAATTGTAAGTAAAAAAAGTGCCGGTTATCGGTTGTTACCTGGATATGCATTAAATGCGATTTTAATTGAATCCAAATTAAAGGTAAAAGCTCACGTACAAACTTTTAAAACGATTAATTCAACCAATACATATTTAAAAGAATACATGACAACTCATCAATTAACTGCTCCTTTAGCAGTCATTGCTGAAGAACAAAGTGCCGGTTATGGAAGGTTTAAACGAGAATTTTATTCTCCTGCAAACGGAGGATTATATTTAAGTCTAGGACTTCCTTTAAAAGAACAGCTAAATCCATCATTATTAACAACAAGTATCGCCGTGGGAGTCGTTCAAGCGCTTAAACTGTATTTTCCAGAACAATCTTTTTCAGTGAAGTGGGTTAATGATGTTTTTTTGAATAATAAAAAAGTTGCAGGGATTTTAACTGAGGCTACTGCTGATTTAGAATCATTAGCACCCAATGAGGTTGTAATTGGAACAGGAATAAATTTAACAACCACAAAATTTCCTTCTAAATTAAAAAAAGTTGCCCAAGCAGCGGGAAAGGATCTTCCAGCTGATATTAATGAAATTGCAGCAAGTTTAATTGATCATCTCATTAAAATTTTTGATAACTATGCAGATGGACGTTATATGAAAGAATATAAACGGTTATTAAATTTATTACAAAAAGAAGTTGTTCTTCAAGTTGGAGGAAAAGAAATTAAGGGATTGGTAACAGATTTAAGTGCTGATGGAGGATTAACTATTCAAACAGCTAATGGAAAAGCTCAAACTTATTATTCAGGAGAAGTTCAAAAAATTTATTATTAGTGGAGCGAAAGATGACATTAAGATACGAAACTTTTAAAATGATGTTTGAAAAAAATTCAAATTTAGCAGATCGCATTGCAATGAAAAAGTATATGCGAAATCAATTTGAATTTTACGGGATTAAAACACCTAAGCGAAAGGAAATTTATCGTGAATTTTTGAAAGAAGAATGTAAACTAAAACAAATTGATTGGGAATTTTTAGATGAATGTTACGCAGATGAACATCGTGAATTTCAATATTTAGTTTGCAATTATTTAGAACGTATGCAAAACTTTATTGAAACTAAAGACATTGCACACATTCAAAAATTTATTCAAACTAAATCATGGTGGGACACAGTTGATTCTTTTAATAAGGTAATTGGAAAGCTAACTTTAAGAGATGAAGAAGTTAAACAATTAATGCGTAAATGGGCAGTTGACGAAGATTTTTGGTTACGACGGATTGCGATTATTCACCAAATTACATTTAAAGAGCAAACTAACTCAGAATTACTTCAAGAAGTTATTTTGGCAAACTTAGGTTCAGGTGAATTTTTTATTAATAAAGCAATTGGTTGGGCATTACGTGACTATTCTAAAACGAATCCTCAATGGGTACGCAATTTTATTAGTAAAAATCAATCTAAATTGAGCAAACTAAGTGTGCGTGAAGGAAGCAAGTATATTTAAATACTTTACTATATAGTTTAAAATTGAAGTATAAAGTAAAAGTGAGGCGAAGAACCATCAAAAATGCAGTGATTTTAGAAGATCTTTCAAGTTTAAGTAGCATTTCAATGAATGTTGCTGTTCCAATTGTTGCTAGCTTTGGATTAAGAGCATTATCAATTCCGGTGCAATTACTAGCAACTCAAAGTGAAGTAGGTGATGGTCACTATGGTGTTTCTTTGAACAAATGGCTTAATCACACATTAGAAACTGCTCATCAGCAAATTCAAAAACAAGAAGATTATGGATTAGTTGGTTATCTTGGAAGAAGTGATTTAGTTGATGAATTACTTCAAAGTAAACTCATCAACGATTTTAAATTGCTGTTAATTGATCCAGCAATGGCTGATCAAGGAAAATACTATCCGAATTTGGATGATGCATATATGCGCAAACTGCGTCAGTTATTACAATTTGCAGATGTAGTAACACCTAATATGACAGAATTAGCTTTATTAACTGAAATGCCATATAGCGAGCAATTAACTGAAAGTGAATTGAATTTACGAATTAATCAGCTACGGAAATACTTGAAGCCAGAAGCAACTGTGATTGTAACGGGAATTGAACAAACTGAGCGCATTGGTTGTTTTTGGGATGCAAATGTTTCACATGGAACATATTTTTTGCGCAAAATTCCCGGTCATTTTTATGGAACTGGAGATGCCTTTGCAGCAACTTTATTAGGAAAATTAGCACAAGATGAGGACTTAACTGATGCCATTCCAGAAATTATGCAATTAATGCAAGCAGTAGTTGAAAATACCCATTTATCTACAGATGATTTAAAATTAGGAATAGATATAACGCGTATTTTACAACGTGATAGAAAATTGATCTAGAGGTGTTAAAAAATGATTGATTTAATGCAAATTAAACAAGACTTATCAGCAGTTTTAACAGATTACTTTAATGATGATAAATTTGAATTAAAGCCAGGTTCTTTATTTGTGCTTGGATGTAGCACAAGTATGATTCGAGGCGAATGGATGGGAACAGATTCAGCTTTATCAATTGGTAAAACCGTCTATGAAACAGTCCAAGAATTTTTAAAACCACGAAATATTGATTTAGCCATTCAAGGATGTGAACATATTAACCGAGCATTATTGATGGAGCGCATAGTTGCTGAAAAGCATCATTTTGAAATTGTCTCAGTTTGTCCTTCAATGCATGCAGGTGGTGGCACTCAAGTAGCTGCTTATGAAGAAATGCAAGATCCAGTTGAAGTAGAACACATTGTTGCTGATGGCGGAATTGATATTGGCGGAACAGATATTGGAATGCATGTGCGGTTTGTTCAAGTTCCTGTAAGATTAAACCATCACATGGTAGGCGATGCTAATGTTACTGGATTATATTCACGGCCAAAATTAATTGGTGGTCACCGTGCACTATATGAATTTGGTGATGAAAATAAAGTTGATCATGGTTTGAATTAAGCAGGGCAGATCAATGAAAGATAGTAAGTTAAAAACAATGACTGTGACAGCATTACTCACAGCATTGAACATTGTAATTAGCCGAATTTTAATTATTCCAATTCCATTTACCCATGGAAATATTAATTTGTGTGATGCTGGGATTTTCATTGCGGCAATTCTTTATGGACCTTGGGCAGGCTTATTTACCGGTGCCATTTCTGGTTTTGTTTTGGACTTAATTTCAGGATATAGCCAGTATATGTTTTTTTCACTAATTGTGCATGGATTAGAAGGATTAGTTGTAGGGTTGATTTGGCAAAAAATTAAACACCAAACGATATCTAAAGAAGTTGGCACAATGATTGTTGGAATTATTGTTATGGTTGGAGGTTATTTTTGTTCAGACTCAATCTTATACAATATCCAGACAGGTACTTTAGGAATTTTTATGAACATTATTCAAGGAATTGCAGGAACGTTTGTTGCATGGATCTTAATTCCAATTTTAAAGAAAGCAATTAAGTAAAAGATGATGATATAAAATAAATAGCTCTAAAATTGTAGGTTAGAAAACAACAGTTTTAGAGCTATTTAACTTATCAAGGTATTACTTTTTGAAATAATGGTTTCTTGTAAAGCTTATTGAGAAGAGGAGTGTCATGAGTTTAACTGTACAACAGCATGCGTTTATGGAGCAATTTAATGCTGATGAATTAAAGACAATTAACCGCTTTTTAGAAGGATTTTATAAAATTAATCTCAAGTAAGAAGTGGAAAATATATACAAAAAGAGACTGTTAATTGAAGTATGTCCCAATTGGGGACATATCAAAAACAGTCTCTTTTTGTTTAATTTTAATGAAACATATGGGCAATAATTGGTAATACCCAAATCCAGAAGATACAAGAAACAGCAAAACCAACTGTTGAAATGGCAACTGAACTAGCGCCTTCTTTAACATAAATATTGTAACGACTTGAAATAATAATTCCTGAAAATGCTGGTGGTAAGCCGACCGCTAAACAAAGCATTGAAATTTTGCTTGGATCAGGTCCCATTCCGCATAAATATGCAGCAGCAACAATAATTGCAGGAGTTAAGAATAAACGATAAAAAGTATTCCATAAAGCCTCTTTATCAATTGAAAATTTAACGGTTGATAAAGCAAGCCCAGCAGCTAAAACGGCAACTCCAGAGTTAGCTTTGGCAATCAAATCAAACGTAGGAGCCCATGATGCTGGAATTCGAATTCCAATTAAAACTAAAATTACAGCAAGTAATGGGGCGGCCGCAACGGGCTGTTTAACCGCATTGATAATTGATGACCAAACTGAAGGAGTTTTATCTTTATCTTCAAGTTTTGTGTATTCAAACTCAGCACGTGCCAAGTCGATTTCACGTTTAACACCGTGTTCTTTTAATGCTTTAGCCTCAGCATCTGTAACGGGAACGCCATTAGGAATAGCTGATGTATCTACTAAAGTTGTATCACTTTTTTTAGGGGCAACTTTTTGAGGAGCTCTTTTCACATTTGTTGCATTATTTTTTGCAACTGCTTTTGCACGCATTTTGGCTTGCCCTTGATTAATTAAAGCTAATCCGATTGGAATTGTGATCGCATTAACAACGATTGAAACGATCCCAATAACTAGGTTAGTCGTAACATCATTACCATAAATTGGATCCAAAACAGCAAAACCAAGGAATCCAATTGTTGGAGAACCAGCGATTAACGCACAAACAGCAGCTTCTTGAGTTGTCCGATGAAACATTAATTTGTCCAAATAGTAACTTAACATGAATAATCCTGTAACTCCAATAACAGAGATTAAAGTAAGCACGATGTCTTGTGCAAAGATTTTACGTGTTGCTTTAACAATTGAAATAAATAAAGCTGCAGGAAGAGCGATATTAAGAACTAATTTGTTAAGTCCTTGTCTTTGATCATTGTCAAAAAAGTGAAATTTCCCACAAATGTAGCCTAACAGCATAATGATAAGAATAGGAATAATATCATTTTTGATGATGGTAAGCATGTTACCTCTCCTTCCTTACATTTGCCATGACACTTTAAGTAGCAGGCCTGAGACTACTTGTAACAATTTATATAAATGTTATCAATAGAAGATCTTCTGTCTTTATCATATAACTTTTGCCTGAATTTGCTAATAAAACCTATTGAATATAACATTAATAATATTGTTCGTGTTTTTTTCTTGTTTTGTAATGATTTAACGAACTAATTTTGAATATAAAATCTAAGAACGGTTTTTCAATAAAAAATATTCGTATTTTTATTGACTAATAACGAGAATAATTGGTAAACTTACATCGGAATTAAATCTAAATAGAAGACTAGGAGATTTTTACGTATGTCATCAATTGTAATTATGGGAAGTCAATGGGGCGACGAAGGTAAAGGAAAAATGACGGATTATCTAGCTCAAAAAGCTGACATGATCGTCCGTTTTCAAGGAGGAAATAATGCAGGTCATACCATTACATTTAGTGGGAATACATATAAGTTGCAATTAATTCCTTCAGGAATTTTTGATCCTTCTAAAATTAATGTAATCGGCAATGGAGTAGTTGTTAACCCTAAGGCATTGTTAGCAGAATTAAAACTTTTGCATGATGCTAATGTCGATACATCCAATCTTAAGATTTCAAGTCGTGCACATGTCATCTTGCCATATCACATTCAATTAGATATTGAACAAGAAAAGCAGCGTGGAGATAAAAAAGTTGGGACAACTAAAAATGGAATAGGCCCGGCTTATATGGATAAAGCTTCTCGCATTGGAATTCGAATGTGTGATTTATTAGAAAAAGATACATTTGAAGCTAAATTGAAAGAAAATCTTGCACAAAAAAATGCACTTTTCACTAAAATTTATGATACTAAACCATTTGAGTTTGATGAGATTTTTGATGAATATTTTGAATATGGACAACAGTTAAAAGACTATGTTACAGATACTTCAGTATTGGTTAATGAAGCATTGGAAAATGATCGCAAGGTGCTTTTTGAAGGAGCCCAAGGAATCATGCTTGATTTAGATCATGGAACTTATCCATATGTAACTTCATCTAACCCAATTTCAGGTGGAGCTTTAGTCGGAAGTGGAGTTGGTCCGCAAAAATTAACTAATATGGTGGGAATTTGTAAAGCTTATTCTACTCGTGTTGGTGAAGGTCCATTTCCAACTGAATTAACGGATGAAATTGGTGATTATATTCGTGAAAAAGCACATGAATATGGTACCGTTACTGGTCGTCCACGGCGGATTGGATGGTTTGATGCGGTTGCAATGCGTCATGCCAAACGCGTTTCTGGAATGACCTGCTTAAGTTTAAATCTATTAGATATTTTTACCGGACTTGGAAAGGTAAAAATTTGTACTGCATATCAATTAGATGGTCAACAAATTGATTATTATCCTGCAAGCTTAGCAGAGTTATCACGTTGTCAGCCAGTATATGAAGAACTTGATGGTTGGAATGAAGAAATTTCTCAAATTACAAACTATGATGAATTACCAACAAACGCGAAAAAATATTTAAAACGAATTGAAGAGTTGACTCAATTACCACTTGGAACCGTTTCAGTAGGTCCAAGTCGAGAACAAACAATTATTTTAAAGGATGCATGGGAGGTTTAAGAGATGCTTGCACGTTATTCACGCCCAGAAATGGCACAAATTTGGAGTGATGAAAGTAAATATGACGCATGGTTAAAAGTAGAAATTGCGGTAACCAATGCATGGGCTAAATTAGGAATTGTTCCTAAAGAAGATGCTCAAAAAATTGCTCAAAATGCATCATTTACACCGCAACGGGTTGCAGAAATGGAAGCAGTTACTCATCACGATGTAGTTGCTTTTACGCGTACCGTTTCTGAGTCTTTAGGAGCAGAAAAAAAGTGGGTACATTATGGGTTAACAAGTACAGATGTTGTTGATACAGCTCAAGGATATTTATTAAAGCAAGCAAATCAAATTTTGCGTGCTGACTTAAATGAATTGAAGGAAACGATCAAAAAATTAGCAATCAAACATAAAAACACGGTGATGATTGGACGTACTCATGGAGTTCAAGCTGAACCAATGACATTTGGTTTGAAGATGTGTCGCTGGTATACAGAAATGCAGCGTAATATTGAACGCTTTGAACATGCCGCTTCAGGAGTTGAATGTGGCGAAATTAGTGGTGCAGTCGGAACTTATGCAAATGTTCCTCCAGCAATTGAAGAAAGCGTCATGGCAGAATTAGGATTGAATCGCCAACCAGTTACAAGTCAAGTTTTACCACGTGATTTACATGCTGAATATATTGCTACATTGGCTTTAATTGCTACTAGTTTAGAAGAATTTGCAACTGAAATTCGTTCCTTGCAACGTTCTGAAATTCATGAAGTTGAAGAACACTTTAATGAAGGACAAAAGGGTTCATCTGCAATGCCTCATAAACGTAATCCAATTGGTTCCGAAAATATTTGTGGAATGGCACGTGTATTACGAGGTAACATTATTACCGCTTATGAGGATGTTGCTTTATGGCATGAGCGGGATATCTCGCACTCATCAGCTGAACGAGTAATTTTACCCGATACAACCATTGGTTTAGATTATATGCTCCACCGTTTCAATCGCATTTTAAGTAACTTAGATGTTTTCCCAGAAACGATGGAAGAAAATATGAAGCGGACATATGGTTTAATTTATAGCCAACGTTTGTTACTTAAATTAATTAATACAGGAATGTCACGAGAAGAAGCATATGATATGGTGCAAAAATTAACTGCTCAGTCTTGGAATGAACATATCCAATTTAAAGAATTGGTTCAAGATAGTAAAATCGCAGATATTTTGCCTCAAGAAGAAATCGATGATGCGTTTGATTATCACTATCACTTGCGTTATATCGATGATATTTACAAACAAGTTGGGCTTGAATAGCTACTCAATTCTTTGACAGATCTTCTTTCTTTTTGATAAGCTAAGGTAAGTGTTTTCAGGGGATAGATAGAATTGCACTTAATAAAAATGGAAGAAGGTAATGAAAATGAGTGATACAAAAGTAATTTTTAAATTAAATCAATTTTCAGACTTAAAGAAAATTCAACAAATTATGCAAGCACAAAAAGGTGTTAATGAAGTTGAAATTTTGTTAAGTGACTCAAAGATAAAGGTTAATATTGATTCTAATAAAATTAAACCAATGACTTTGAGTAAGATTGTTTCAAAATTAGGATATCACGCTGAGCGAATTACAACTGCTCGGTGTTAAAACAAAAAGCTATGATTTTCGCATCATAGCTTTTTTATATAGTGCATATTTAAGATAGTTTGAATTGAAGATTTTTAACTTTGCTTTGAATTTCTTCGATTACCTTAATAAATACAGAATCACTTTTTCCATTAGGATCTTCAATATTCCACTCAATTCTTTTTTTACATGGAATAAACGGACACTTTACGCCACATCCCATTGTAATTACTACATCTATTGAAGGCAATTCTCCTAGTTTTTTGGGATATTGAGTTTTCTTCATATTTATTTGATATTTTTCTTGCATAATCCTAACAGCATTTACATTAATCATTGGAGCAGGATTAGTTCCTGCTGAATAACAATTGACATTAGTTAAATATTTTTTGCTAAATGCTTCTGCGATTTGACTACGACAAGAATTTTGAGTACATATAAATGCGATATTAGTCATATTTTTCACCTATCCTAATACAAAATTAAAACCAAAACCTATAAGAATAATTCCAATCGTTCCAATTGTTACAAAAGTTGCTAATAACTTATTTTTCAATACTTTTTTTAACATTATTAATTCAGGTAAAGATAACATGGTTACAGCCATCATAAATGCAATTAATGTTCCAATAGGCACTCCTTTAGCAAGTAAAGCAGTAGCAATAGGAATTACTCCAAAAACATCTGCATACATTGGAATTCCAATTAATACTGCTAAAATAACTGAGAATGGGTTTTGATTTCCTAAAATACTTTGAATAAGACTAGCAGGAATCCAATCATGAATAAGAGCACCAATTGCTACCCCAATTATTACATATTTCCAAATTCTTCCTATAATTTCACGAGCTTCAGTAAAACCATCATTAATACGATCTTTCCATGTAGGAGCAACTGTTTCAACTTCTACTTGTTGAATATCGCGAATATAGTCTGCGATTTGATCTTCCATATGTAAGTGTTTAATAATTATTCCACCAATAATCGATAAAATTAATCCGACTAAAATATAACTAATAGCTACTTTCATTCCCATAAACGAAGCTAGTAAAATTAATGAAGCTATATCAATCATTGGAGAAGCAAATAAAAAAGAGAAAGTCACTCCAAGTGGTAATCCGCTAGAAGTAAACCCAATAAACAGTGGAATACTAGAACAACTACAAAAAGGAGTTATTCCACCTAGAAATGCTCCTAAAATATTTCCACCAATTCCATTCATTCTCCCTAATATCTTTTTTGTTTTTTCAGGGGGAAAGAAAGATTGTAAAATTCCCATTAAAAATACTAGTCCAGACATAAGTATAAAGATTTTAACTGTATCAAACATAAAAAATTGAATAGAATTAGCAAGTTTACTACTAGTTGAAACACCAAAAATATCAAAAATTAACCAATTAAAAAAATCACTTAACCATGTCATTTGAAAAATATTATCTGTAATCCAAGTCAAAATGATGATCCCTCCTACATTTTAAATTGATGCATGTATAAGTATGAATGTATTGATTAAAAGAAAATGGTCATTAACCATTTTCTTTTAATCTAAACTAATTTATTTTCTTTTAATAATTTTTCAACTTCAGAAACGGTTAATGTTTTCCCCGTAGAAACGATCTTTCCATTTAACATTAAAGCAGGAGCTGAAATAATACCTAAACTAGCCATTACAGTAATATCAGTAATGTAATTATAGCTTGCTTCACAATTTAAATTGCTCATGGCTTTTTTTGTATTTTTATTTAATGTTTCACAACTTGCACATCCAGGGCCTAAAACAACAACATCTTTTGATGTATCCATGTTTATTCCTTCTTTCAATAAATTTATAGAAGTTTAACTTCTAAACTGTTAATCATTTTCTTTATAGCTTCTCGATTAATAGAATAATAATGTGAGCGCCCAACTTTGCGTTCGGTAACTAAGTTAACATTAATAAGAATTTTCATGTGGTGTGAGACAGTAGATTGTGATATTGAAAACTTTTCTTCAATATCACATCCACATAATTCACCATTTTTAGCTAAAAGTTCAAGAATGGCTAAGCGAGAATCATCGCCTAATGCCTTTAATTTTGGAACCAATTTATCACCTCACATATATTAATTATTTTATATTGATTATTATAAAAGTATCGATGTAAAATATCAATTTTTATTTTAGTAATATACAATATGCAATGGGAGTAATAAATAGTATATCTTCAACCACAAATAAGTGGGATAATATTGGAATTGTTAATTGAAATAATACGAGTTCACAACAAGCAACCGCAACTGTCCAATATGATGGTTCAGGAAATGAAGAAGGGTACAATGGTGATAAATATGCAGCTAATACAAATCAACCCCTATCAGGAGCTATTTTTAATTTAGAAAACGCTAATGGAGATGTAATTAAATCAGGCTTAACAACTAATAATGATGGTCAAATTATTATTGCTAACTTGGCAGACGGAACATACCAATTAATTGAAACTAAAGCTCCAAGTGGCTATTAATTAAACTCAACACCAATTAAATTTACAATTAATGATGCCATTAATCAATTATATTTAGCAATTACAGATTGTAATGTTCCAGTTACAAGTAATAGTTCACGAAGTTCAGCCAAACAACAGATGAGTTCAAGTACTCAAAAATCAAGCACAATGACAAAGAAAAGTCAGTCAACTATGACAACAAGTTTTACTTCAAATCAAAGTGTGGCTTCATCAGCAAAATTAAATCAAAATCCAGCTCAAAGTTTGACATCAGAAGTGACTTTAAATAATGGTAAATCAAGTCAAGCTAATTTATCAAGCTTTTCAAATGGATTAACTAGTAATCAAACTTCAAGTAATGCTAATCTAATTGAAATAAAGCAGGCAACTAAGATTCCAAGTAGATTTGATAATACTGTCCCAGTTGTCGTTGTAGCTAAAAATGTATCTGCAAATCAGCAACAAGAAGCTCGGTTTGCAACTGGGAAGTCAACTTTTCCTCAAACCGGTGAAAAGAAAGACTCAATAATTGTCTTAACTGTAATTGGAGTTTTAGTCTTATTTGGAGCAAGAATGTTAGTTAAAAAGATGATTTAACAAAATAAGAAAAGAATAAAATAATCAAAAAAAGACTGTAACGAAATTGAAGTTGCAGTCTTTTGGGGTTACTTTTTTAAAGAAAAGGTTTGATTCCCATGTAAAACAAAATTAGGGCAATTAATGGCTTCATAATATGAGTAAAGGTTGATTTTTGTGACTTACCAAAATGTTCCATGACAAAAGGCGCAATGGCAGCACCAATAATTGTACCTAGTGTCATGAAAATGACGGGTTGCCATGCAATATGCATTGTATTCCAATGAAGTGCAATTCCAGCAGCCGCGGTCCAAATGCGGATATATGATGAAGTTGCTGCTGCAACTGCAACGGGTGCATCTAAAAGTAACATTCCTGCTACTAAGGGTCCTCCGCCTGACATCCCAGCTAATCCGGTCATAATTCCACTGATTACTCCTGCAAAAGATGCAGTTGCTTGGTCTAAACGCTGGTCTTTTTGACGTGCTTTTGTAGGCAAATGGGGTGCAATCCATGCTTTATAAAGGATTGTCAAAGAAAGCACAATTAAAATAATGCTGATGATAATTTGATAATAACGTTGGTTAATGAATGGCACAATAATACTTCCTAAAATTGTTCCTCCTAAAGTCCAAATTAATAATTTATTTCCTTGATGAAAGTCTATCAATTTTTTGCGTTGATAAAAAAATGTACCAATTAATAGTGCAGGCAAGGTGGTAATTAAAGCACTTGCAGCTGCAGTTTTATCACTTAGATGAAAGAGAGTAATAAAACAACCAATATACAAAGCGGCTCCCATTCCAAGAGAAATCATAATGAATCCAATTAATAGGCCACATAAAGTTAGTAATAATAATTGCATAAATATTCTCCTTAGTATCCCGAAATTTCCCAAGAAATATTAATGAATAAAAAAACCTTACTATCTTTGACATGATAGTAAGGCCGAAACAAAATAAGCTTACCCGAGTACGGAGTGCGCATTACTCTAAATAGGATGGAAATTCGTATACCTGTGTTGTGTAAAGCGAAATTGAGGTAAGTTGAAAGATTTCTATCTATCAACTATCTATATAGTAACGTGAATGGCAATTAGGTGCAAACAAAACATCTTTGCTTTAACTTGATTAATCTATTTACATATTATTAACACTTCTTTGTCAATTGACCTAATATAAAAAATGAAAGGACATGTTCCTTGAAAATAGATTGTTTTTAACAAAAAAGGCTCAGTTATAACCACTTTTTATGGGAGGTTTAAAAATGGCGGATGAACAAATGACCGGTGCAGGTTTACTAATTGATGCACTTAAGAAAAATGGATTAAAGAATATGTATGGTGTTGTAGGAATTCCAGTAACTGATCTTGCACGGATGGCACAAAGAAATGGGATGCGTTACTTTGGATTTAGACGTGAAGATTCAGCAGTTAATGCAGCTGCTGCAGTTGGCTTTTTAACTGGCAAGCCAGGTGTTGCCTTAACGGTTTCTGCTCCTGGTTTTTTAAATGGGTTAGTTGCGTTAGCAGAAGCAACTAAAAACTGTTTTCCTTGTATCATGATTTCAGGATCATCTGAACGTCATATTATTGATATGGATCGGGGCGATTATGAAGGATTAGATCAATATAATGTAGCTAAACCATTTTGTAAAGCAGCTTTTCGGGTAGATCGTCCTGAAGATATGGGCTTAGCAGTTGCACGGGCAATGCGTACAGCAATGTCTGGCCGTCCTGGTGGGGTTTACCTTGACTTACCAGCTGATACAATTGGAGCTTTACTTGATAGTAAAGTAAAACCATCAAGTACAATTATTAAAGAAATTGACCCTGCTCCAAAACAAAAGCCAAGTAGCAAAGCAATTGGACGTGCCATTGAATTATTGAAAGATGCTAAGAAGCCATTAATTATTTTAGGTAAGGGTGCTTCAATTGCTCATGCTGAAAAGCAAGTTCGTGAATTTATTGAAACAACCAAAATTCCATATTTACCAATGTCAATGGCTAAAGGGTTATTACCAGATGACCATGGATTATGTGTAGCAGCTGCACGTTCACTTTCATTTAGTGAAGCGGATACTGTTATTTTAGTTGGTGCACGTTTAAATTGGATGTTGTCATATGGTAATAAATTCAATCCAGATGCAAAATTAATTCAAATTGATATTGATCCAGATGAAATTGATTCAAATAAGAAGATTGATGGTCCATTAGTTGGTGATATGATTTCAGTTTTTGATGAACTGATCCCAGCAGTCAAAGAAGCCAATGTTACTACTCCACAATCTTGGTTAGATGAATTGGATGCTAAAAAGCAAGAAAACTTTGCCAAAATGCAAAAACGTTTAACTACTCCGCATTCACCAATGGGATACTTTGGCGCAATGCGTCCAATCAAGGAATTAATTAAGAAAAACCCAGATACTTACCTTGTCAGTGAAGGTGCTAATACGTTAGATATTGGACGTGACGTAATTGATATCTTCAAACCACGGCATCGTTTAGATACAGGTACTTGGGGTGTAATGGGTGTTGGCTTAGGTTATGCTATTGGAACAGCAATTGAAACTGGCCAAAAAGTTGTATGTGTTGAAGGTGATAGTGCCTTTGGATTTGACGGAATGGAAATTGAAACCATTTGTCGGTTACACTTGCCAATTACAATTGTAATTTTTAATAATGGTGGTATTTACAATGGTGCTGAAAAGAACCCTGCCGGAAGTGATCCGGCACCAATTACACTTGATGCGAAGGGACGTTATGACAAGTTGTCTGAAGCTTTTGGTGGGTTAGCATATAACGTCACAACACCAGAAGAATTAGATAAAGCTTTAAATGAAGCATATGATTCTGGTAAACCAGCAATTATCAATGCTGTAATTGATCCTGCAATTGGAAAAGAATCAGGTCATATTGGTAACTTGAATCCAAAATTAAATATTAAGCACTAACGAATTAATCATTAAAATCCAATAAAGGGGCATGACAGCAGTCGTGGTCCTTTTGTTTTATGAATCTATTTACATGGAAGAAGATGTTTTTAATGTCAATTTTGAATATTGTTGGGACAATCTGGATTGTAATAGGATGTTTATCTGCATTAATTATCTTAGTTGATGTTACCCGTAATCCCCAACAAATGAAGATTATGGATGCAGTTTGGCCAATCAATGCGCTGTGGGGAGGTCCTTTGATTTTATGGACATATTTCACATTAGGAAAACATCGTAAAATGCAAATGGGAATGCCAATGAATCAAAAAAAGACTAGTATGAAAATGGATTTAATACCTAAAGATTTGAAATATAATCAATATTGGCAAGGAATTATTGTAGATGCTTTGCATTGTGGTGCTGGATGTAGTTTGTCAGACTTGATTGGCTCATGGATTTTTTACTATTTAATAACATTTAGTTTATTTGATCAAAAAGTTTTTGGCGAATGGCTATTTGACTATATTTTGGCATTAATTATTGGAATACTGTTTCAATATGCTGCAATTGGACCAATGCTTAAAGGTAGTGTGGCAGAAAAGTTAATTCGAGCTTTTAAAATCGATTTTTGGTCATTAACTGCTTGGCAAGTAGGAATGTACGGCTGGTCTGCAATTGAAACATTTGGGTTACATTTGCACTTTACGCCACTCCAACCGGCATTTTGGGTGATGATGTCAATTGGAATGGCATGTGGATTTTTAACTGCTTATCCAATGAATTGGTTTTTAGTAAAAAAAGGAATCAAAAAAGGAATGTAGCAAATAAAAATCGCGCAAAGAAACTGAAATTGAATATATCAAATATTTGAACTACGATAAAAGTAAGGAATGTAATTAAAGAAGATTTAAATTAAAGGTAATGACAAAATTCAATCTCTTATTTATTATTCTAAAATTGCATTTTACTAAATAATAGAGAGGTAGTCGTCTCAATTAAGTCTGATTTGTAACTTGGTTTGCACTTTCTAGGGAGATGAAAGTAATGGAAAAATCAAAAACAAAAACACCTAAATCTCAACAATATTTCATGTCAACTTTAGCATTAACAATGTTAAACGTTGTAATGATTGCGGGGTTAGGAAATGATCCGCAACAGGCCTTTTATGGCTTATCATCAGTCACATACTTTTTAATTGGGTTTATTCTTTTCTTCATTCCAACTGCCTTGGTATCTGCCGAATTAGCAAGTGGATGGCCTCAACGTGGTGGGATTTTCCGCTGGGTTGGTGAAGGTTTAGGAAAAGGTTGGGCCTTTACTTGTTTAGTGATCTTATGGTTCCAATCAACCTTTAACTTAGGAGCCGGGATGCCTAACTTTGCAGCCACAATTATGTTTTTTACTCCTCACTATAAAGAAGCGATTAACTTTGTTGAACATCCTCAACATGAACTGTTAATTATGTGTGGGTTTATCGCATTATTTTGGTTTGTTACTTGGCTTGCGGCACGTGGGACCAAAACATTTTCTAATATTGCTAAGTATGGAGTTATTATTGGGACTTTTATTCCACTTGCTGTATTAGTCATTTTAACAATTGTTTGGCTTTGCCAAGGTCATACTCCTGCAATGCCAACTCAACCTAAAAATTTAATTCCGCAATGGGATGGAATGGGCACATTAGCGCTAGTTGCCGGAGTTTTATTCTCTTGGACTGGAATTGATATGAACGCTGCTCACATTAAAGAATTAAAGAATCCTGAAAAGCAATATCCAATTTCAATTCTGTTTGCCGGAATTTTAGCATTAATTATTTTCGTTGTTGGTACTTTAATTATTGCAACAATCATTCCTGCAAGTAAAATCAATATTTTAGATGCCTTATTTGTTACCTTTCATGATTTAGGTGAAACAATTCACTTCCCATGGTTATATTTAATTTTCATTTACGTTAACTTTATTGTTTTAATTGCAATGTGGACAACTAACCTTGCTGGACCATCATTTATGCTTGGGCAAGCAGGACAAAGTGGTTTATTACCTAAATGGTTACAAAATTATAATAAACATGGGATGCCATCACGGATGATGTATTTCCAAGCACTTTGTGTAACTATAATTGCATTTTTAGTAAAACTTCTACCAAATGTTGAAGGCTTCTTTGTAATGGTTACTCAAACAGTTACAATTTTATATTTGTTATACTACATCATTATGTTTATTGCGTTTATTCGTTTACGGTATACGCAAGCTAACCGACCACGGTCATTCAAAGTTCCTGGTGGCAAATTTGGCGCATGGTTAGTTACAATTGTCGGAATTGTTTCTTCTGTATTTGGGATCATTTTGGCATTTTATCCACCAACTCAAGTTAAAGAAGAAGTTGGTTCAGGAACTGTTTATGTAGTTACAATTGCCTGTTTAGTTGGAGTTGTTCTTTTAGCAGCACTTGGTTTGTATGTTTTATCTAAGCATCACAATGCCCAAAATCATGATGATTGGGTAAATCAAAATAATCAGTTTGCACCATATACATGGGAGATTGAAGGGTTAAAGAAGCCCCAAAAAGTGGAATCAAACATCCCAACTGATATTATGTCTGAAGGACAAAATCCAATGGGGGTACCAATTAAATATCCATTTGATCCAAATAAACAAGTTAAAGTTCCAAAAGATTGGTCTAAGCCAACTGCTGATACTAAAAAATACGCTGAAGAAATGCGTGAAAAAAAGCCTAAAATTATTGATAAATCAAAAGAAGGTAGTGACAATTAAATTGCTTCCGAATGACAAGTTGACTAAAATGAGTTTAAAATCAGGTACACCAAAGTAACTAAACACGTGAAGCATAATTTTAGCAGTGTTTAGTTTGTGGCTTTGGAAACTTGATTAGATTTAAGGCGGTGACAGTTTGTGTCACAGCACTTGTATAGATGTTAAAAGGGATAAATTGAAGGGAAGTCTTATCAATGAGTAATGTTGTAGGTGTACTTGGTGGTGCTTCAGTAGAAGAGGGTTATCAAGCAAGTGCAAAAGATAATTTATATATGCATGTTAACTATGAATGGTTAAAGACAGCCAAAATTCCAGCTGATAAACCTGCTGCAGGAAGTTTTCAAGACATGGATGAAGATGTTGAAAAGCGCTTGATTCATGACTTTGAAGATTATCATCAAGGAAAATTTGATGCTCCAAATAAAATGTTTGCAGAAGCAATGAAAATGCATGCACTTGCAATTGATTTTGATAGTCGGAAAGAAGCGGGAATTAAGCCATTAGTTCCTTATATTAAACCAATTCAACAGTTAAATATGATGAATGATTTAAGCAAGCAATTAGATGAATGGATTAAAAACACATTACCAGTTCCCTTTACGATTGATGTGGAACCAGATTGGAAAGATACTGCTAAAAATGCAGTGTTTATGTATGCACCTGACTTAATTTTGCCAGATAAGACATATTATGACAAAGACCGTAAAGACAGCCCGAAGTTACTTAAGACTTGGGCTGAAATGTCACAAAAATTATTAGAATTAGTAGGATTTGATTCTGCAAATGCAAAGCAAATTGTCAGCGAAGCACTTGAATTTGATAAATCATTAGTACCACATGTAATGACTTCAGAAGAACTTGCTGATTATCCTAAACAATATAATCCACGCACAATGAAAGAAGTTAAGGCTTACAGTCAAAGTTTTGATTTAGCTGCACTAATTTCCAATTTAGTGGATGATGAACCTGAAAAAGTCATTGTTACTCAACCTAAGTTCTTTGAAGCATTTGATCAAATTGTCAATGACACTACTTTTAAGAATTTGAAGAGTTGGATGTTAACTAAAACAATTAATCAATTGGCACCATATTTAAGTGAAGATATTCGCCAAATTGCAGACATGTTTCACCGTGAAGTTGCGGGAACAAAACAATCATTATCCCAACCAAAATTTGCATACAGTGTAATTGATGATACTTTCAAGTATGTAATTGGTGATTACTATGGGCGTAAATACTTTGGTGAAGAAGCAAAGCAAAACGCAACTGAAATGATCAAAGAAATGATTGGTATTTATAAGCATCGGTTAGAACACAATGAATGGCTTAGTGATAAAACCCGTGCAAAGGCAATTTTGAAACTTGATAAGATTGCAATTAAAGTCGGTTATCCAGATAAAATCAAACCAGTTTATCAAAAATTACATGTAACTGAGGCCAAAGATGGCGGGACGTTACTAAGTAATTACGTTGAAATCAAAAGCGTAATGCTTGCGGATAACTTTGAACAATATCATAAAGCAGTTGATCGTTCTGAGTGGGATATGCCATCACAATTAGTAAATGCATGTTATGATCCTTCAAGAAATGATATTACATTTCCAGCAGCAATTTTAGAAAAACCATTCTATGATTTACACCAATCTCGTAGTAAAAACTTTGGTGGTATTGGTTGCGTAATGGGACATGAAATTTCACATGCATTTGATAATAACGGCGCCCACTTTGATGAATATGGTAATATGGTTAACTGGTGGACAAAAGATGATTTTGCTCATTTTGAAAAATTAACTCAAGCAATGATTAATGAATTTGATGGCATTCCATTTGCTGGTGGCAAGGTTAATGGGAAGTTAGTTGTTTCAGAAAATATTGCTGATAATGGCGGGATGAGTTGCTCACTTGAAGCAATTAAACGCTACTCAGATGCTAATTTAAGAGAATTCTTTACCAATTGGGCAACTGTATGGCGGATGAAGGCAAGTGAAGCATACAAGAAGATGCTATTAGCAATTGATGTACATGCTCCCGAAGAATTGCGTGCAAATGTTCAACCGCAAAACTTTGAAGATTTTTATCGAGCATTTGATGTTCATGAAGGCGATGGAATGTGGCTAGCACCAGAAAAAAGAGTTCAAATTTGGTAATAATATAAAAGAAGTTGTGGTAATTGATATGCACTTCCAAAAGTTGGACACTTTATTAAATTAAGCAGTTAGGGACTGAGTTCTGTATTGAACAGGACTTAGTCCTTTTAATTTTACCTTAATTCTTTCGTTATTATAGTAATAAATGTACTGATGGATTGCTCGAATTAATTCATCAGTATTTTTATATTGGCTTTCATAACCATAAAACATCTCTTTTTCATAACACTGAAAAAGTTTTCCATTAATCCATTGTCTAGACTATTTCCCTTACGGGACATACTTTGAATAATTCCATGATCTTTCAAAAAATATTGATAAGCAGAATGTTGGTATTGCCAATCTTAATCACTATGTAAGATCATTCCATCTAATGATCCACATTGATTAAGGTTATTTAACATATTAAAGGTTTGATTAATGTTGGAGAAGTTGAAACATCATAGGCAATAATTTTTTCATAACGCAATTTAAATTCGGTAACATAGGATAATATTCCTGTATTTTTGAATACCCATATCCTTTTTGATACATATTTATATTGTCTTCCTTTGAAAAGCGCATAAAAAACACCTCAAATCTTGAATTATTTTGTCCAAGATTTGAGGTGTGTATCATAATCCATAACTTCTTTTATTATTGTTTAATTTAGTTTTAGATAAACATTCAAAATAAAGTAGAAAGGCTGCAATTTGCATTACATCTTATATTTCATTCTTTTTGACGCATTTCCTTCGCATATTTTGCAATATCTGCAGTTGGTGAAGACCAGTCTTTTGGAAGTTTGACCTTCTCATTTGGATCAAATTTATATTTAATTGGTATTCCCATTGGATTTTGATCTTCAGACATAATGTCAGTTGGAACATTTGATTCAACCTTTTGGGGTTTCTTCAAACCTTCAATTTCCCATGTATATGGTGCAAATTTATTATCTTTATTAACCCAATCATTGTTGTGTTTAGCGTTGTGATGTTTAGATGTTTGATATAAAACAAAGGCAACAAGTAAAACTAATCCGACTAAACAAGCGATAATGATGTCATAAGTAGTTCCTGAGCCGACTTCTTCTTTAACTTGAGTTGGTGGATAAAATGCCAAAATGATCCCAAATACAGAAGAAGCAATTCCAACAATTGTAACTAACCATGCGCCAAATTTTCCACCAGGAACTTTAAATGACCGTGGCCGGTTAGCTTGTGTATAGCGCAAACGAATAAATGCAACGAACATAATGATGTAGTATAACAAGTACAAAATTGTGATTGTTTGGGTAATCATGATAAAGAATCCCTCAACATTTGGGAGTAACTTAACCATAAATGCAATTACAGTAACACAAATTGCTTGGAAATACATCATTTTTGATGGCATTCCGTGTTTGTTATAGTTTTGAAGCCACTTAGGAAGTAACCCACTTTGACCAGCTTGTCCAAGCATAAATGATGGACCTGCTAAGTTGGTAATCCACATTGCGACCATTACTAAAAAGTTTGCGTAAATAAATAACATATAAAGCCAAGGTGCATGAATTGTTGAACCTAATTCATGGAATGTAACAAATAAAGCATCCAAAATGTTAATTTGATTTGATGGAATAATGGTTGCAATAATCAAAGTTCCGACGATGAAGATGATTAATGCTAAAATTCCAGCAAAGAAAATTGAGATTGGATATTGTTTTTCTGGATGTCTTAATTCTTTAATATGAGCGGCATTCATATCAATTCCGGCCCATGAGAATAAAACTCCGGCAACTAATGCCAGCGTCCCCATTCCATTCCATTGAGGAATCAAATTTTTAGGTTGAGTTGGCATTGCAGGAGTATGACCTTGGCAAAGCCAAACGATAACTAAAATAATCATTACAGCTAATGGAATAAAAGTTCCAATAATAACACCATATTTAGCAATATTAGAAAATGTTTTGGTCCCACGAGCTGCAAGCCATGTAACAAACCAAAATAGTGCAATGAATCCACACATGATTAACAGTTCATGTTGAGGATGTTCAAGAAACTTAATCGCCTCGTTATAGTGTGGCGTAAAGAACATTACAGTTGCTGCAAAGTTAGGCATCCCGGCTCCTAAGTTAAAGGTTGATTGGAACCATAAAATAATCAAACATGTAAATGCCCAACCTTTACCGACACCTTCGCCGACCCACCGGAAAATGCCTCCACGCTGTGGCCATCCACTCGCTAATTCAGCTGATACTAACGCAGTTGGAATGAAGAAGAGAATGAATCCGATAATAAAGTATGTGACTGATGACAAACCATAAAAAGCTTGTTGGGGATCATTCGCTAAACCGGCGATCATAACAACGTTTAACATCGTTAATGCTAATGTTGACATGAAGTATTTTTGAGATTTAGGCGCCTTTGCATCTTTTTTGTCCATTACGTTCACCTCCCTAAAAATAATTGAATCACAGTAAAATTTAAAAATAATCATTTTACTATTCTTCTCCTTCCGTAATAATTCATCTGACATGGGAAGGCAAGTAAAGCGGCTATTTTACCAATAAACTTTAATGAATCACATTTAAGAAACGATTAGTAAAACCATTAAGTAAAAATAATCCGATATTTTAGTAAAAACACTATTGCTATTTTTGAAGTAAACGTTTACAATATAAATTGTAATCATATAAGAAAGGAGTTTTCCTATGAAAAATAATGTCCAAGAAGAAAAGGGCAATAAATGGGTTACCCGTATTTCTTATGCAATTGGTGCGTTTGGGAATGACTGGTTTTATGCCGTTCTTTCAACTTACTTTATTATGTTTGTAACTTCGCATTTGTTTGGTAAAGGTGATAACGCAATGATTCTTTATATCACCAATATCATCGCGATTTTACGGATTGTGGAACTTTTCATTGATCCAATTATTGGAAATGCGATTGATCGTACCAAGACGCGTTGGGGAAAATTTAAGCCTTGGATTTTTGGTGGAGGAATTGTGAGTGCAATTGCCCTTGCAATTTTATTCACTAACATGGGTGGTTTAAACCGGACTCATCCATTTATTTATCTAATAATTTTTGCAATTCTTTACATTGCAATGGATATCTTTTATTCATTTAAAGATACTGGTTTTTGGTCTGAAATGTCGTCATTGACATTTAATTCAGGGGAACGCGAAAAGATTTCAACCTTTGCACGGATTGGTTCTAATATTGGTGGGAACTTAGTTGGAATGGTAATCATGCCATTAGTATTGTTCTTCTCATTGACGAAAAATGACGGTTCTGGTGACCTTCGTGGATGGTCAATGTTTGGGGTAATCACTGCAATTATTGTAATTATTACCGTTATTGTTGTTTGCCTTGGTACTCATGAACTTGATTCTGATTTGCGTAAAAACGAAGAAGAAACTAAGTTAAAAGATGTTTTCAAAATTTTACTTGGAAATGATCAATTAATGTGGACCGCAGTTGCTTATGGATTGTATGGAATTGGAATTAACATCTTTAATTCCGCTGAATTATACTACTTTACATATGTTCTTGGTCAATCTTCAAAGTTTGCAATTATTGGAACAATTAATATGATTATTGGATTCTTTTCAATTTCTGCTTTTCCAATTTTAGCTAAGAAGTTTAACCGTAAAAATGTATTTTATGTTTCAATTTTAGTGATGGTAATTGGTGCAGGACTTTTAGCAATTGCAGGACAAAATTTACCATTAGTAGTTATTGCAATGGAACTTTTTGCAGTACCACAACAAATCGTTTTCTTAGTAATATTAATGACAATTACTGATTCAATTGAATATGGTCAATTGAAATTGGGACACCGGGATGAATCGTTAACATTGGCTGTACGTCCATTAATTGATAAACTTGGTGGTGCCATTGCTGGTTGGTGCATTGGACCAATTGCGATTTTGGCACATATGACAAGTGGTTACACTTATAAGACAGTGACCGCACATGATATTATGGTCTTTAAACTTCTTGTAATTGCTATTCCAGTTGTGTTGATCATCATTGGTGCATTAATTTTCTGGAAGAAAGTTACCCTTACAGAAAAGAAACATGCCCAAATTGTTGAAGAACTTGAAAAAAGTTGGGGCGAAAAGAATGATACAAGTAAAGGAACACAAGAAAGAGTCGTTGCAGGCACATATGAAATCGAATCTCCTTTACAAGGTAATTTTGTACAACTTAACGAAGTAAATGATGCCACCTTTGCTTCAGGTTCAATGGGAAAAGGATATGCCTTAAAACCAACTGATGGTAAAGTTTATGCTCCGTTTGATGGAATTGTTCGTCAAGTCTTTCCAACGCGGCATGCAATTGGAATTGAGTCTGATCATGGAGTAATTATGTTGATTCACATTGGAATTGGTACAGTTAATATGCAAGGAACGGGCTTTGTTTCTTATGTTGAAAAGGATCAACAAATTAAGAAAGGCCAAGAAATTCTTGAATTCTGGGATCCAGCAATCAAGAAAGCTGGCTTTGATGATACGGTAATGATCACGATTACCAATGCTCAAGAATTTAATGAAGTTGATCTTTTGCCACAAGATGGTCAAAAGATTAATGCATTTGATAATGTAATGAGATTAGTTAAAAAATAATAAAAATTAGTAAACACTTTCTAAAACACACTAAAAAGAGACTGTGAAAAATCACAGTCTCTTTTTGTGTCACTTTAATTGGGTTTAAAGGTAACAAAACTAAACATAAGTACGAAATGCTTTTGTCACACCTTATGAACAACTATCTCTTAAAATTAATTTAGTTTTAAGGGTGGTCATTTGTGGATAGTCATCGCCATTTTCGATAATGGAAGTTAGACGATTGACTGCTTCGATCCCCATTTGTTTGGTGTAAACTCGAATAGAACTCAATGATGGGTATACATATTTTGCAATTGAAGTGTCATTAAATGAAATTAAAGAAACTTCATCAGGAATTTTAATATTATCCTCTTGCAATGCACGTAAAGCACCAATTCCAATTGAATCATTGGCAGTAAAAAAGGCATTTGGTAAATCATCACCAAGATCAGCAATTGCCTTGCGCATCATGTCATAACCTGATTTCGCAGTAAAGTTGCCAATATACACATATTTAGGATAATAAAGTGACATTTCACTTAAATAGTTTTTAAAAGTGACAAAACGTGGATCAATGATAGATTCAGTATTATCATTAGTAAATTCTTCTCCGGCTAATAAACCGATTTTTGTCCGGTTTTGATTAATAAAATAATCAAGTGCATCAATTACTGAATCATCAATGTCAGGTACGATACAACTATGATTTGTTTTTAGTGTATTGTAGTCAACAAATACAATGTTAGCGTTGATTTTTTCAATTTTTTTGATTTCATTTTCGCTATATTTACCAATGGCGATAATTCCATCAGTTTCATTGATTTGCTTTAAAGAATCATTATGGAAAATGCGGGTAACTGAGTAATCTAATTCACGTAAACGTTCTTCAATTCCGGTACGAATTGAGTAGTAGTAAAGGTCATTCAATTCTTCTTGTTCAGTGTACCATTGAATGATCGCAACTTTTCCAAGATGGCTTTTCTTTTTAGATTTATGTTTAGTTAAGTAATCAAGTTTTTCAGCTGCTAAAAAAATGCGTTTGCGAGTTTCATCGCTTACAGAAAGAGTTTTATCATAATTTAAAACTCGAGAAACGGTTGCTGATGAAACGTGTGCCATTGCAGCAATATCCTTGATAGTGGCCATCTTTTTCACCTCCGTAAATAATGTATACAAATATTGTAGCATAATAGAAGACACTTTTTAACGAAAAATGTTAAGTAAACATATTGATTATTTTAGTAAATATTTTTATAATTAAAGTGTAGTTATCGGTTACATAATAAAAAAGATCAGGGGATGATTTTTATGGATAAGAACACATTAAAAGCAAAGTTTGAGAAAATTTTTCAACGGCAATCTGAAAAAGAATTTTTTTCACCTGGAAGAATTAATTTAATTGGAGAACATACAGATTATAATGGAGGATATGTTTTCCCATGTGCAATTTCACTAGGTACTTGGGGAGCAGTTGCCAAAAGAAAAGATCGTAAATTGCGTTTTTATTCCGGAAACTTTGAAAAATTAGGAATCATTGAAAGTAGTTTAGATCAATTAGAATATAAAAAAGAAGATAACTGGGCTAATTATGCTAAAGGAATGATTTACTATATTCAACAGGCCGGTTATTCAATTGATGCAGGCATGGATATATACATATGGGGAAATCTTCCTCAAGGAGGATCAGGATTATCATCATCAGCTTCAATTGAAATGTTATTTGGTATAATGGTTCAAAGTCTTTTTGATTTAAAAATTGAGCGCCTTGATTTAGTAAAAATGGGAGTAAAAACTGAAAATGACTTTTTAGGCCTAAGTTCCGGAATTTTAGATCAATTTGCAGTCGGAATGAGTAAAGCAGAGCATGCCATTTTACTTGATACGAATACACTTGAATACAAATATGTGCCACTAGACCTAAAAGATAATGTAATTGTCATTATGAATACAAATAAACCACGTGCTTTAGTAGAATCAAAATACAATGAAAGAGTTGCGGAATGCCAAGAAGCATTAAAAGAGTTACAAACTGAATTAAAAATAAATGCATTAGGTGATCTTAATAATGATCAATTTGATGAATATACATATTTACTTAGAAATGAAACGTTTTTAAAGAGAGCACGACATGCAGTTTCGGAAAATCAACGGTGTATTCGAGGTGAAAAGGTGCTTGAAGAAGGCAATTTAGCTGAATTTGGAAGATTACAAAATGCTTCGCACGTTTCACTTGAGTATGATTATGAAGTGAGTGGAATTGAATTAGACACTTTAGTCCATTCTGCATGGAATCAACCTAGCGTTTTAGGTGCACGGATGTGTGGTGCTGGTTTTGGAGGAAGTGCAATTGCATTAGTGCAAAAAGATGGAGTTGATAATTTAGAAAAAGAAGTCGGCAAAATCTATGAAGAAAAAATCGGCTATGCTCCTCGTTTCTATGTCGCTGAAGTTGCTGATGGAACACACGAATTATAAAGATGGAAGATGAAGTTATGCAGGAAAACTTAGTTGAACGGTTTGTTGCAAGTGTCATTATGGAAAGTGATTATACGCAACTGGACCATATTTATTTAAGAAATCGCGTTTTAAATTTAGTAGGTGAAAAAAATATTCCTCTAAATTGTGAAACTAATAATTTAATTGAAATGAAGAATCAATTGATAAAAGTTGCAATTAAAAATGAAAAAATTGATTCCTTACAAAGTGCTCAAGATGAATTAGGTGCAAAATTAATGGATTTGATTACTCCACCTCCAGGTGTTGTAAACCGGCACTTTTGGGAAACGTATCAAGAAGATCCTCAAAAAGCAATTGCTGATTTTTATTCATTGAGTAAACGCAATGACTATATTAAAACTAAAGCAATCGCTAAAAATATTTATTTTAAACATCCTAGTCAATATGGTGAAATTGAAATTACCATTAACTTATCTAAGCCAGAAAAGGATCCTAAACAAATTGCATTAGCTAAAAAAATGAAGAATGCAACTTATCCTCAATGTAAGTTATGTATGGATAATGAAGGCTATGAAGGGCGCATTGATTATCCTGCACGTGCAAATCACCGTCTAATTCGGTTTGATATTGAAGGACAAATATGGGGATTTCAATATTCGCCATATGCATATTTTAATGAACACTGTATTTTTTTAGATTCAGTGCATGAAGAAATGAAAATTAATAAAACCACCTTTGAACAATTATTATCAATTGTGAAGCAATTTCCAGGATATTTTGCAGGAAGTAATGCAGATTTACCAATTGTAGGAGGATCAATTTTAGCCCATGAACACTATCAAGGTGGACGGCATACATTTGCAATGGAAGAAGCTCCAATTGAACGCAAATTAAAATTTGAAAATTACGATAAAGTTGAAGCAGGCATTGTAAAGTGGCCATTATCGGTAATTCGATTAACTAGTCATGATAAAAAACAACTGTGTCAACTAGCAGATAAAATTTTACAAAGTTGGCGGCATTATACTGATGAAAGCGTTTCTATAAGAGCATTTTCTAATGATGAAATGCATCATACAATTACTCCAATTGCGCGTTTGCGTAATGGTAAGTATGAACTTGATTTAGTTTTAAGGGATAATCAAACTTCAAGTCAGTATCCAGATGGCATTTTTCATCCACATCAAGATGTTCAACATATTAAAAAAGAAAACATTGGTTTGATTGAAGTAATGGGGTTAGCAATTTTGCCACCACGATTAAAAAATGAAATGAAAGAAGTTGAAAAATTTTTATTGAATCAGCCAAATAACATTGCGGATTATCATAAAAAATGGGCAGAACAAATTAAGGCTAGTCATACTGAAATTCGACGTTCAACGGTTCGTGATATTGTGCAAGATGAAATTGGCAAAGTATTTGTCAAAGTTTTGGAAGATGCGGGCGTATTTAAACGTAATCATCAAGGGCAACAAGCGTTTATGAGATTTATTAAGACAATTGATAAGCAGTAAAATGTGACAAGAATGTTCAAATAAGTATGACATAGGAAGAAATTAAAAGGAGACTGTTTGTGCAGTCTCCTTTGTTACTCATTAAAGTAATGATAGCTATTGGCGTCGGCAAAAGCAACAGCTTTAGTATTATTATGTTTAACACCTGCATATGTGGCTAAAATCCCACCTAAACTATGACCTGTAAATGAATATTATTTTGGTTGATATTTTTGTAAATTTTCCTGAACAAATTTATCATATTGAATAAATTGATTTGCTTCTAAATTGTCTTTTGTTGTTTCAGCATTATATATTTTTGACGGTTGCTCGTGATGTATAACGTCATCATATTCATCAGCAGGAACAACCATAGCTCCTTGTAGACCAGTTTCTCTGTCATCAATACTAGCAACAGTTTTCCAGTTATGATTTTATTTAATATCTTGTGTTGGATTATTTACTGAATTTTGATTTTGGTTTTAGTTTTCTATCATCATATATCTTTTTAGCAAGTGTTAAATAATCTGCATCAGTAGTTTTAATGCTCATTTAAATTTATCCTTAACGAAATTATTAGGTTTTATGTATTATTGTATCTGTAATTAGTATCAAAGAATTATAATGAAATGTCAAAATTAAATCAACATAAAAAGTAATTTTATTAATAATCAGTATATTTTGAGAGAAGCTCGAGATGGTTTGAAAATTTGGTTTAAAAAGTATTATAACAATGTAGACCCAAATTCAATCAAATTAAGAATTGAATATAGTCAAGGTATGACGGTTGAACCGATTATTGAAGGATATGTTAACGATAATGAAGAATTATGGTTTGATTGTTCTGTAACTAAATTACCAGAGAGTGAGTGGATGAACTAGGAATGGTGATTGTTGATGGGGATATATCTAGAAAATTAGATAATATTACTTTGATGAAAATCCTAATCGTAAAGTTATGAAAAGTCCAAGTGAATTAATTCCTGAATCAGAAGTCAAAAAAGCTAGAAAAGATTGTCGTTTATTAGAATACATTCCAGAAATGAGAACATTTTAAAACTCATAAAAATTAAGAAGATTGGACTTATGTCTCAATCTTCTTTTTATTTCTTTAAACTAAAAAAGCAACTTTTTTCTATACAAATAAGTATATACATATTTCTATTAAAGTATTTACTTTTATTAAAAAATTATCTACAATATAAATGTAACGTAAAGCGCTTACACAACTAAAAATTAAACGACAAAAGAGATTTAAGAAAGAGTGATTTTATGAAAAAAATGCCAAAGGACTTCTTTTGGGGAAATTCTTCATCAAGTATGCAAACTGAAGGTGCTTGGAATGAAGGTGGCAAGGGCTTGTCAGTATATGATGTGCGATCAGCAACTGAGCATACTAGCGATTGGCATGCTGCAATTGATGGATATCACCGGTATGGAGAGGATTTGGATTTATTAAAAGAAATGAACATGAATATGTACCGTATCCAAACTTCATGGTCGCGAATTAATCCTAATGGTGATGGTGAATTCAATGAAGAAGGAATTGCTTTTTATGATCGCTTGATTGATGGCATGTTAGAACGTGGAATTGAACCAATGATTTGTCTTTATCATTTTGACATGCCACTTAATTTAGCACAAAAATACAATGGTTTTATGTCACGCCATACAGTTGATGCTTTTGTAGCGTATGGGAAATATGTTATTGATCATTTTGCTGATCGGGTAAAATATTGGATTACATTTAATGAACATAACTTATACTTTACAGATGAAGTTTTCAATATTTCAGGGTACGATCATGGAGATCAAAGTTTAAATGATATGTACACGATTTTCCATCATACCATGTTGGCACATGCACAAATCGATGCATACATTCATGAAAACTATCCGCAATTAAAAATTGGTGGAATGAACGCATTTACACCAGTATATCCAGCAACATCTAAACCAAATGACGTTTTTTATGCAAATCGGACAAATGAATTTTTATATAACAACTTAAATGACGCATTCACTAAAGGAACATATTCACCTGCTGTAATGCAGTATATTGATAATCACAACATTGACATGGACTTACAAGCAGGTGACTTTGAAATTTTAAAGAAAATGCATGCAGATTATTTGGCATTTAGTTACTATCAATCAACAACGTTAAATGCTGATAAATTAAGTGCTCAAGATGCACCTAATCGCTACTTGGAAGTTGGCGGTGAAGGTAATCGGTTTACTGAAAAAACTGAATGGAATTGGGAAATTGATCCATTAGGTTTCCGCAAAATCATCACGGATCTTTACAATCGATATGAAATTCCAGTATTTCCAATTGAAAACGGAATTGGTTGTCGTGAAGAATGGGATGGCGAAACCATGATTGAAGATGATCAACGAATTCAATTCCATAAAGAACATATTCAAGCGATGAAAGATGCGATGTTTGAAGATGGTGCAAAGGTACTTGGATACCTTGGTTGGGGCTTAATTGATATTCCAAGTTCACATGCAGATATGGAAAAAAGATATGGTGCGGTTTATGTTAATCGTTCTAACCATGATTTAAAGGATTTAAAGCGGGTTCCTAAAAAGTCATTTTACTGGTTTAAAAAGGTATTGAGAAATAATGGAGATGATTTATAATGAATAATCAGGGTGGAAAAACTTCAAAATTAAATATATTTGTTAATCAAAAAATTGTACCTCCGATAATGAAATTTGTTAATACAAAGGGTGTAAAAGCAATGACTGATGGGATGGTAGCAGCCTTACCATTCATTATCATTGGATCAATTTTCTTAATTTTTGCAAACTTCCCAATTCCAGCAGTTTCGGAATTTTTTGCTAAAACTGGTTGGACTGTATTCTTTAATCAAGCTTACACAACTACTTTTGGATTTACTTCTATTTGGGCAGTTATAGGAATTGCCTATACATATGTTAAAAATGAAGGCTTAGATGATGCTTTACCTGCAGGTTTAACTGCCTTATCAGCATTCTTCCTTTTACAAAACTTACAAGTAGATAATCCTCTTGCTGCAGCAATCAAGTCAGGAATTACTGATTCAGCAGGAAATGTGACAATGAAAGCTGAAGTTGTTGAAAAAAGTATTGAACAACTTCCACATACTTTACAAACATTCATTACTTCTCCAGTGACAAATGTATTAAACATTACTTTTCAAGGTGGTCAAGGAATGATTGCAGCCTTACTTATTGGTTTAATTGTCGGTTGGAGTTATACATATATGATTAAGCATAACTGTGGAAAATTACTTTGCCAGAACAAGTGCCAGCAGGTGTTTCACGGCAATTTACTGCAATGATTCCAGCAGGTGTAATTTTAACAGTTTCAATGTTAATTTACGCAGTCTTCAAGACATTTATGCATACTGATTTATTAACTTGGATCTACAAAATTTTACAAATCCCACTTCAAGGAATGTCAGATTCATTTTGGGGAGCAATTTTAATTGCATTTGCGGTAACTTTCTTCTGGTTCTTCGGTGTTCATGGTGGTTTGATTGTTGGTGGAATTGCTGGAATCTTCTTACTACCAAACACAGTAGCAAACTCAGAATTATATCAAGCAGGTAAATTATCATTAGCAAATGGTGCTCACATTGTTACAAATGAATTTTACAACAACATCATTAACTTAACTGGTTCTGGGATTACGATTGGTTTATTAATCTTTACTTTAGTAGCTGCTAAGTCAAAACAAATGAAATCAATGGGTAAATTAGAAGCAGTCCCTGCGATCTTTAACATTAACGAACCATTCTTGTTCGGGATGCCAATGGTAATGAATCCATGGCTTGCATTACCATTCTTCTTCGTCCCAGTTGTAGTTGCAGCATTAACTTATGGTGCGGTTTACTTCGGCATTTTACCACCATTAAATGGGGTAGCAGCACCATGGACAACTCCAATCATCATTTCAGGATTCTTCATTGGTGGCTGGAAATGGGCTTTATGGCAAGCAGTTGTTCTTGTAATTTCAACATTAATGTACTGGCCATTTGCAAGAAAATATGATAAATACTTACTTGGTCAAGAAGAACAAAAAGAAGAAAAACAAGTTGACCAAAAGCCAGCTAAAGCATAGAATAAAGATCTTAATAAAATCTTTAAAACTATTGGCTGAAAATTAAATTACGAAATTTAAAGTGCATTTTGAAAAAATATTTTTCGGAATGCACTTTTTAAATGTGTTCAACTTTATAAAATTGGTCTTATCATTCGCTTTTAATTTAATGATTTAGCGTGTTTTTGATGTAAACGTTAACATTATCATTTTAATGGGATTTTAACTATTTTGTTATAAATTGTATAATGTTTGGTGGATTTTTCTGTTTCAGCAAGCGAAAGGGTTTACATAAGGTGTTTTATTCTCTATACTTAATACCGGTAAACGCTTTCGCGAATTTCCAGATATTTCTAGGGTAAATTAACTTTTTTAAATTTAATTATTTATCAAGATATCATTAATTTTTTAATTAATAATTGGTCATCAAATGATTAATTTTAACTAGTTTTATTTATATAATTCAAAAAACTGCACTCATCTTTTGAAATATTGTTTTTAAAAATTTTTATCGATTGTTTATCTAGACCAATTTTAATGATTAAAATTTATGCTGGAAATATCAAGTAATAATTTTAAAAGCTAGGAGTGGTAATATGGCTACAGGAAAAGTAAGTTTTAAAGATAAGCTTTTGAAGGTTGTCGGCAAAATTTCAAATTCACGACACATGATCGCATTACGTGATGGGATTGCCCAAGCGGTTCCATTGATTATTATTGGTTCAGTCTTTATGATTATTGGGCAATTTCCAATTCCCGCATATTTAGACTTTATGGCCAAAACATTTGGTTCAGACTGGAACATTGTGATTCAACAAATCACATTTGCATCATTTAACTTGATGGGCTTAGTTGCTGTAATTGGAATTTCATATAACTTGGCAAAAAGTTATAAAGACATTGCTCCATTGCCGGCTGCATTAGTTGGAATGTGTGCATTTTTCTTAACAATTCCATTTTCAATGCATAAAGATGGTTCATTTTGGATCCCATTGGCTCAATTAGGTTCAAGTGGTTTATTTATTGCCATTATTGTTGGTTTATTTATTACTGATTTTTATGTTTGGATGGTACATAAGAAGATCACAATTAAGATGCCAAGTACAGTTCCACCAGCAGTAAGTAATTCATTTGCTGCATTGTTCCCAGGTTTCTTTTGTTTGCTTTTAGTTTGGTTAGTTCGTTTAGGAATCTCAGCTACACCAATTGAAACAATTCCAAACTTAATGCAATTTATCTTTAAACCAATCGCAGCCGTAGGAACAAGTTTACCAGGTGCATTAATTTGTGAATTCTTAATTTCATTCTTATGGTTATTTGGGGTTCACGGTGCAAATGTTGTTTCTGGAATTATGATGGCATTTTGGTTACAAGCAATGCAACAAAATGCGGCTGCATTTGCTGCACATAAAGAATTGCCAAACATTGTTACTCAACAATTCTTTGATAACTTCGTCCATATTGGTGGTGCCGGTGGTACATTAGGATTAGCAATCATTATGATTATGTTTGCTAAAAGTAATGAATACAAGACACTGGCAAAATTGGAAATTGCACCAGCATTCTTTAATATTAATGAACCATTAATGTTTGGTTTCCCAATCGTGATGAATGTTTATATTGCTTTACCATTTATCATTGCACCATTAGCTAATGTTTTAATTACATACTTTGCAATGGCAACTGGTTTATGTGCAAAAACAATTGGGGTAATGGTTCCATGGACAACTCCAGTTGGAATTTCTGGTTTTTTAGCAACCGGACACATTTCAGGAGCAATTACTCAATTAGTATGTCTTTTAGTTGATGCATTGATTTACTTTGTATTCTTTAAGAAAGCTGACAAACGTAAAGCTTGCAATGAAGGAAAAAAAGCTAAAGCTGCTCAATAGTATAACTTAATATTAAAGTTGAAGATTGTAACTACGGTTACAATCTTTTTTATGTTCATAAATTATTTTTAATTATCTATTTAATAAATTCAGTTGATATGCTATATTAAAAATGTAAGCGTTACCAAAATGCTTTTTATTTGCAATTATTTTTATTCGATTAATTTTTAATAAGCATGATTGGTGATGATTAATTTAAACGGGGAGTTGATCGTTATGGCTTCAAGCGGAAATGCAAAGGACAAAATGATGAAAGTGATTGGTAAGATCTCAAATGCTCGTCATATGATCGCATTACGTGACGGGATTGCTCAAGCCGTTCCACTCATCGTAATTGGATCGGTGTTTATGATTATTGGACAATTTCCAATTCAATCATATCTAGATTTTATGGCCAAAACATTTGGTCCAGATTGGAATGTTGTTATTCAACAAATTACCCAGTCCTCATTTAATTTAATGGGATTAGTTGCAGTTTTTGGAATTTCATATAACTTAGCAAAAAGTTATAAAGATATTGCTCCACTGCCAGCATCATTAGTTGCAATGTGTGCATTCTTTTTAACAATTCCATTTAAGATGAACAAAGATGGTTCATTTTGGATTCCATTAGATCAATTGGGTGCAAGTGGATTATTTATGGCAATCATTATTGGATTATTTATCACTGATTTTTATGTATGGTTGATCCATAAAAAAATCACCATTAAAATGCCAAGTACAGTTCCACCAGCAGTAAGTGCTTCATTTGCAGCATTATTTCCTGGGTTATTCTGCTTAGTATTAGTTTGGGTAGTGCGTTTAGGAATTTCATTCACACCAATTGAAACAATTCCAAACTTGATGGCATTTATTTTTAAACCACTTTCAATCGTAGGTACAAGTTTACCAGGTGCATTGATTTGTGAATTTTTAGTTGCATTTTTATGGTTATTCGGAATTCATGGTGCGAATGTTGTCTCAAGTATAATGTCAGTTATTTGGCTTGCTGCAATGCAACAAAATGCAGTTGCTTTTGAAGCACATAAAGAATTACCAAACATTGTTACCGCACAATTCTTTGATAACTTTGTTCATCTTGGTGGATCAGGCGCAACATTGGGACTTGCAATTATTATGGTAATGTTTGCTAAAAGTGATGAATATAAAACTTTAGGTAAGTTAGAAATCGCACCAGCAATCTTTAACATTAATGAACCATTAATTTTTGGATTCCCAGTAGTTATGAATCCATTTATCGCAGTTCCATTTATTGTGGCTCCATTATTAAATGTTTTAATTACATATTTTGCAATGGCAAGTGGTTTAGTTGCGAAAACAATTGGAATTATGGTTCCGTGGACGACGCCAGCAATTATTTCAGGTTACTTAGCAACTGGACACATTTCAGGATCAATTTTACAAATTGTTTTAATTGTAGTTGATGCATTAGTTTATGTGTTTTTCTTCAAAGTTGCAGATAAGCGTAAATTGAAGACGCAAGAAGCGTAGGAATATTCTAGGTTTTGTCTACAAAAAAATTAACATATTAAATAAAGTAAATACTTTAAAAATGTCGTTTAACGTGCTATACTAAAAGAGTTGAGAAAGCGTTACCAAAACGTTTAATCAAGAAAGGGTGCAATATCATGGCTAAATATACAATTATGTTAAACTGTTCTGCAGGAATGAGTACAAGTTTACTTGTTACTAAAATGCAAGCTGCGGCTCAAGAAAAAGGTGTTGACGCAGAAATCTTTGCAGTTCCTGCAAGTGAAGCGCGTTCACAATTAGATTCAAAAACAATTGATTGCGTATTGCTTGGACCACAAGTTAGTTACATGCAAGGCGATTTTGAAAATATGCTTGAAGAGAGAAAAAACAGTTTAGGCAATCCAGTTCCACTTGCTGTAATTGATATGCAAGCATATGGAATGATGGATGGAAATAAAGTTTTAGATCAAGCAATGAGCCTTATTGAAGGCTAATCTAAATAGTGGAGAATAAATATGGCTGAAGAAAATACACAACCAAATTTAGAAGCAACAATGGGCTTAATTATTAATGCTGGAAATGCCAAGGGATTAGCATTTGAAGCGATCAAAAAAGCTAAAGCCGGCGAAATTGAAGAAGCTCATAAAAAATTAGAAGAGTCAGACAAAGCTTTAAACGAAGCGCATAATGCACAAACTTTGATGCTTACTAAAGAAGCTCAAGGTGAAAGTCAACCAGTTACATTGTTAACAGTGCACTCACAAGATCATTTGATGAATGCAATTACTTTCCGTGATTTAGCGGGTGAAATGGTTGATTTATACGAACGCTTAGAAAAAGAAAATTAATTAATAAAGAGTGCAGTTTCGAAAAGGATAACTGCGCTTTTTTTATTGAAATAGGAGAAAGGATGTTTCATATGAAACGCGAATTAGGAATTTCAATTTACCCTGACCATAGTGATCCAGTAAAAGATAAGGAATACGTGAAAAAAGCAGCTGACTTAGGATTTAGTCGCTTATTTATGAGTATGCTTGAAATCACTGGTGGCAAAGAAAAAACTGCTGAAAAATTTAAAGATATTATTATGTATGCCCGTAAATTAGGCTTTGAAGTTATTTTAGATATTAATCCTGGCATTTTTAAACAACTTGACATTTCATATGATGATCTAGGATTTTTCGCAAAATTGGGTGCAAGTGGAATCCGTTTAGATGAAGGTTTTGATGGATTAAAAGAATCATTGATTTCATATAATCCCTATGGCTTAAACATTGAGTTAAACATGAGTAACAATGTAGATTACTTGGATAACATTTTGTCATACCAAGCTAATGAACCTTTTATTTATGGTTGTCATAATTTTTATCCTCAAGAAGGAACTGGTTTACCATATGATTTCTTTGTTGAATGTAGCAAACGTTTCAAGAAATATGGAATTAAAACTTCTGCATTTGTAACTAGTCAAGATGCAACTGGAGGTCCTTGGAATGTTAATGATGGATTGCCAACGCTAGAGATGCACCGTCATATGCCAATTGAATTGCAAGCTAAACATTTATTTGCAACTAACTTAATTGATACAGTAATTATTGGTGATGCCTATGCTTCTGATGAAGAGTTGAAGAAGTTAGCTGAACTTGACCGTTACTGTGTAACCTTAGACGTTGATTTCTTACCTGAAATTAATCCAGTTGAAGCTCAAATCGTTGAAGATAATTTGCATTTTCGGAGAGGCGATATCACTGATCAATTTATTCGTTCAACTCAAGTTCGGGTGAAATATGCACACCAAGATAATCCACCACATAATAATGAATTCAAGTTTGAAAAAGGTGATGTGGTTATTGGCAATGATGAATTTGGACGTTATAAAAATGAATTGCAAATTGTTTTAACATCCCAAGTTGATTCCCGGAAAAACTTGGTTGCAAAAATTGCAAAAGAAGAACTCTTCTTGCTTGATTACATTAAACCATGGAGTAAATTTAAATTTAAGAATCAAGCAAATAAATAAAGTATATTAATTTAAAAAGATACAGCATAAGTTGTATCTTTTTTATTTACTTTTGACATTAGAAATTATTATCAATGGTAGAGGCATAATTCTTTCAAATACTAAAGTTTTTAAATTAAAATAAATATATGAGATCTTGGTAAAGGACGGATTGAATTATGAATGTTTCGGATATTCTGCAAAAACCGTTTACTAGTAAGCATATTATTTATGTGCTTAAGGGGACTTTAGTTGGGCTAGTAACGGGATTTGTAGTTAGTATTTTTCGATTAATTATCGATAAAACAATGAAATGCCTGTATTACATATATCCTTACATGTCGGAGCATCCTAAAACAATTATTTTATATGTTTTAGCAACGATTATTGTCAGTATTGTATTAGGGTTTGTAATTCGCGCACAACTTTTTTATGTAAAAGGATCAGGTGTACCTCAAATTGAAGCGGTAATGGATGGTCAAATTGAAATGAAGTGGTGGCCAACTCTTTGGCGTAAATTTGTAGGTGGTTTATTGGCTATTTGTCCAGGTTTATTTCTTGGAAGAGAAGGTCCGTGTATTCAAATGGGAGCATGTATAGGCCAGGGATTTTCTGAAGAACTTTTTCATGGAGGAAAAGAAGAACGAAATATTTTGATTGCATGTGGGGTTGCAGCAGGTCTATCAGCAGCTTTCAGCGCTCCCCTTGCAGGTGCATTGTTCTTAATTGAAGAAATTACTTCAGGATTTGCAACTTCAGTTGTATGGTTGACCGCTTTATCTGCAGCAGTTGCTTCTGATTTAGTGACATTGCTTTTCTTCGGGTTAAAACCAAGTTTGCATTTTATTTATGATTATAGCGTACCAGTTAAAGATTACTGGCAATTAATTATTTTAGGAATTATTCTTGGTTTATTTGGTTATTTCTATCAAGTAGTGATTTTGAGTTTGCCAAAATGGTATGGCAAATTGAAAATTATTCCACCTGCTTGGCATAGCATTGTTCCACTATTGTTGGTTATTCCAATTGGATTATTTTATGCTAAAATTTTAGGTGGAAGTCACGATTTCATTTTAGATTTAACTAGCAAGCAGTTTATTAGTTATATTACTGGTCCTTTACATGCGGTTGGCTTTGTCTTCTTATTACTAATCATTCGTTTTGTTTTTTCAATGATTTCATATGGGGCTTCTACTCCTGGAGGAATTTTTATGCCTATTTTAGTACTTGGAGCAACGAGTGGTGCCTTGTATGCTAGTGTGATGATTAGATTAGGATTTTTAAAAGAAGGTTATTTTTTAAATATTGTAATTTATGCGATGGCGGCTTATTTTGGAGCAATTGAAAAAGCACCTTTTACGGCAGTAGTTTTAATTTCTGAGATGGTTGGTAGTATTAAACACATGATGCCACTATTGATTGTTACATTAATTGCTTATGTAATTAATGATTGGCTAGGTGGTCGTCCAATTTATGCCGCTTTGAAAGACGAAATGCTTAAATCGATGGATAATCCACGTAAAGAACTAGAACAAGAAAACTTCCATTCTATTTGGAATGCAATTCAAAGAAAAGTAAAGTGTCATCATAAGAAAGGAAAACATCACAAATAAGTGTAGCAGAATCGTAAAAATAAGTGATTTCATCCTGGTGCACTTATTTTTTTAGGTGTTTTTGTTTTTTTTGAATAAGTTAAATAATCTTAAAGGTTAACTATGCGTTAAGACTAAAACCAAAAGAGTTGTTATACTTAAAAATAAGTGAAAATGTCGGGGGGAGGAGTACTGCAATTTTTTATTGCAGTTTAATTGTTAGTTTTACTCTGAACTAATGATTGAATAATTTTTATAAAGTTAGGAATATTGGTGTGAAAATGAAAAAGAAATTTAAAATCAGCATTGTAATTTTATTGATCATTGCTGTTGGGGCTATCGGGTTTTACATTTTCAAAAATAAGAATGAAGAAACTATCAAGGTTGATCATCAAGTATCATCAATTTCATCTCCAGTCTCAAAGGTTTATACAACTAATGCAAATAGCTTTAAAATCATTCAAAGTCCATTAACTGATTCTGAAAAAGAAGATAAACAAAAGTTACAAGACTTTTTGGTTGATCATATGCTTGTAGGTGGTAGTTTTGTAACTAACTACAAAGCTAAAAAAGATCAAAATAAAACTGAACTGGCCACAGGACATGACCGGTTGAGTGAATCATCAGGGTTGTGGTTGCGCCACTTAGCACTTACTGGCACTCAAAAGCAGTATGATGCATTTTATCAAAAAACCAAGCAAGAATTTTTTGATAAAGGGCAATTTACATATCGAATCAATGCAAATGGAACTAAGTCACCTGTAAATGCATCTGTCGATGATATGCGTATTATTTGTTCTTTGATTGAAGCAAAAGAGCGGTTTAAAGATCCAAAGTATGAAAAAGAAATTAAAAAGTTAGTTTCAACCTTTAAAAAGCAGTCAATTCAAAATGGGATGTTAGTTGACTTTTATGATGTTAATTCGAAGAAACCTGCTCATGAAGTTTCTTTATACTATCTTGATATAAAACAAATGGGATATATTTATAAAGTTGCTGATTTACCGAAGAAAGATTTGGAATTTCAATACCAAATTTTGAAGAAGGGTTATATTTCTGATTCCTTCCCACTGTATCATCAAAAATATAATTATGATACTGGTAAATATACAGATGGCGATACAATCAATATTATTGAGTCGCTGTTATCAATTTTATATTTAAGTGAAATTGGGCAAGAAAAATCACAAAGTATTCAGTTTGTAAAAAATGCGGTAACTACCGGAACTTTATATAATGCATATAATTTAGATGGTACTCCTGCAGATAAAAGTCAATCTGCAGCCTCATATGCAATTGCTGCAATGATCGGAAAAGAAATTGGCGATGAACAATTGTATGGTCAAGCAATTAAAATTGTCGGTAATTTCCAAATTATGAATCCTTCAAGTTTAATTTATGGCGGAATTGGTGATCAAAATACACTTGAAGTTTACTCATTTAACAATTTAATGGCAATGCTTGCATATGATTATTAATAGATCAAACACAACTTTGATATGTCACAATCTTATAGGGAGAATAGATTAAATGTTCAATAAGATCAAAGAGAAGATGCATGAGTGGTCAGGCCCATTTGAGCATTACTTACCACCCGTGCGTTTAGGGGTCATTTTATTAGCAATTATTACAATTACACTTTTATTTGTACCGCCAGTAAATGGACCGGTTGATGATGGAAGTTATAATTTAATTTTGCATGCAAATGGTTTACGGGAATATCCTAACGATCCAAATTACTATAAGTACTTTGTACCTCAATTCCCGATTTTGCAATACTATAATCCAGATGCTCATTTATACTTGTCGTTGCAAAATGTTGTGATTCAAGCGGCGATTTTTCTGAATAAAATTTTTTATAGTACAAAAGTATTTGATGTGCGCTTTTTAGGAGCAATTTATACTGTTTTGTTTTTACTTGGAGCACGCCTACTTTTGAAAGGACTATCAAATAAGTTAAAAGGATTCAAAGCATATTTAATCGTATTATTAACGGTATTTTTACTTGGAGATACTACTTATACGATTTATTTCAATTCATTTTATATTGAACCTTTAGATTTTGTAATGATGATCTTTTTTGTCGGATTAGGCTTACTTGCTTTTCAACAGACTGATACTAAAAAAATATTGAAGTACTGTAGTGGACAAGTGCTGATTGTTTTCTTATTTATGTTTGTTTCTAAGGAGATTTCACTCCTATTATCAGCTTTATGTATTTCACTAATTGGTGGAATTATTTTTATTAAAAGTCGTCAATGGAGAATATCAGCGATTATTTTAGTAAGTGCATTAGTTCCACTTAGTCTTTTTATGGCAACTTTATATAATACACCGCAACGAAGTGAAAATATTTACCAAAGTATGACTTTAGGTGCAATGCCAGCTGCAAAAGAGCCAGGAAAGGGATTAGCTGAAATTGATGTTGATCCGCAAAACGAAATTTTAAGAGGAACCTCATACTCTTCACCATATGCAATTGCTTCTTCTAATTCAGCAACGATTCAAAAAGGATTTGTTGATGAATTAAATTATGGTAAGATTTTATGGTACTATGGCACTCACCCAAATGTACTAGCAAATTTACTTCAAATGGGATTAGAAAATCGAAGTGTATCGCGTACTAAAGTTAGTGCTTATGAAAAAGGTGCAGTTAAAGCAGAAGATGAAAATAAAGTTTTGTTCCGGTGGGCAACGATAATTAAAGGCGCCTTTTTGCCTAAAAAATTTGGTTTTTATATCATTTTTGCGATTTTAGTAATTTCACTTTATGCAGTTTCATTTGTGCGGGGATTGCAAATGGGTTCAACCCTATATGCAGCGAGATTCTTTATGAATGTAGGGTTATTAATAATGATGCTACTATCATTTATTTCTCCGATTGTAATTTCAGGAGAAACAAATGTAATTCGGCAGTTAACGCTGACATCGGCATTACTTGATTTATTAATTCTAATTATATTATCTGATACGTTCCAACATGATATTTGGATTAATCAAGATACAGTAGTGATTGCAAAGGCAGGAGGAATGAATGATGAAAAACAAAATTAAGGCATTCATTTTATTTTTGAGTACATTGTTCTTACTCTGGTGTCCTTCAAATGTTAAAGCAGATACTGCAGTTAATTCAGCATCAAAAGTCTTGCTTGTTTATGATAGTTTAAATGTGCGTCAAGGAGACCAAACTGAAGTAGAGACGTTGACGCGAATGTTGATGAGTATGCAACGGCAAGTTACGGCAACTTCAATGGGAGATTATAAGGCTGGAATGTTGAAAAATGGTAAATATGATGCGGTTATTACGATGATTAATTGGCCAGAAATGGATTTTAAAAGTCACTCATATGAGCAAGATTTGCAAAAATTTACAGGAAAAAAACTGCATATTGGTTCCAACTTGTCCGTTAATGAAAAAAATGAATTTCCCGGGAAATGGCAACAAGTTAGTGCACAAACTTTAACACTTAAAGGCGAACATGGTTACTACAATGAAGATATCAGTTTTCAACCCCCAATTGAATTACTGACAGAGCCATCTGAAACCGAGGAAACAGTGGGCACTTTAGAATCTCAATCAATGTCTAAAAAAACATACTCATATGGAATTATTAATGGAAATAATGCCTACTTACCACTTTTTGATGATCAAGGCGCATCCTTGTTATCATCAATCCAATTAATTTCTAAGTGGCTTGGAGTTAAGGGAAATTATTCACCATATATTACAGTCCAAAACTTTACGCCGTTAAGTTCATTTAAAATTGCAAAGAAGTTTGTTAAAGACTTAAATAAGATTGAAAATAATGTAATTATTACAACGACTTCAACAACAAGTAATACTGATACGCAAACTTTTAAAGATTACTTGAAGTTTATCAAACAAATGACGCGAAATAATCATGCAATTATATATTTAAATGTTCCGGCAATGAATACTAAGGACTCAGGAAATAATGATAATTTGATGAACATGTTGACTCAAGAAATTAGTACATTTATTGAGAATGGAATTTTTCCATTAGGAATCAGTGCACCAACGTACTGGAATTTTGATAAATATTATCAAATGAATGCACTGGATTTTGGAGATGCAGTGATGCTCTATAACCAAGATAAAGATCAGTATTTCCATACGAAAACTAAAACGAGTCAAGTATTTCCAACGACATTTTTTACAATTTCACATTCGGCATTAAAAAATGTACACTGGAAAATTAATGGGAAATATACAGAGTTTACTTTCCCAATGCCAACAACCATAAACTATCAATTTCCTAAATCAGAAAAGCAATTAGAAAAGATGTTTGCTGAAATTACAGCTGATCCGTTCCCACCAACTGATGGGTATTTATATCAATTTAGTACAGGGGTATCAACGCAAACACAAAACTTATTAGGAAAAGATGGTGTGATTACCTTAAATGATGTTCCCGTTAATAATATTAATTTTGATGCAATTCAACATAAAGCTACCAATGTGAATAATGCTCAATCAAACTCAACTGCGATAACTTCAAAACGGACCGTAGATAAGATTAATGATGTATTAACGGTAATTATTATTGGGGCTTTAATTGTTTTAGGAATTTTGCTTATTAAAGGACGACAATTGTATTTGAAAATGTTTAAGAGTCGTTTTGCAAAAGAGAAAGAAAAAGAAGAGCAGAAAGGAGAGAAATAATGTCAACAGTTTGGGATGCAATGACAATTTTTTCAACAGCAGTTATTTGGACATTGCTTTTAGTTTCAATTGCATTGGTGATTTCAGGATACATGTATTATTTGAACTGGGCGAAAACACCTTTACCACAATTGGATGACAAAAAAGCGCCATTTGTATCTATTATGGTTCCCGCTCATAATGAAGGGATTGTAATTGTAAAGACTGTTCAAGCTTTATTAAAGTTCAATTATCCGCATGACCGTTATGAAGTCATTGTAATTAATGATAATAGTGACGATGATAGTGCTGAATTACTTGCAAATTTACAAAAAGAACATCCTGACCGTAATTTTAAAGTAATTAATACCGATAACATTACAGGTGGTAAAGGAAAATCAAATGCATTAAATATTGGATTTAAATCAGCAATCGGTGAAGTAATTGCAATTTATGATGCTGATAATACTCCAGAACCCAATGCTTTACGCTACTTAGTTGCTGAACTGCAACAAAATGATGAATATGGTGCGGTAATTGGAAAATTTCGAACCAGAAATAAAGATGTTAACTTATTAACGCGTTTTATTAACGTTGAAACGTTATCATTTCAATGGATGGCTCAAGCGGGTCGAAGTCAAATGTTTAAATTATGTACGATTCCAGGGACTAATTATGTAATTCGGCGCAGTATTATTGAAGATATGGGTGGTTGGGATGATAAGGCCCTTGCAGAAGATACTGAAATTAGTTTCCGGATTTATAAAATGGGATATCGTATTAAGTTTCAACCAGCTGCGGTTACATGGGAACAAGAACCTCAAACCGTTGATGTGTGGTTTCGCCAGCGCACCCGGTGGGTAAAAGGAAATATTTATGTAATTGTTAAGAACGTAAAACTATTATTTGATCCAAGTGCAAAACGAATTCGTTTTGATATTTTTTACTTCTTATCAACTTACTTTTTACTTTTAACTGCTTTAGTAATGTCGGATATTACTTTTGTAATGTCGGTTTCGGGATATGCAAATGTAACGGTTCCAGGATTTAGTAACATGCTGTGGCTACTTGCGGTAGTTTTATACGTTGTCAGTGTATTTGTTTCGATCACGACAGAAAAAGGCGAAATGCGGTGGTCAAACATTATCGTCATTATCCTGATGTACGTTATTTATACCCAAATGTGGCTGATTGTTGCGTTGAAAGGGATGTATTTATACATTAAGGAAAGTGTTTTCCATCTTGAATCATCAACTAAATGGTATAAAACGAAAAGATATAAATAGAATAGAGGGGTCACTATGAAGAAAGTTACAAAAGCTTTTTTTGCTACATTGACTACATTTTTACTGATGCCAGCTATTGTGAATGCGGCACCAGCAAGCCAGAATACTCAAACAACTTCATCACAAAGTAGTTCAGCAACTACCAATAATAATGGTAATCAAGAGAATGGAAATGCTACATTTGCATATTCTTTTGAAAACACTAATACAACATTAAGTGGTAAAAGTGTTAAGGCAACAATGTATTTTAATAAGGTTGATTATTGGAATGTAAAAAAAGCGACTTTTAATTTAGATTACATGATTTCACAATTAAGTAATGATCAAACTTCCAATATCACTCTTGAATTAAATGGAGTAAAGTTTTACTCATTTAAACCAGGAAATAATGGTAATCAACAAAGTATGACAGTTGATTTGCCCACGAATTTATTGCAAAACTCTAATACATTAACGGTTGAAGGACAAATTATTAATAAAGATCAAAATCAAGAACTTCCAGCTACTCCAGCTAATTGGTTGACAATTTATGATGGCAGTAATGTGAACTTCTCATATTCGATTAACCAACCAAATGATCAAATTAGTTCATTTTATAGTCATTTCACTGGAGAAGACACGGTTAAAAATGATCAAAGTGTGATTTTAGTACCTCAAAATCCGTCAAATGCAGAACTAACCACAGCAACATATGCACTAGCAGGAGCAAGTCGGGTGGTTTCTGGTGATAATAGTAAAATTGAATTGAATAGCTTGAAAAATAAATACTATGCAAGCCAACCATACCAAATTGTGATTGCAAAATATGGTAATTTGCCAAATGAATATAAGAAACAAATTAATGCAAGTGAAGTTAATAATAAAGATGCCTATATGCGCTTTTTTAATGGAAATAAGAAGAAAGTTTTAGTCGTAACTGCTAAAGATGATGATGCATTGATTAAAACTGGACAATACATTGCTAACCAAGAACTAATGCAACAAACTACAACTAACAGTAAAACAATTACTGAAAGCACCCAAACATTTAGTTCAATTAATCAAGATAATGTTAATTTTCCATTGATGAGTAACAGCACCAAGATGACTGGTGAAGGGCATCAAGAGCAAGTTTTCTTTGTAAACTTGCCATATGATCAAACTAATTCTAAGGGAAGTTATATTAATTTAAACTTCCGTTACTCAGATAACTTAGATTTCAAGACATCTTTAGTAACAGTTTATGTTAATGGGAAGCCAATCGGCAGTCAATCATTATCAAGTGCTAAAGCAGATGGGGATCATTTAAAAGTTAAGATTCCAAATAACACTGATTTAAACAATAACTGTACAGTCAAAGTAGCATTTGATTTAAATATGAAGAATAGTGATAGTAATAGTCAAACACCATGGGCATATATTGAAAGTAACTCAAATGCTTACATTGATTCTGCTGAAAAGACGGACTTACTTTTTAGCAACTATCCATCATGCTTCATTAGTGATAAGTCCTTTAATAACATTGCAGTACAAATTCCAAAGAAGATGAATGATGATTACTTTAAAGCATTGACAAATGTCTTTAGTTTAATTGGAAATTATGCTGAAAGTAATGTTGGTAGCATCACATTCTACAAGGAAGAAATGTCAGATTCAGAAATGAAGAATCATAACTTAATTGTAATTGGAGCTCCTCAAGATACTCCATTAATTAAGAAGTTAAATTCACACTTATTCTTTAAATTTAATAAGAACTTTACGCGCTTTGTTTCAAATGAAAAACTTAGCATTGAATCTGGTTATGGTAAGCAAATTGGGGCAGTTCAATTACTCTTTAATCCATATAATAAGAATAATGCAGCCTTAGTCGTTTCAGGGGCTTCTTCAAAAGATGTTCAAATTGCATCAAGCCAAATTGACACGCAAGCACATGCTTCCACCTTAAAAGGTGATGCTGCTGTAATTGATGATAATGGTCAACAATACACTTACCGCTTTAAGAAGAAAGTTAATAATGAACAAAAGATTTCAATTACTAAGCGGATTAAAGCCAACCCAATGTTTATGGCATATGTAATTATGGGAATTTTATTGATCGCAGTAGTCATTGCAATCATTATCTTGTTTGTACGGAAGAACTTTAATGGGAAGGAGCGCAGATAAATGAAAAAACAAAATGATAAGAAGGATGAACGGCGATATAATGCCACGATCACAACTGATTTAGCTTTACTTGCATTAGTTTTAGAAGTTGTTTTGATCATTTGTTTTGACATGTTTGCGCGTGATAATTTATTTGGGAATTTAGTTAGTAGCGTAATTTCCTTATTCTTATTAGCATTAACATATTTTGTTGGATTAATTCCAGCATTAGCAACTAACTTAGTGTTCATTTTCGTGGTAATTTTAGGAAGTTCATATGAATTTTTAACCTATGATCGCTTTAATACCGGAGCGTTTTTCTGGAGCGTAATGCCAACTCTTTTATGTATTAGTTTTTACTTTGTAACTAAGCAAATTCGTAAACTTGAGTCTGAAAATGCACAGTTGAAAACGCAAATGTTATCGATAAGTACGCTTGATGCGGAAACGAATTTACGTACAGTTTCAATTTTTAAAGATCACTTTGATGTTTTCTCAACTTTAGCACGTGATTATGATTTTCCACTATATCTTTATGTTTATCGCATTAAATATTGGAATGCAGTTAGTGGACTTTTATCTGGAAAAGAGCAACGGCGTTTGATGAGAATTGTGTCAGAAGTTATTGATGAAATTAAAACAGGACATGAATTCGTTTATAATATTGATCATATTCCGCCAACATGGGGAGTTTTATCAACGTTAAGTATGGATGGTAAACGAAAATTTCGTGATGAAGTTAAGGAAAGATTAGCAGAAAGACTTAAAGATGATAAAAAGTTAAGTTCAGTTGATATTGAATTAGAAGCATCGAAAGTTTTATACAATCCTAAAGAACATCCAACTGCAGCTACATTTTTAGAAGATGGAATTCACGAATTACAATATGATGTTTCAGTAGGAAGTGCGGATAATCGCTAAAAAACAAATTTATGAAATTAACTTGCAAGAAATATTTAAGCTTTCATTGCAAAGCTTTCACAGTTTTTTCATAGGTTAACTTTAATATAATAGACATAGTAATTCATAAATATTTTTTCTAGTTTCTATCCCTCTTGAGATTAGAAAAAAATGAAATTACAATCCTAAAATAATATCCTAAATATACTTCCTTTTCGCAAAGTCTGGTAGTAATGAACATGAACTCATTACTGACAGGCTTTGTTTTTTTGTGGCTTCAATTGCGGTATACTGGAATTATTATGATTTAGAAGGGTTACATATGGAACAACGAAATAAAGGCAGTTTTTGGGGATTAGTCCCTTTATTAACATTTTTAGTACTTTACATTATTACGGGGATAACAACGCAGAATTTCAATAATATGCCCTTAATGATTGGGATTTTTATTGCATCTGGCGTTGCGTTAATGATGCATAAAAAAGGTGAAATTGATAAAATCACTTTTGCTCAACGCGTCACTAAATATTGTGTTGGCGGTGGCGATGATGGTTTGATTTTAATGGTAATTGTTTTTTTGCTTGCAGGTGGCTTTTACGGTGTTTCTAAGGGAATGCATGCAGTTGATGCAGTGACAAATTTAGGATTGGATATTTTGCCAGTGAAATTAATTTTGCCAGGATTATTCATCATCGGTTGTATTATTAGTTTTGCAATGGGAACTTCAATGGGAACCGTGGCAGCATTAATGCCAATTGCAGTTTCACTTGCATTGAAAGTAAATGGCAACATGGCTTTATTTTGCGGTACGGTCATTGGAAGTGCTATGTTTGGAGATAATTTATCAATGATTTCAGCATCAGTAATTGCTGCAGTCCGAACGCAAGATGTTTCAATGATGCAAAAATTTAAAACAAATATCATGATGATTTTGCCGGCAGTGATAGCAACTTTGGTTCTTTTAACAATGCAACCTATTGGACAAGGAGCCCAATTAAGTGGCAGTCATCCATACAATGTTGTTAATTTATTACCTTACATTTTAGTTATTGTACTTTCGTTTACTGGGATGAATGTTATTTTAGTGCTAACGATTGGAATTTTAAGTGGAGTAACAATTGGAGTGTTACATGGCGATTTTTCATTAGTAAAGTCAATGACAGTAGTTCATAATGGGATGAAAAGCATGGAAGATATGGCTTTAATTGCGATTTTAGTAGGTGGTTTAGTTGCCTTAATGGATTATTTAGGTGGAATTGATTGGATTATCAATGTATTAACTAAAAGGATTAAAACGACTAAAGGTGGAGAATTTGCCATTGCAGCACTTGTTAGTTTACTTGATATCATTACAACCAATAACACAGTTTCAATTATTACTGCAGGACCATTAGCTAAAGATATTGGTGAACGTTTTGACATTGCGCCAGTGCGCATTGCAAGTGATCTTGTGACCTTTTCATGTGCATTTAATGGATTAATTCCGTATGGTGGTCAACTGCTTGTGGCTGCGGGGTTAGCAGGAATCTCACCAATGGCAATTGTGCCATATAGTTGGTATTGTTTATTAATGTTAGTTTCAGGTATTGGATATATTTTGCTAGTAAATGGTAAACAAAAATAAAGCGAAATTGTGATTTGAATCACAATTTCGCTTTATTTTTAATAGGAATTAATTCCGCTGCTTTTAATGCTTTTTTGGTGAAGTATCCTTGACGTAATTTTGAAGCTAGTTTTATTGTGTTTGTTTTCATGCGTTGATAATCTGTTTGTGAAAGTGATGCTAAAATGGAATCAAGTTGAGTCAAATCATCAACTACTAAACCAACATCATGTTTTTTGATAAAATCAGCCATTGCTGCTTGACTCCAGATGATTACTGGAATTCCAGAACTTAAGTATAAAGAAACCTTATGAGGATCATTATACATTTGATAATGGCCCATTTTACCACTACATTCATGCAAACTATCGCCATCCCATACTAAACCAAAACGTTGGTTTAAATGAAGAGGCAGTTCATCTGGTTTCATTTGACCTTTATACGTGAGATTAGCTGGGTAAGAATCACTTGGATTAGGTCCATAAAGTGTAAATTTAGTATGCAAAGCAGCCTTTGTTAAAAAACTTGATTTTGCTAAATTCCCAGCAAATACTACTGAATGATCAGTTGAAGTCTTAGATTTTAAAGTAGTATGACTTAAATAATCAAAAATTTCTAAATTAACCATTGGAACATTGACTTTATTTTGAAGTAACCATTTAGCCATTCTAGAATTATGCACAATTAATACATCAGCTTGATTAAATAACTTAATTTCACGTTTCAAATCTCTTTTGAATCCATAACGTAAAGCTGCAATATCATGAATAAAAAGGACGAAACGAGCGTGTGGATTATATTTTTTTAGTGCTTTAATGGCAATATTTGTGGTGAAATTACAATATGCAGCATACTGAAATACAATGGTGTCAACATCATTGTATTGAAACATTTTTTTAGTTTTTCCAGTTAAAAAGTGATTTAAAAATAATAACTTTTTAGTGATAGAAGGTGGATTGACCACATTTTTAATTGTATAGCCTAAAGTAGCTGCGAGTTGATTAATATCATTGCGTGCTTTAGGACCACCATAATTTTCTTGCGGCTCTGTGACCGTAACCATTACTTTTCCTATCATCGAAATTAGCTCCTTAAATTAAATTTCGACTTTATTTAAAGCCTCCAAAGTATACTGTCCAGTTCTTAATTTTTGTGAAATAAGGTGGACATTTTTTTTCATTTTAGCATAATCGTCTTCAGAAAGTTGGTTAATTGCTTCGTCTAAGTGAGCTAAGTCATCAATTACGATTCCAACGTTATGGTTAGTTACAAAATCAGCCATCGCTGCTTGTTTCCAAACGATTACAGGTAATCCGGCACTTAAGTAAAGTGAAACTTTATGTGGATTATTAAAGCGTTCATAATTACCTAGTTTACCACTGCATTCATGAATACTATCGCCATCCCATACTAATCCAAAACTTTGATCTAAATATTTAGCTAGTTCATCAGGTTTTTTAATACCTTTATAGGTAATATTAGTAGGATAGTTTTCAAGTGGTTTTGGTCCAAATAAATCAACGGGAGTATTGATAGCGAGTTTACTTAAAAAAGTAGATTTTGCTAAGTTACCTGCAAAAACCACGTGTTTATTAAACTCATTATCATTTTCAGCTTGATTTGTTAAATAATCGAAAATTTCAAGAGTAATCATCGGAACTGAAATCCCATGTTCGCCAAGCCACGTTTTCATTTTGTCATTATGTACAATCAATCCATCAGCAGCATTAAAAAGTTTAAATTCACGTTGCCAATCTTTATCTAGTTGAGAACGTAGATATGAGACATCGTGAATCAATAAATAAATTGGAGTAGAACGATTGTATTTTCTAAATTGACGCAATGAAATATCTGTAGTGAAATTAAAATAACCTGCATACTGGAAGATAATTAAATCTGCATTAGTTTGGTAAGTTGATTTTAACGCACCAGTATATGATTTAGCTAAAAATTTTAATTTATCAACATGTGAACGAGGGTTAGTTAAAATTAATTGCTTAAATCCAGCCCCTTGAGAAATTTTAATAATATCATCTTTGGCTTTTGAACCAGCATTAGTACTATTAATTGTACTTTCGCTGATTGTTGCCATAATTTTTTCCTTTTCCATAAAATTAACCTCGAAATAATAATATCAGAATCAATATTACTATAATCAGATTAAAAAAGGAACAGTCAACCAAGACTGTTCCGAATTAAATATCAAAAATCAATGGATTATTTCTTTTCGTAAATATCATTGATTGGTTTTAAAATAATTGAGTTGATGTCATTTAATAATTGGTTTAATGATTGTTCTGCCTTCATTAAATTAGTGATGGCATCCATGTTACCCATTTTTTGAGCAAGTTCTTGAAGATGTTTCATATCTTCTTCGTTAGGTTGTTCTCCACTCATTTGAGCATTTTGTAATTTACTTTGAAGACCAGTAAATTTTTCGTACATGTCAAATGCAACTGCATCACTTTTCAATGCAGCAAAGGCATTTTGAACTGCCATGAATTCTTGAGTTTGTGGTAATTCATTTGCCACTTGATTTACTGAATCATAAATGTTTACAGCCATGATAAAAGCCTCCTTTAACTTTATAAATTAATTTTATCATATTTGCTGTTGGGGCAAAATTAATAGCCGAATAATTGACCATTCTGGTAAATCATGGTTTAATTAAAAGCGAAATAAAATGCATCGGAAAACATAGTAGGTCTCATCCAACGGTCAAGGAAGTTAGCGGTTGCTGGAAGCTAATCCGCGGTGAAGATTGAATTACACTTTCATAAAGTGATGCAAACGAAACTAGCGTTATCTAGTTAAAGGCTTTATGCGAAGTTGGGTGGTACCACGAGAAATTCGTCCCTGGAATTTTATTCCAGGGACTTTTTGTTTAGATGCAACAAGATTAGGAGGAATCACAATGGACATCTTAGAAGACTTAAAATGGCGTGGCGCAATCAACCAAGAAACTGATGAAGAAGGTTTGCGTGAATTATTAAAAGAAAAGAAGATTTCTTTATACTGTGGAACAGATCCGACTGGAGATAGTTTGCACATTGGACACTTAATTCCATTTATTGTGTTGAAACGGTTTGAATTAGCCGGCTACCATCCATATATTTTAATTGGTGGTGGAACAGGTTCAATTGGTGATCCAAGTGGTCGTAAGACTGAACGGCAATTACAAACAATGGAACAAGTTCAACATAACGTGAAAAGTTTAACCGAACAAGTTACCCGCTTGTTTGGTGGAAGTGGTCATATTTCATTTGTAAATAACTATGACTGGCTATCAAAAATTAATTTATTAGACTTTTTACGTGATTATGGGAAAGAATTTGGTGTGAACACGATGATCAAAAAAGATATCGTGGCTAGTCGGTTAGAAAACGGAATTTCCTTTACTGAATTCACATATCAAATTTTACAATCAGTGGACTTCTTACACTTGTACAAAGAAAATGACATTCAATTACAAGTCGGTGGTGCCGATCAATGGGGCAACATAACAGCTGGTGTTGACTTGATTCATAAAAAAGAAGGGCAAGATGCAAAAGTATATGGATTAACAATCCCATTGATGCTTAAGGCCGATGGAACAAAGTTTGGTAAAACAGCTGGAGGAGCAATTTGGTTAGATGCCAAGAAGACTTCACCATATGAATTTTACCAATTCTGGTTAAATCAAGATGATCGTGATGTAGTTAAATACTTGAAGTACTTCACATTTTTAAGTCACGAAGAAATTGAAGAGTTAGCTCAAAAAGTAGAAACTCAACCAGAAAAACGTGAAGCTCAACGTGCATTAGCGCGTGCAGTTACTGAATTTGTACATGGCAAAGAAGCAATGGAAGAAGCTGAAAAAATTTCACAAATTTTATTTAGCGGAGATATTAAAGAATTAACTGCAAGCCAAGTTAAACAAGTTTTCGGGAAAATGCCTTCTGTGGAAGTTTCAAATGAAAAAGCTAACATTGTAATTTGGTTAGTTGATAATGGAATTGAACCTTCAAGACGCCAAGCACGTGAAGATGTTAAAAATGGAGCAATCTATGTCAATGGAGAACGGATTCGTGACTTAGATTATGAATTAGATCCAACAACTGCATTTGATGGTAAATATGTTGTTATTCGACGTGGCAAGAAAAAATACTTCTTGGCAAAGGTTAAATAAGTCTATATTCAGTTAAGAATTATTAAAAAAATAAATATAATTATTTTAAAGATCATTACTGCTTTTATTACAAGATCTATTTATTTAAAAATGGATTTAGCAAGATATAAATGCAGGTAATGGTCTTTTTTTGCGATTATATCAACTATATCAATATATATAAATAGAATTAAAATAGATTTATTTAGTAAAATAAAACGTTTTCGCAAAGCTTTTTTGTAATCGGATAGTAAAATAATTTTTTTAAGGCATATGTTATACTTACAAGGTAAAAAATAGGAAGGGATTAGATTAATCGAATGTTTGACAAAAAAACACGTTATAAAATGTATAAAAGCGGCAAAAACTGGGTATTTGGCGCAATTACAACGGCAACATGTTTACTTGGTTTAAGTTTGGGAACAACTGTACATGCAGATGATGTGAATTTAAGTTCAACAAGTTCATCATCTTCAAATGTATCTTCAAGTGTAAGCGAAAATTCTAGTTCTCAAAGTACCGCAGTTACATTGAAAAGCTCTCAAGTAAGCTCATCAGCTGTAAGTGAAGTTTCTTCAAGTGAAACAACTACTACTTCAAGCACATCAAAAGAATCATCAAGTGTTTCTAATGCTAACTCAAGTAGTACAGTTTCATCATCTTCTTCATCAACAGTTGATTCTAGTGCTTCAAGCCAAACGAATGATTCAACCAAAACTTCAGCTCAAGATGATGTAAAGGAAGCTCAAAGTTCATCTCCATCAGCAATTCAATCTTCAAAAGCAGAAGATGAAACGAAGACTTCAGTTTCTTCATCAACCTCAAGTACTACTCCTACTGAATCATCAAGTAGTACAGCATCAAAAAACGAAATAACTGAAAGCTCATCTTCAAAAGTAAGCAGTTCATCATCTTCTTCAAGTGATAAAATTACAGCGGTAAATGAAAAAGCTGTATCAGAAAAATCAGCAGATTCAATTGCATCAAATCCAGATGTAGTTCAAGTATATGAAAATGGTTACTGGTATTTACGTGAAAATGGACAAAACTTAACTGGTTTCCAAGAAATTGAATCTGAAGATAAGATTGTTTACTATAATGATTTAGGTCAAATGGTATATGGCCAACAAAAAATTGACAATAACTGGTATTACTTTGATAAAGTTACTGGTGCGATGCAATTTGGCTATCAATGGTTAGAAGAACAACAAAAAACAGTTTACTATGATCCTAATAAAGGAAACATGGTATATGGTCAACAAAAAATTAATGGTCACTGGCAATACTTTGACACTGTAACGGGTGCCCAAGCTAAAAATAAATGGGTTTACCTTGAAGATGACCAAAAAAATGTTTTCTATGATGCTAATGGAAACATGGTATATGGTCAAGTTAAGATGGGAAATAACTGGAAATACTTTGACGAAGTCACTGGTGCCCAAGCAATTAATAAGTATGTTTATATTAAGGACCAAAACAAGACATGTTACTATAACAGCAATGGTGACATGGTATACGGTCAACAAAGACTTAATGGTCACTGGCAATACTTTGATACTGTAACTGGTGCTCAAGCAAAGAATAAGTGGGTTTACATTAAAGACCAAGATAAGACATGTTACTATGATGCTGATGGAAACATGGTTTATGGTCAACAATGCATCAATGGTCACTGGCAATACTTTGATCCCGTAACTGGTGCTCAAGCTAAAAACAAGTGGGTTTACATTAAAGACCAAGATAAGACATGTTACTATGACAACAACGGAAATATGGTCTATGGTCAAAAATGTATCAATGGTCACTGGCAATACTTTGACAAAGTTACCGGTGCTCAAGCTAAAAATAAATATGTTTGGATTGATGAAGAAAAGAAGACATGCTATTACGATAACTATGGAAATATGGTATACGGTCAACAAAGACTTAATGGCCACTGGCAATTCTTCGATCCCGTAACTGGTAAGCAAGCTAAGTATGCCTTTATTTGGATTCCAGATCAAAAGAAAACATGTTACTACGATTCTGAAGGAAATATGGTATATGGTCAACAAAAAATTGGTGGAAACTGGTACTTATTTGACAAAGTAACAGGTGCACGCTTGACTGGATGGCAAAACTTAAGTTCATATGGACAAAATAAGACATGTTACTACAACTCAGATGGTACAATGCACTATGGTTGGTTAGTGACAGATCGTTATAACTATTACTTTGATACAGTAACGGGTGCTCAAATTAAGAATACAACGCGTACAATCAATGGCAAGAGTTATAAATTTGATGCTCAAGGACATTGTGTTGACTTTAACCAACGCGTAATTAATTGGTTTGAAGATCGTAAAGGTAAAATCACATATTCAATGTCTGGTTCACGAAATGGGGCTGATGGAACAGCCGATTGTTCAGGTTCAATGGTTCAAGCAATCCGTGATGCTGGTGCTGGTTCATACGCATACTTATACAATACTGATAGTATGCATGGTTATTTACAATCTAATGGTTACTATTTAGTAACTGAAAATGGTAGCTATACTCCACAACGTGGTGATGTGATTATCTGGGGGAAACGTGGTCAAAGTTCAGGTTCAGCAGGACATACACTTGTAATTACACAAGGTGGAAGTAATGCACAATGTATCTCAACTTGCTACTATACTCAAGGTCAAACTGGAACAGCTATTCAAGAATTTGGTTATCAATGGTACTGGCAAGTATCAGGGAAACCATACTTCTATGTATACCGTCAATCAGACCAATTTAGAAATTAATATATTAAAAGAGGCTTGGGCCTCTTTTTTGTTTAAATTGTAATAATAAAACTTCAGTGTCATTTTTGATATAATATTTCCAGTAAAAATATTCGGGAAGTTTATGATATGAGTAAATATATAATCACAGGTTTAGATTTAAGTAAAAATAATGCAGGTCCTAAAGCTCGGACTGATATTAATTATTATTTGCGTCAAATGGGATATCAAGACTTACAATCATTTGATTTTAGTCATTCATTTTTACATCTAAGAAAGCAAAAAATGATTTGGAATGATATTCCTCAAGCTTTAAAAAAATTGCGTGGGAAAGATGCAACCGTTATTTTTCAATACCCAATTTATTCAAAAGTATGCATGCGACGCTTATTAAAGCTAACACAAAAAAATATTGCCCATTTTTATGTTATTGTTCATGATTTAGAGTCATTACGCATTTTTAAGGATCGATATGGTTTTCAAAAATTTGAAGTTGATTTTTTTAATGGAACGAACGGAATTATTGTACATAATGATCATATGAAAAGAGCATTGATTCAAATGGGAGTTAAAGTACCAATCATCTCATTAGAAATTTTTGATTACTACACCGCAGTACCTTTAAATAGACAGCGAGATAATCATCAAGGAATTGCTTTTGCGGGGAATTTAGTCAAGGCAGCATTTCTTGATAAATGGGATTTAAAGCAGTCAATTAATTTATATGGTCCACATAAACATCTACATTATCCACAAAATGTAAATTATAAGGGAACTTTTTCACCAGAAGAATTACCACTACATTTAAAAGAAAGTTTTGGATTAGTATGGGATGGTAATCGATTAGATGAATGTAATGGGATGTATGGTGAATATTTAAAATATAATAATCCTCATAAAACTTCTTTGTATTTGAGCTCAGGAATTCCAGTAATTGTTTGGAAACAATCAGCAATGAGTGAATTTGTAAGTAAATATAATGTAGGGTTAAGCGTTAATGATTTACATGAACTAGAAACGATTTTACCGAGTTTATCAGATGAAAAATATGCTCAAATGCAACAAAATGCTGTATCAATGGCACAAAAATTACGTGCAGGATATTTCATAAAAAAGGCAGTGGCACAATTAACAACATAAGAAAGGATTAAATAAGTGGCTGATTAAAGTCACTTATTTTTTATCGTTATTTAAGCAAAAGAAAAAGGTACTAATAGAGAAAGCTTAGCTCTATTAGTACCTTTTTAATTATTTACCACTAGTTGCGGTGTCTTCATTATTTTCGGTAACTACATTTCCATTTTCATCAAAGGTATATTTTTTACCATCGATTGTTAATGTTGTGTTAGTTGCTTTAGCACCAGTAACTGGATCGAAGTAATACTTTTTGCCATCAATTTCTTGCCAACCATAAAGCATGTTACCATTTTCATCATAGTAAACTTCTTTATTTTGATCGGCAATCCATACAAATTGCCCTTTAACTTGTGCTCCTGTAGATGGATCAAAGTATTGCCAATGACCATTAATGCATTGCTGGCCATAAGCCATATTTCCGTTTTTGTCATAATAGTAAGTTTTACCTTGATCTTCAATATATTTATTTTTAGCTTGAGCCCCCGTTACGGGATCAAAGTATTGCCAGTGGCCATTGATCTTTTGTTGGCCATAAACCATGTTCCCATCAGCATCATAGTAACAAGTTTTATTTTGATCCTTAATGTAAACATACTGATCTTTAGCTTGGGCACCAGTGACAGTGTCAAAGTATTGCCAGTGGCCATTGATCTTTTGTTGGCCATATACCATGTCACCATTGCTATTATAGTAGCAAGTTTTGTTTTGATCCTTAATATAAACATATTTATTAATTGCTTGAGCACCTGTTACAGGATCAAAGTACTTCCAATTATTTCCCATCTTAACTTGGCCGTAAACCATGTTTCCATTACCATCATAGAAAACATTTTTTTGTTCATCTTCAAGATAAACCCATTGATTTTTAGCCTGAGCCCCCGTTACGGGATCAAAGTATTGCCAGTGACCATTGATGCATTGTTGACCATATACCATGTTTCCATTGTTGTCATAGTAACAAGTTTTATTTTTGTTTTTGATGTAAACATATTTGTTTTTAGCTTGGGCACCAGTGACAGTGTCAAAGTATTGCCAGTGACCATTAATATTTTGTTCACCGTAAACCATGTCACCATTGCTATTGTAGTAACAAGTCTTGTTTTGATCTTTAATGTAAACATATTTATTAATTGCTTGGGCACCCGTTACAGGATCAAAGTACTTCCAATTATTTCCCATCTTAACTTGGCCGTAAACCATGTTTCCATTACCATCATAGAAAACATTTTTTTGTTCATCTTTGATGTAAACCCATTGATTTTTAGCCTGAGCCCCCGTTACGGGATCAAAGTATTGCCAGTGACCGTTGATGCATTGTTGACTATATACCATGTTTCCATTGTTATCATAATAACAAGTCTTATTTTGATCTTTAATGTAAACATATTTGTTTTTAGCTTGGGCACCAGTGACAGTGTCAAAGTATTGCCAGTGACCATTGATACATTGTTGGCCATATACCATATAACCATTTGCATCGTAATAGCAAGTTTTGTTTTGATCGGCAATCCAGACATATTGATTTTTGACAGCTTTGCCATCCTTATAATATTGCCAATGTCCGTCAATATATTTTTGACCATTGAGTGGATCAGAGGCTTTAGCAAAAATATTAGGATTATAGCAGTAACTTAAATCTAAAGCATAATCAATTCCTGGACAATGTCCATTATCACTAAACTGCCATGCACCGTATTGTTGGTTCCAATAACTTGTTGGTGAATATGGATATTGTGCCATCCAGATTTTATCTTTTGAAATTGTTGATAAAATTTGAGGATATTGGTTGGCATAAGAAACAAATGTATATAGTACTTGATTAGTGTAACCCTTCTTTGCAAGCTCATTCCAAAAGGCTTTCAAAGATTCAGCTACTTGACTATTTTTAGTGTAATCAGATTCTAAGTCGCAAATCACAGCAGTATCTTTTGATACTCCTAATTGTTGAAGGACGCTTACCCAGTAATCAGCTTCTTGTACAGCTTGAGCAGGGTTAGCAAATCCAGCGTAGTGATAAACAGCGACATTTAAACCAGCTGCTTGAGCATTAGCAATTTGTTGTTTAGCATATGGATTGATGTAATTACTGTATTGTGAAGTTTTAATAATTACGTTCTTAATTCCATATTTTTTTAATGTCTTAAATTGTTCAACCGTAATATTTGGTTGCCAGCTTGAAATATCAATTGTATCAGCTTTTACATAACCTTGATTTTTACTAATATCAATATAAGCTGTTCCGGATGAAAATGTTGTCATTTCAAGCGGAGCAGCTTGAGTTGACTTTTCATCTGTATTGGTTGAATTAGTAACGGCATCATCTTTTATGTTTGAAATGGTTGCATTGTTATTATCTTTTAAATCAGATTGATTATTTAATTCAATGCTACCATCAATTTCACCAACTTGAGGAGTTTCACTTGAACTTTCCGCGCTGCTTGATGAAGTACTACCCATACTTGAATTTGAAGTTGAGCTTGATTGCATACTACTTTCTTCCGGACGACTAGTACTTGAGCTTGACGATACCATTGAAGATGATTCTTTGGCATCATTTTGACTTTGACTTGAAGAATCAACTGTAGTTTCACTTGAACTTTGTTTTTTTGAGCTACTTGTAGTTTCATGTGAAACATTTGAAGTTGCTTGACTCGCTGTTGAGGATTGAGTACTTGCTTGTTTTGATTCTTCAATGGATGATTCTTGTTTACTTGAAGCAGTTTGACTTGAACTGGAAGCCACACTATTTTGATTTGAAGAAACTGCTTGTTTTGTACTTACTTGTGAACTTGAAATAGTCGCCTTACTTGATTGAGAACTCAATGGTTCACTTGTACTGATTGTTGATGAAAGTGAAGTGTTACTTGAGCTACTTGATGATTGTAAAGTTACTTGTGAAGATTGAAGACTTTGAGATGATGAGTCAGCTTGTTGTACTTGTTGACTTGCTGAACTTACATCTGAGCTAACAGTATCTGCTGCAGCATTGGTAGTTGCTCCGGCGGTTAATCCAAAAAACACAATTGGAGCAAAGACCCAACTTTTACCTGCCTTATACATCTTAAATCTCTTTTTTTGTTCCATTATTGTATCCCTTCTAAAAAATGATTCATTTTCTATTGTAACGAAGAAAAGTACTGATGTTTACAGGTTTAATCTAATCTTTGCATTACTTTAAAGTTTTTTTTAATCGATTCGCATTTGAAGGGGAGAACTTTTAATTTTAGCAAAGGGTATTTTCAATCATGGAACAATATATTAGATATTTAATGAGTAATGTTAAAAAAGCATCAAATTCATTTACTTATAGGCATTAAATATATTAAACTTATTTATTAGATATTGTAGTTTTAGGAGCAGTTTTTAGATGAAAAAAGATAATTTTTTAACAATTGTTGTTCCTTGCTTTAATGAAGAAGAGGTTTTGCCAGAAACGGTTAAAGAACTTGGTGGTGTCCTAGTTTCAATGATTGATGATGGCAAGATCGATCCACAAAGTAAAATTCTTTTTGTTGATGATGGTAGCAAGGATAAGACATGGAAATTAATCCAAAAATTTGAAAAGGAGCATGATTACATAACGGGGATCAAATTTAGTAAAAACTTTGGTCACCAAAATGCATTGATTGCGGGGATGACAACTGCAGTTGAATATTCTGACATGATCGTAACAATTGATGCAGACTTGCAAGATGATATTTATGCAATTCCTAAAATGGTTGATAAGTATCACAATGGTTATGATGTGGTTTATGGTGTACGCAATAATCGCGATACTGATACACCATTTAAACGTAAAACTGCAATGATGTTTTATGGTTTAATGCAAAAATTAGGAGTCAATATGGTACCAAATTCCGCTGATTTTCGCTTAATGAGTAAGCGAGCAACTGTGAATTTATTAAACTTTAAAGAAGAAAATCTGTTCTTACGTGGAATGGTTCCACTAGTTGGTTTTCCTTCAACTAAAGTTTACTATGCAAGAAAAGAACGGTTTGCAGGCGAATCTAAATATCCATTGAAGAAAATGCTTAAATTTGCTGCAGATGGAATTACTTCATTTTCAACTACTCCAATTCGCTTGATTATGCTTTTAGGATTCATTATTGTCGGCATTAGCATTGTATTAGTACTTTATTCAATTATTCGTAAATTAACTGGGCATACAATTGTTGGTTGGAGTTCATTAATGATTTCAATTTGGCTTTTAGGTGGAATTCAATTAATTTGTATCAGTGTAATTGGTGAATACATTGGAAAAATCTTCACTGAAGTTAAACATCGTCCACGCTTTATTATTGAAGAAGATGATTATACTCCAGTTGTTCGAAATGAAGAAAAATAAAAATGATTTTTGGCAAGATTCAGTTTTAAGGAGACTGGATCTTGCCATTTTTTTATGAGTTTTTAAGATGATTTTTTGAACAAAATTAATTTATGTTACAATTAAAGTTGTTTTGTAATCTATGACGATGAACTGATTTAATCGGTTTTAGAAATTACATTTAATATAACTAAAGCACTTACTTAATTGGGAGAAGGATTAAATGGAGCGGACTAAAAGAAAATTAAATTATAATTTAATAATTGTAGATTTGCTTATTTTAGCGATTTTGGGAGGAATTTTCATTTATCCGTTTGCAAGTCGGTATACCATTTTTAATGGTGATGATTTGCAATTCCATATTCAACGAATATATGAAATGATTCAAAATATTAAACATGGGAATCTTTTTCCGAAAATCTTTACATATTCATATTTTAAAATTGGGGAACCTTATGGAATATTTTATCCTCAAGTTACATTATTACCATTTGCACTGATTGGACAGTGGATAAATTTAGTAAATGCTTTTTATGGAGGAGTTTATTTTTATACTCTTATAGGAATGGGATTAATGTACTTTGTGAGTTATAAGTTGTTCCGTAACCGCTTTGCATCACTAATTAGTGCAAGCGTATGGGCTTTTGCAAATTGTCGCACTTATAACTTATATGCGCGCATGGATGTAGGCGAGTTTATTGTAATGTCATTTGTACCTTTAGTAATTTATGGTTTTTACCAAATTATTAAGGGAAAATATCAAGATTGGCCATACTTGGCAATTGGTGTTGCTTTAATTTTTATGACGCACGTTTTAAGTTCTGTAACTATTGTGACATTTCTGGTACTTACATATATTGTGACATTGTGTTGGACAAATCATCGTTTTAAAAAGTTTAAAACCTTTGCGCTTTCAGCAGTTTTGGCACTCATGGCGGCGTCAATTACACTTTTTCCATTAATTCAACAAAAACATTCATTAGGCGAAATTGGAATAATTAAATCAATGTGCTATGGAGATTCATTAAGTCAGATCATTGATAGTTCATTGAATAATTCATTTGTATCGGTTCATGCTGGTGGAGTTTATGCAATTGGATTGATGGCATTGATCATTTTGATTTTAGGGTTAATTAATTTCAAGAGATTAACTTCTTTAAATCGATATTTAGAAATTTTAGGAATATTAACTCTTATTATGAGTTCTTCGGCTTTTCCATGGAAAACATTATCTGATATTATGCCACAAATTGATGTAATTCAATTTCCAATGCGTTTTTTATTAATTACAACTAGTGTGGTTCCATTTATTGCCGCAGAATTATATGTTAAATTTAGTCAAAAAATTAATCATACTGAAGTTCAACAATGGGTGGGGTTGGCAATAACTATTCTATTAATTTTGTTAAGTTGGATGAAAGTAAATCAAATTCCAACGACTAAATTTGCACGCAGTTATGTTGTCGAAAGTAATTTGCCAACAAATTTTGATCAACAGGCTAAAACAGCAGCATTGTGTGATTATTTACTCCCTGCAGCTCAAAAGAATATCACTGAAATCACTAAACACGTGGCACTTGTGGATGAGCATAAAGTCAAATTAAATCCCCAATCTAAGCCTAATGAATTGATTTTTAAAGTAAAACAAAATAGTCAAAAATTAGATTTGCCAGTTCTTTATAATGAAAATTTAAAGGCTTTTGTGGCAGGAAAACAGATTCCAGTGGAAAAATCTAAACGTGGTACAGTGCTATTAAAAAATGTAGGAAAAGGAACTGTAGGTGTTAAATATCAAACTGGAATTTCGTCAATATTAATTTCAATATTAAGTATTCTTAGTTGGATCATTTTAGTTGGATTAGTTTGCTTTAAGTCCGCTTTTAAACAGTTATTTAAATTTTTACATCTAGATAACTTTATTGATTAACTATGGTATATAATATTAGAAGTGCGAAATTTTTTATATTGTGAAATAACTGATGATTTTATTTGAGGAAAGGAGTGTTTATAACATATGAAATCATATAATAAAAGCTTGGATTATATGATTAATATATTTTATATACCACTCATAATAATTGGAATTTTAGGCGCAATTAATGAACTCTTTTTAGGAATATTAAATGTTGGTCACTTAGGAATGTTATTAATTGATGTACTAGTTTTAATTGGTATCATTGGATTTTTTTCGAGAAAAAAGTTAAAAACAATTGCTTGGAAACCAATTAAAGGTGCCAAAATATTAAAAGTAATCTTAATAGTTGCACTGATATTATGGCAAGGATATATTGTTTTGACGTGTTCAGGAATCAGCATGTGGGATCCTGGAATTTTGGCTTTAACGGCAACAGAAAATTTTAAACAAGTATGGGTTAATACATATCAATATTTTTCTAATTATAGTAATACTGTTCCGTTACTATTACTAGAACATAATGTTTGGTTATTTTTAGGAAAACCAGAGTTTAAAGATTTTATAGTAGCAATGGGAATGCTAAACATTGTGTTAGTAGATGTAGCCATTTTATGTATTAATATTTTTACAAAAAAAGTTGTTAATTCAAAAATTGTAAAAAACGTTTCCGTCTCTGCTAGTATCATTTTCATGGGAATAACTCCATGGATTTGTATTATCTATACTGATGTTATTGCCTTTTTCTTATCGGCATTAGAATTATTATTGCTTGCTTTATGGAAAGGAAAGTCAGTTAAAACAAGATGTGTAATCAGTGTATTAGGTGGAGTGATTGCAGTAGCTGACTTACTCATCAAACCTTCCTTGATTATATTTTATATTGCATTAGCAATTATTATCATTTTTAATTTAAACAAAATAAGTTGGAAACATCTGATTGCATACATTGTATCATTTGGTTTATCCTTTGTTTTGATTTGGGGCACATATAATAATTTTCAAGCTAAACATCAAACTTTAGTTAAAATTGATAAAAAAATGGCAATGCCAATGTCTCATTTTGCTGCAATGGGAATTCAAGGAAATGGTGGCTATTCGCTTGATGATGTTAACTTTGCAAATTCAATTAAAAATCCTCAAAAAAGAAATCAAAAGGAACTTCAACTGTGGAAAAAACGGTTTGATAAAATGGGAGTTTTAGGATATGAACGTTTCTTGATAAAAAAACAATCTACAAACTTGAGTTCAGGTTCATTTGCTTGGGGACATGAAGGAATTTTCTTAATTCCTTTTAAGAAGGATGCTAAAACTCAAAGCCAATTACCACGTCAATTATATGTTCAAAAAGACAATGTGGCTCACTGGTATAATCCTAATTTGTTAGTCTTTATTCAATTCATTTGGTGTATTGGATTAATTTTGATGTTATGTGCAGCCTTTGAAAAGAATGTTATTACAGAGTTAATGAAATTAACAGTGCTTGGATTTATGCTATTCCTCTTGATTTTTGAAAGTGGACGTAGTCGATATTTAATTCAGTTCTTGCCATTTATGTTAGTTTTGATGGGAATTGGATTTAATAAGGTATATTGTAAATTGAAAAGGACTAAAAATTAAATTCGTTTTGGTACTAATAGATATTTTTCTATTAGTACCTTTTTATTTTATTTAAAAAATCAGAAGATGAAATGCACTTCATCTTCTGATTTAAATCATTGTCATGTTTAGTTAATATATTTGCGGTAAAAGGCAATTTCATCGACATTACATTGTTCAGCGATAGGATCGCGTTGGTTCAAATGGAAAACATGTTCTAGTGGATGCTTTTCATCACCATAGATATGAAATTCATGATTAATATTTTTAGCCATTAAATAACCATCTAAACGAACTGCACTATCATGCAAAAAGTCATGGTTGGCAGTCATAATGAAAATTGGCGGTAAATTTGTTGTCATGAATTTTTCTGTTTCTAATCTTTCGCGATCATTGCGCATAATTTCAGGAGTAAAATACGCAGAGGTTGGTCCTTCAATCATATGTGGCAATGTAATGAAGTAAGCACCACAATTTAATGTCGCTGCTTTAACATTAACTGCGGGAAGTGAATAACCAAACTGTTCGCGATAATGTGCATTAAATAAAATGGTTAAGTATTGTTCTGCCATTTGCCCACCAGCACTGTCTCCGGAAAGAAAAACATTTTCCGTATCTAAATCATACTGAGATCCATTTGCTTCAAGCCAATGAAAAACTTGATCAACACAATCAAGTTGAGTAGGGAAATGCACATCAGGTGCAAGTGGATAATTAAAATTAATGAAACCAAATCCACGCTTGGCTAAGTTCAAACCATAAAATTGATAAGTTTCTTTAGTACCATAACACCAGCCACCGCCATGGATGTGGACAATAATAGGCACTTTTTTAGTTCGATTTTTAGGTAAATAAACGTCTAGTAAATTCCATTTACGATCAGGACCATAACTTAAATCATCAAAACGTTCAACTTCTGGAATTTTATCAGGTAAACCAGCATCTCGACGCTCGTCGCTTGTCTTACAAAGTTCACGCATCTGAATTACTTGTTTTTGGATGGCTTCACTAACCATACGATGGCCTCCTTATAAATGAATTCATCATTATGATATCGCTATCATCCGGTTGATTCAACAAGATACTTAATTTTGTTTGACAACTAGGGTAGTATATTATTCTGTCAATAAGTCAAAATTAGATTGAGGAAAAACTATGAAATAATATTTAGTAATTGATATTGGTGGAACCCATGTAAAACTTGCATTGATGGGTGTAAAAGGAACGATTTTAAAAAGAGCAAAAGTAGATTCAAAAAGTGAAAATTTAATTGACTTCATGCAAAAAAATTAAGGCTGTATGTGATACTTACCAAGATGAGTTTGAAGGAATTGCAAATAGCGCAGTCTTGATTTTAGGAACAGGTATCGATGGTGGAATTATCATCAATGGGTAACTTTTACGTGGAAGTCATTTTCAAGCAGGCGAAGTGAGTTTTATGAAAGCAAATGTCACAAAGCATGATTGGCATGGAATGTATGGAAGTGCAGCTTCTGCAGTTGAGTTGATTGAAGAAATTAACAACTCAAACATCAAACTGAATTTACTGATGGTAAAAAAGCATTTGAATATATTAATGCTCATGATCCTCAAGTTTGGCCAGTTTTTGAAAAATATTGTTATTAGGTGGCATGCTTAATTTTAAACATCCAAATAGTAGTTGACTTAGAAAAATATGCAATATTAGTACTCAGCCGATTGTGATTGAAACTATTAAAAAACTACTTGATAAAGATGAAATGCTCAAAAATACATTAACATCGCCACAAATTATGACCACTGAATTTAAAAACGATGCTAATTTGTATGGTGCATTGTATTCATTAATTCAATTAAAAAAGAGGCTGTTTATTTACAGTCTCTTTTTATGCTGCGCTTGTTTTAAACGTTTTTGTTACACCTTGTTAATTTTGATAATATCGATTTAATTTTTGAATTAGGTTTTCAGAATATTGTGGATCAAATTTACGAGCAAATTGAGCTTCATGATCAGCAATGATAGCATCGTAATCACTATCATCTAATACTGCTGGGAAACTATCATGTTGTTTTTTCCACTTAACAAAGCGATGAAAATCGCCAGTAACCCGTTTTTTAAAGTGAGGTTCATTGCAAAGAATGGTTTGTACCCAAAATTCATCTGAAAAACATCCAGTTTCAAGCATTTTAACAAAATTAGGATGACTATCCATATATTGAAGACAATATTCAACGGCGTCACGTGGTAAATCACACCAGTTAGCACCATGATAAATGGTTTCATCAATTCCTAAGCGTTTAAATTTATTAACACGGAAGAAACGTTGACCATATAATAATGCCCGGTGATAAAATTTACCAAAAATTGTTCGGCGATTAACAGTGTCATAATTAAAGTAATATTTTTGCCACCATAAAGTAGTTTCACCAGCTAATTTTTTCTTACTAGCTTTAGCGAAACGACAGTAAATTTGATCGTTATTTTTATAAAATTCATATAAATCATCAAGATTCATGACGGGCCAATCTTGACCGGAAATTAAGTGTACATATGTAATTTGGGGATTTTGCATTGCAAGGCGCATTAATCTACGAGCAGCTTCACCAATGCTCCAACTGCCCCAATGAACATCAATTTCTTGGATATAGTTGATCTTATTTTGATCTAACCATTTGGTTTGAGAAGTATTTAACTTCATTTTTTTATCAAAATGAATATAAATTTCAAACTTGCGTTGCAACATTTTTGATAAAGCAGCAACATGATCGAAATTCTTATGTGCGAGAATTAAAACAGCCTGCATATACTTTCCTCTTATTCTTTTTAATGTTAGTGCTAAAATGAACACTCATTTTAAAGATACCATATGTAAAAACTATTTTTCAATTAACGTGAGGAAAAGATACTTTGCTTTTTGTGATTAGAAAATCATTAGAAAAATATTAAACGAGTGTTATAATGTATCTAACATCAAGGAAGGAAATGATTTTTATGGATGATCAATCGAGCCAGAGTAAAAAGATAAAATATGGCAGTTTAGTTTTAATGATTTTTTCAGCTATTTTTGGATTTAGTAATTCAATTACAGCATTTTATCAGATGGGGTATTCAAGTGTTATTTGGTATGTAATTGCTGCGCTTGCTTTCTTCTTGCCTTCTGCATTAATGTTTGCGGAATATGGGGCTTCGTTTAAAGAAGCGAGTGGCGGAATTTATTCATGGTTAAAAGGATCTACCAATGAAAAGGTTGCATTTATTGGGACTTTTATTTGGTTAGCATCATGGATGGTTTGGTTAGTATCATCAACACAATTCTTTATCGTTTCAGTTTCAACAATGCTTTTTGGGAAAGATGAAACCCAAACATGGCATTTTGCAGATCTATCTTCAACTCAAGTCGTAGGTTTGTTAGGAATTGCCTTTATCTTATTAGTAACTTTAATTGCAAGTCATGGTGTCGACAAGATTGCTAAGGTAGCAACAGTCGGAGGAATTTTTGCATTTGCAATTTCAATTCTTTTTAGTTTATTCAGTATTATTGTATTAGTTGCTCATCATGGAGTGTTAGCTGAAGGCATTACAGAAATCAATAGTTTAACGGTTTCACCTAACAGTAATTTTGACAGTCCAATTGAAATTATTTCGTTCCTAGTTTATGCGATCTTTGCGTATGCAGGTTTGGAAACCACTTCAGGAGTGATTGACTCAGTCGATAAACCAGAAAAAACATTTCCAAAAGCTTTAATTACAGCAATGATCTTAATGACATTTTTGTATATATTCATGATTGTGATGTGTGGTTTTTCAACTAACTGGACAAGTATTTTAGGAAAAAGTAATGTTAACCTAGCGAACTGTGAATATGTATTGATTAATAACTTAGGGATCGAAGTGGGAAAAGCGTTTGGCTTATCTGCAACGGCAGCTACAGCAGTTGGGCAAGCCTTTTCCCATTTTGCAGGATTAACAGACGTATTAACTGGAATTGGAGCAGCCTTTGTAATGGTTTATTCTCCAATCAAGTCATTTATTTTAGGAAGCGATGCCCGCTTACTTCCTAAAAAATTGACTAAATTAAATCAAAAGAAAATGCCTGCCAATGCAATGTGGCTTCAAGCAATCTTAGTTTCAGCCATTATGCTTTTCATTGCGTTTGGTGGAGATGCAGCTAGCCAATTTTACACGGTATTAATGGACATGATGAATGTTTCTTCAGCTGCGCCATATCTTTTCTTAATCGGAGCATTTCCATTCTTTAAAATGAAGAAGGGCATTGAACGACCATTTGTTTTTTATAAGAAAAAAGGAGCGGTGTGGGCAGTATCAATCATGGTTTGGCTAGTCGTAGCTGTTGGAATTATCTTTACATGTATTGAACCATTACTTACTCATGATTATTCAACAGCTTTTTGGACTGCGTTTGGTCCGGTATTCTTTGGAATTGTAGGATGGATTTTATATGCACGTTCAAAAAAGAAATTAACAATGCCAATGGTAGAACCACATGGAAATTTACAATTAGTTCCAATTGAAAATGATAACGAAAAGACAGAGTAAAACTTAACGAAAAATTACAGTGAGAAAAAAGAATTGTGTTAAAAGTCACAATCCTTTTTTTATTGCTTAGGCATCTTTTCTTGCGCTTGACAATCAATAATGCATGGTAAATAATTATTAAAATGGGAATGAGTGAAAAAATATCATTTTATATTAATAAGGAGAAATTTACAAAATGACAAAATATTTAGTAGTTGGTGCCGGTTTATTCGGTGCAACTTTTGCACATGAAGCTGCTAAACGCGGCCATGATGTTCATGTAATTGAAAAACGCGATCATATTGCAGGGAATATCTATACAAAAGAAGTTGATGGGATTCAAGTTCACCAATATGGTGCCCATATTTTCCATACATCTAAAAAAGAAATTTGGGAATATGTAAATCAATTTGCTGAATTTAACCGTTACACAAATAGCCCAATTGCTAACTATCATGGTGAAATTTACAACATGCCATTCAACATGAATACATTCAATAAATTATGGGGCGTAATTACACCACAAGAAGCAGAAGACAAAATTAATGAACAACGTGCTGTTTTGAAAGGTAAAAAACCAGAAAACTTAGAAGAACAAGCAATTTCATTAGTTGGTACTGATATTTACAAGAAACTTGTAAAGGAATATACCGAAAAACAATGGGGTCGCGATGCAACTGAATTGCCTCCATTTATCATTAAACGTTTACCAGTACGTTTTACATATGATAACAACTACTTTAACGATACATATCAAGGAATTCCAATTGGTGGTTATACTCAAATTGTTGAAAAAATGTTAGCGGATGATCACATCTCAGTTGAAACTGGAGTTGATTTCTTTGATCAAAAAGATCAATACGAAAAAGATTATGATAAGATCGTCTTTACTGGAATGATTGACCAATACTTCGATTACAAGTTAGGTGAACTTGAATATCGGAGTTTACGCTTTGAAACTGAAGAACTTGATGTAGATAACTATCAAGGAAATGCAGTTGTTAACTATACAGACAAAGAAACACCTTATACTCGAATTATTGAACACAAACACTTTGAATTTGGTAAAGGTGACAAAAATAAGACAATCATCACACGTGAATATCCAGCAACATGGCATCGTGGTGATGAACCTTACTATCCAGTGAATGATGCTAAAAACAATAGCTTATACAAACAATATGTTGAATTAGCTGAAAAAGAAGCCGGTAATGTTATTTTTGGCGGCCGTTTAGGTCAATACCGCTATTACAACATGGACCAAGTAATTGGTGCAGCTTTGATTACTGTTGAAAAAGAATTTGGTAAATAAAAAGCAAAGCACTTAATTTAGGTGCAGTAATGGTGATAAAAATATGAAAGTATTAAAAAACTACTTGTATAACGCCGGTTATCAAGTTTTAGCGTTGATTGTGCCATTGATTACAGCGCCTTATATTAGTCGGGTTTTACATCCAGCAGGAGTTGGATATAATGCGTATACTAACTCAATTATTCAGTATTTTGTGCTAGCGGCTGATTTGGGAATTGCGTTATATGGACAACGTGAAATCGCATATATTCGTGAGGATCGTGAGAAAATGTCAAAGACATTTTGGGAAATTCAATGTTTGAAATTTTTCACGACGACGTTTTCATACTTTCTGTTTGTAATTTTCTTGAATGTGTATCAACACTATACATATTTTTTGTGGATTCAATCAATTAATGTGATTGCCGCTGCATTGGATGTATCGTGGTTATACATGGGACTAGAAGATTTTAAACGAACTGTGATTCGAAATACTTTTGTGCGCTTGTTCTCATTAGTATTAATTTTCACGTTGGTCAAAGATCCTAATGATGTTGGATTGTATATTTTTATCGTTGCAATTTCAAATTTCATTGGAAACTTAACTTTATGGCCACATTTACGCAAAATGCTTGTGCCGATTAAATTGAAAACATTGCATATTTGGCATCATTTGCGGCCAACGATTGCATTATTTATTCCGACAATTGCTACATCAGTTTATTTGCAATTAAATAAAACGATGTTAGGGGCAATGATGGGAACGAAATATTCAGGTTTTTATCAAAACTCAGATAACTTGGTTAAAATGGTATTAACATTGGCAACTTCACTTGGAACAGTAATGTTACCGCATATGTCAGCCGCATTTGCTAAGGGAGACAAAAAAGGTGTGCAATCCATGCTTTATAAATCATTTGATATGTTATCGATTTTAGCAGTGGCGATGATGTTTGGGGTGGCTGCAGTTGCTACTAATTTAGCACCATTTTTCTATGGTAAAGGATTCGGTCCAGTAGGTCCTGCAATGATGATTGAATCAATCGTTATTTTGTTGATTGCATGGAGTAATACAATTGGGAAACAGTTTTTAGTCCCAACCGATCATGTTAAGGAATTTACCACTTCAGTAGTTGCTGGAGCGGTCTTTAACTTATTTGCTAACTTTATTGCAATTCATTTATGGGGCTTAAATGGTGCAATGTGGGCAACCGTTGCTTCGGAAGCAGTTGTTACTGGTTATCAATTATGGGTTGTTCGTAAAGAAGTTGAGTTTGCAGTAATGTTCCAAAATGTGTATAAATATTTAATTGCAGGAGTAGCAATGTTTATTCCTGTTTATATTATGAACATTAAGTTGCATACAAGCATTGTGACATTAGCAATTGAAGTTATCGTTGGAATGGTCATTTATGCAGTAATGATTTTAATTTTAAAACCAACCAGTTTAAATATGATTCTAGGAATGTTTAAACGTAAAGGATAATAAAAGACTGTGAGAAATCACAGTCTTTTATTTTTAATTCTATTTTTCACATTATTTTAACAAAATACATGGCGAAAAATGGTAAAATAAAACTATCGCGTCGATGTCAAGTTGCTAGTTTTTCAATAATGTATTAAAATATCTTAGATATGACATTCTTTTTAGTAAGGAGCTTTTCTTTTGAAATCAGAAATATATGTAGTAAGTCATAAAAAGGCGCGAATGCCTAAAGATAAGATGTACATTCCTGTACAAGTCGGATTTAATCCCGAAAATTTTGCAGGCTATATGCGTGATAATACCGGAGATAATATTTCTGACAAAAATGCTTCATATTGTGAATTAACTGCACAATATTGGGGCGCAAAAAACCGTCAGGCAGATGTCAAGGGATTGGTTCATTACCGCAGACTCTTCACTAATGGACATTCAGACTTTTTCAAAAGTGTTGATGCCAAGTGGAAAGATGTTTTGACACATGAAACTTTAGAAAAATTAATGAGTAAGTATGATATGGTATTGCCTAAAAAGCGCAATTACTATATTGAAACTTTATGGTCACATTATGAGCACTCTCATCATATTGAAGGATTAGAAGTGACTCGTGAAGTGATGAAAGATCTTTTTCCGGAATATTTACCGGAATTCAATAAGCATATGGAAGAAAAGAAAGGCCATATGTTTAACATTTTAATTGCGAAAAGCAATTTATTCGATGAATACACAGACTGGTTAATGAAGGTCTTGAATGAAGTTGAAAATCGAATCGATATTTCAAATTACAGCAAGAGCGAACAACGAATTTTTGGTTATATCAGTGAATTGTTGTTAGATGTATGGGTGGAACACAACAATATTAACTATACTGAATTACCAGTAATGTTTATGGGGAACCAGCATTGGGTAAAGAAAATTGGAAACTTTTTGAAACGAAAGGTCAAAGGACGAGAATAATTTAGTTATTCGGATTTTGAAGGTGCGCTAGATGAATAAGAATGAAAAAATTATCCTTGATCGAAATGAAATTAATAAACATCACTTCTACAGAACTTGCAAACGATTATTTGATGTCGTGGCAAGTGCTTGTGGGTTGGTGATTTTAAGTCCAGTATTTTTAATTACTGCAATTGCGATCAAAGCAGATGATGGTGGTCCAGTTTTTTATAATCAAGAACGGATTGGAAAAGATGGGAAGCCATTTAAAATGTATAAGTTTCGTTCGATGAAGGTTAATGCCGATAAGGAAATCGAAAAACTCACAAAGCACAATGAAGTTAAGGGTGCGATGTTTAAGATGAAAAACGACCCACGAATTACACGGGTTGGTAAATTTATTCGGAAAACAAGTATTGATGAATTTCCGCAATTGTTAAATGTATTATTAGGTCAAATGAGTATTGTGGGGCCACGTCCACCATTGCCACGCGAAGTTGCACAATATACTGATTATGATATGCAACGCTTATATGTACGTCCCGGATGTACGGGATTATGGCAAGTGACTGTTCGGAATAGCGTTGGCTTTGATGAAATGGTAAATATTGATTTAGATTATATTAAACGCCGTAGTTTCCATTTAGATTTAGAAATTATGTTTAAGACAATCAAAGTCATTTTTGTACCAAATACTGCATACTAGGAGATTCAAAAATGAAGTTAAGTGTGATTGTACCAGTGTATAATTGTAAGGATCATTTAGAACGGTGTGTTGGTTCCATTTTGAAACAGTCATTTGCTGATTATGAAATAATTTTAGTTGATGATGGTTCAACCGATGGTTCAGCGCAACTTGCTGATAGTTTAGCTGCTAATAATCCGCAAGTACAAGTAATTCATCAAGAAAACCAAGGTGTTTCGATTGCGCGAAATACGGGGCTTTTAGAAGCACAAGGTGAATATATAATGTTTGTGGATGCAGATGACTATTTATTGCCAAATACAGCCAATGTATTTGAAAATGAGAAGTTAGCAGATTTAACTTGCTTGAGCTTTGAAGTGGGGAATAACAGCAAGAAAATCACTAATGATCAGTTATACCAAGCAAGTGAAAGTGAAAAAGCGAAAGTGATGATGATTGAAAATCCAACCCAGTACATGACTGTTTGGAGCAAATTTTTTAAACGAAAAATTATTGAAGAAAATAACTTACGGTTTAATACCACTTTACGTGTTGCCGAAGATGGTGACTTTATGATTAAGTACTTGCTTTGTGCAAATTCAATTCAATTTTTCATGGAAGTTTGTTATCATTACTCAAATGATACGAAGTCAGTTATGTCAACTTTTGATCATAAAAGTAATGATTATTTAAATGCGTTAATGAGCTCTCAAAGAAGTATTGTCAATCAAAATGTGGCATTCCAAAAAGCTTTTGCAGTTTATGTATTAATGCATTTGAATATCATCATGGTACATGAAACCTTTGCAACTGATAATCCACTAAAATACAGTGTTCGAATGAAACGGTTAAAAGAAATGATCAAAGAACCCATTTTTGCTGAAGCACTTGCAACAGTTAAAGTGAGTGATTGTCATGGAATGAGAATGATGCCAGTGTTATTATTAAAATTACATTGTAATCATTTGGCATCAATTTTATTTATCATGCGCGCAAAACAAAATGAAAGTCACACTAAATAAAGTATAAAAAATAGCGAAATCCAATTTTTTAATTGAATTTCGCTATTTTTATTATGGAATGAGTTTAGCCCATCTTAGTTTGACCACTAACAGCATCGCCATAAATTGGAGTTGGTAAGCCAAAACCACCAGCAACTGGAATTAATTCACCAGTTACATAGCGTGCTTTATCGCTAACTAAGAATGATACCATGTTAGCAATATCTTCTGGTTTAACAATGGCATTTAATGGTACGTTTTTCAAGAAACCATCTAAGAAACTTTGAGACATGTTTTGCATAGCTGCATCTGTGCCTACAAAACCTGGTAAAACAGCATTAGCCCGAATACCATCACGCGCATATTCAACCGCAATTTGTTGGGTTAATGAATTGATCGCTGCTTTTGAAACTCCATATGCTAAGCGACTAATATCTGGAGTAGTTCCAGCAACTGATGAAATGTTGATCACATTACCGCCATTTCCACGTTCTTTCATGGCTTTAACTGCATATTTTGAAGTGTAATATACACTTGCAAGGTTTTTATCAACAATGTTAAAGAAAGCTTCGCTATTGCCATCAACTAGAGTAGTGTCTTCTTTAACATTAGTAGTTCCAAAGTTGTTTACTAAAATATCTAAGTGTCCTGCGTCTTTAACAACTTCTTCAATCATTGGTTTGTAAGTATCAAAGTCAAATGCATTATAAATCACTGAACGGAAGTTAGGATTTTGTTCATGTAATTCAGTGGTTAGTTTACGATTCTTTTCACTATCACGAACGGCCATATAAACAATGGCACCATCAGCAACTAATTGTTTGGTAATTGCTAAACCGATTCCGCGACTAGCAGCGGTTACGATTGCAACTTTGTTTGCTAATTCTTTTGTCATTTCAATTTCCTCCAAATTATTAATATAAGTTAAGTATAAACTTTAGAGTTGACTATAAGTCAACCATAACTATATTTTTAATTGGCTAAATTCATCTAAAAAGCGTTAGATAGTAGCAATTTCCTCATTTGAATAATGATTCTCACTAACTTTTTTTAATTCTTGGTGCATGAGATCATGAATCTCTGCAATTTCTTTACCTTCAGAAGTTAGGTGATAATAAACATTTTTATGGTTATCAGCTTGGTGTACTAGTGTAATCAACTGAAATTCATTCAATTTGTATGCAGCTCGACTAACCCCTCCACGAGTAATATGCAAACGTTCAGCAAGTTCAATTCCTGTTAGATCATCTTCTTTAAGGGGAGAAAGGATGTGTAAAGCAATTATTGATAACCCCCCCTGCAATTGTTCGTAATTTTCGGATTCGATATGATCTTTTAACCACTGTTGTTCTTGAGTAACTTGAGTAGTGTGTTCCGTTCGAATTTTATAAATTGACTCAATTAATTAATTTTTTTGCTTGTTCATCCTTCATTACTAGACTCTTATGTTAAAGATTTATTTAGCGTAATATTAATGATTGATCATGGTGATATAAATTACATCTTCACTAAATATCTTATCAATTTTTTTAATTTCAAAAAAGAGAGTTATTGCACGGACTTAAATAAAAAGATCTTGATATAAAAATACCAAGATCTTCTGATAGTGATTATTTAAGGTTAATTAATTTTAATAATAGTGATGATATTTCAGTTTGTTTTTCTTGAGGGAGATTTTTGAGATGTTTTAGCAGTTTGCGAGTTTCAGGAGTGGTTTTATTTTTAGCATTATTGATGTTAAATTCAAGATTTAATGCTTTTAAAATACGGGTAAAAGTTGAAAGATGAATGTCATTTAATTTACCTAATTCAATTCGAGAAATGGTACTAAATGATGTTCCTGAATACTCAGCCAACTGCTCAATACTATAGCCTAAAGATTTACGCTGTTTACGAATGAGATTTCCAATTTCTTTAAGCATATATTTCTCCTCTAATTTGAAATAAGTTATTCAATAATTGACTGAATATTATTTAATTTTAAATATCATAAAGGGTATTTTATTTATAAAATATGTCATGAGTGATATAATACTTACGGATGGAATTATAAGAATGGTGTTATGTTTGGCATCTATTTTAGTGATGATATCCGTGTTGAAAGTGATGTTGAAGTAGGACTACTAGATCTACATAATCTATCAAACTACCTTTTCATAGTTTTATTTCGGTTTCATGATCGGCATGTAGAAGTAATTGTTTTTAGTAATTAATTATTATACCATAATTTATAACTAATGCAACATGGGGATTACTTCTATAAAATGAGTTGCGATGGATTTTTAATCCATCGTTTTTTTTATATAAAAATATGCCATGACTTTGTCATAGCATATTTTGAATGATTAAAATTTATTATTTTCTTGAATCCCATCAGCAAATGGCAAAATGTTTGCATAAAGTGCAAGTAAGGAGAAGTTATATGAACTGTCCCAGAAGTGTTGATCAATTGCACCACTCAAGAAGAATAAAATGAAACAAAGTTCCAAGCAAAATGCTTTTTTACTGAGAATTTTTTTATTCATTGCAATGATTAAAAGCAAGAACATGAAGAAAACAGCGATTCCATACATAAATAAAGTTCTAAAGAAAACTGAATCAATGTAGAATGCACCACCTCCAGGTTGATTGATAAATTGTCCAAAAAGTTGAACATTGTATTTTTGAACCGTTAATGCCTCAAAAGTTAAGCGTCCTGAAAGCAAGTGATTGATAATTTCTAAAAACTTGTTTTCTGGATGATAGGCAAATCCAAGTAAAAAGATTACCCCCATATATATGTACATTAGTAAAGTCATTAACTGATTAGGAATGTTTGATAATAACTTAGCTTCTTTATTATAGAAAATAATCATCAAAAGCAATAAAAGCATCAACATTAAGTCCAAGCGAGTATCAGTGATGATGTAAAACCAAATAGTAACCGCAACAAATGAGATGTATTCAGGTAAACTGAATTTAAACCGTCTCAAAGCTGCATATGCCATTAAAATACAAAAGCCACGTGCAGCAAAATCAGTTGGATAAACCGCTCCTAAAGCATAACGCGTAACAGGAGAATATAAGGAACGCACTCCTTCATAATTACGAATTACACCAGTTAATGCTAAAATCATTGAAATTCCAATTCCGATAAGGTTAATAGCGATAAATACTTTTAAAATAGAGCGATAATCAACATTTTTAGCACCATAGATAAATGGAACAAAGTAAAATAAACTAAAATCACCAGCGTGGTAACCAATGTTGAATAAAACGCACTCAAGTAAGCCAAATGCAGTTAGTTCAATTAATGAATGATCATCAAAAAGTAAAATCTTTAAAATTACAAAAAAAGTTGGAATTGCGATGATCAAAAAGATCAATCGCTGCGAAATTAAATATCCAGGCATGGTTGTTCCCTTGATGAACATACCACTAAGATAAATTGCAAAGCAAATTAAAAATATAATTGAAGGCAACTGTGGATATTTAGCGTGCACCTTAGAAATGAACTTTGCACGTAAATCCATCAAGTTAGCCACTGTAAATTTCTCAAAAAAATCTGTCATTGTTTAAACCTCTAAATTTAAGCTAGTTTTAATTATAACAGTATTTTTCTTTTTGTTATAGAAAAATATGTAAGTCACTCATTTTGAAAGAAAGTTTGACAATTAATAAATAAATCTTGTGGGAATATTAGGAAAATCTAAAATATGTAAAAATTTGCCGAATGATAGAGGTTTATATGATAGAATGATTTATTGGAATGCTTATAAAAAATTTAATATATCAAAAGGATGTGACACTAGGTGCCAAATAATAAGACGATCGGTTGGGTCATAGGATCAATATTGGTACTTGGCGGTGGAGGATACGCACTTGCAAAGTATAATACGAATAGCATGGCACATGTATTATATCAGCAAGTTACAGGAGAGCAAAGCAATCAATTGACTTCGAGTTCTTTAAAAACTGAAACAACTTCAAAAGAAGAAAAGATTAATACCGATGAAATTACAAAAATGTTAAAGCAGCAAAATTTCATGGGTGAATATGCAGTTTTAAAAGATGGAAAATTGTCTGAAAATATTAAAGTCGGCAAAAATACTTCGGAAAATAAGTATTATCAAGTTGCAGACTTAGAAAATGCAGTGACGGCTGCGGCAATTTTAAAGTTAGTTGATCAGGGAAAATTGAGATTAGATACTCCAGTCAATCAATATTACAGTTCACTAAGCGTTTCGAGTGATGTAACGATTCAATCATTACTTGGAATGACATCAGGATTAGGTAATAATTCAACTCCCACAAGTCAGTTAAGTAACGTTTTAAGTTGGAATATTAATAATGCAATTAGTATCCAAAGTGAAACATATAGTTATCAAGAAATTAACTACGTGTTATTAGAAGGAATTGTTGCACAAGTTGCAGATAGTTCTTATCAAGAATATATCAAGAAAAATTTTCTTAAGCCTAATAATTTAGAAGATGTGAAGTTTGTCTCAAGTGTGGATGATCAACAGTTAGCTCCACCATATAATGGTACAACAAAAGTTTCAGATGAAACTTTAACTCAAGAAATGAACTCACAAATGGGTAAAAATCAAATTATGGCAACTCCAGATGGATTTTTAAAGTTAGTTCAAATATTAATTAAAGATTATGGAGATAATACTCACTTTGTAACAAGTAGCCAACACTTTACGGGACAATTAATTAAGCAAGGAGATATGTACTATGGTTCTGGCGGAATCGTTGGATACCGTACATCTGTGGCAATTAGTACAGATGGTCAACGAGGAATTGTATTAATGAGTAATGATTCAAATGGCCAAGAAAATCTCACAACTTTAGTAAAGGATACATATAAAAAATTAAAATAACTAAAATAGGAGGAAAGTTCAATGAATGAAGCGGCAGACCGCGAAAAAACATTTAAATTTAGCGATATTAGCGAAATTTTAAGGATTTTAAGAAAACGAAGAGGAGTAATTATTTGGACAACAGTAATTTGTACAGTTTTAACTTTATTTACTTCTGTTTTCATTATTTCGCCTAAGTATAGTTCTAGTACAAATATCTTGGTTAATCAAAAGAATGAAAACCAAGTGAATGCACAGGCACAAATTCAAGCTGATGTGCAAATGATCAGCACATATAAGGACATTATTACAAGTCCAACAATTTTAAATACGGCAAGTAAAGAATTAGTGCAAAAAGGGTACGATGTTAATACAGATTCAATAAAAAATAGTATCGAAATTAGTAATCAACAGAATTCACAAGTTTTTACAGTAACCGTAAAAACCGATAATCCTAACTTATCTGCAGCAATTGCTAATACAGTTTCAAATGTGTTTAAACGTAAAATAAAGGGAATTATGAGTGTAAATAACGTTTCGATTTTATCAAAGGCTACAGTGAATCCCAATCCTGTATCTCCAAAAATTACGTTAAATACTTTAGCGGGGCTTTTAGCAGGATTAATTTTAGGTCTAATTTTAGCATTTGTACTTAACGGGTTAGATCGGACAGTAACTGATGAGTCATTTATTACTGAAGAACTTGGATTAAACGATCTAGGAATTATTAGTGAAATACCTGCAAGTAAAGTTAAAAAGATGCTTTCAGCAAGTCGAATAACAGAAAAAAGAAGTCGCAAACGGAGGGTTTAGTAAATGGCATTTTGGGATAGACTTACACATAAAAAAACTAAGCTTGATGAAGATAGTATGAAATATGGGGTAGCGTTGATTACTAAAAATGATCCACAATCTGGAATTTCAGAACAATACCGAACAATTCGGACTAACTTAAAATTTTCATTTTTAGATCCAAAATTCAAAGTTTTAGCGGTTATGTCAGCATTACCATCTGAAGGAAAATCAACAGTTAGTGCCAACTTGGCAGTATCATGGGCGGAAGAAGATAGAAAGGTTCTTTTGATTGATGCGGATTTACGTCGGCCAACAGTACATCAAACATTTAAGACATCGAATCGGTATGGTTTGTCAAATATTATTACTTCAACTGCTAATTCAGTTAATATTTCAGAAATGATCGATAAAACTGGGATTAATAATCTAGATGTATTAACAAGTGGTCCCATTCCTCCTAACCCAGCTGAATTATTGGGATCAGAACGTTTTAGTAAATTACTAAACTTTTTACGAGAAAAATATGATTTTATTATTTTAGATGCTCCCCCAGTTGATACCGTAACAGATGGACAAATTGTTGCGACTAAAGCAGATGGAGTGGCATTAGTTGTACCTCAAGGGATTGCCACAAAAGATGCGGTTACCCGTGCAGTTAAATTATTGAAGCAAGTTGATGCCAATATTTTAGGTGTAATTATGAACCGCTTTAAAGCGGAAGATGCGACTGGATATTATGGTGGATACTACGGTGGTTATTATGGTAACTACTATGGTAAGGATACTCAGAAAGAAGCTAAACAAAAGTGACATTAGTAGATTTACATTCGCATATCTTACCTGGTGTTGATGATGGTTCACCCGATTTACAAACATCATTAGAATTAGCAAGACAATCAGTTGAAAATGGTGTTACTCACATGTTATTAACGCCACATCACATGGATGGTAAGTATGTTAATCATAAAAAAGATGTAATTCATAAAACCAATTTATTTCAAAAAGCTTTAACTGATGCAGGAATTGAGTTAAATGTTTTTCCAGGACAAGAAGTACATTTAACTGACAAATTACTTGATGCAATTGATAACGATGATATTTTGTTTGCCGATGCTGATGAACGTTACATGATGCTTGAATTGCCACATACTCATGTTCCGGAATATTTCATGCAAAATATTTTACCTGAACTACAAATACAAGGAATTACACCAGTAATTGTCCATCCAGAAAGGAATCAAGGGATTCAGCGTAATCCACAACTTTTATTTGAAATGGTTACTGCAGGATGTTTAACTCAGTTAACTGCGAGCAGCTATGTAGATGTTTTTGGAGAAAAAACTACAGACTTTACGACTAAAATTATCAATGCTAATTTGGGAACGACTTTTTCATCTGATGTGCATGCGTTAAAAGGACGACAAAGTGAGATGAAAAGTGCATTTAATGAATTAGAAGAAGATAACCATGAAATAGCAGTTAAATATTGGGAGAATGGTAAGGCTATTTTAAATGGTGATGATATTCAAATGAACGGAATTAAAGAAATCAATACAAAGCAAAGTATTTTAAAAAATCTTTTTAGTTGGGGCAAAAAGAGGTAGGAAAGGAAGGGTGTATATTACATGAGTAATATTTTAATCACTGGAGGAGCAGGATTTATAGGGTCTAATCTTGCTGATCGATTAGTTGCTCAAGGAGATCACATTACAATTGTTGATGACTTATCAATGGGGTTAATTGAAAATATTCCAGATTCAGATGCAGTTGATTTTTATGAAGAATCAATTACAAATAAAAAATTCATGGAAGAATTATTGGTAAATAATAAGTTTGATTATATTTATTTATTTGCAGGAATTGCAAGTGTGGCGGATTCAGTAGCACGACCATATGAAACTCATCAAGTTAATCAAGAAGCAAATGTTTTCTTAATGGAAACTATTCGTAAACATAATTTACCAGTTAAGAAAATTTTATTTGCTTCTTCAGCCGCTGTTTATGGTGATGATCCACAATTACCTAAAAGCGAAACGTCTTTGATTAAACCATTGACACCATATGCAATTGATAAGTTTGCGTCAGAACGTTATGTGATTGATTATGGTGATTTATATGGAATACCAACAGTCGCAGTACGTTTTTTTAATATTTATGGACCAAAGCAAAATCCCTCTTCACCTTATTCAGGAGTAATTTCTATTATTACTGAATGTATTCAAGAAAATAAGATTTTTACTTTATACGGCGATGGCAATCAAGTTCGCGATTTTGTATATATTGATGATGTAATTGATGCTTTACTTTTACTAACACGGGATGCACAAAAAGTGCATGGCGTATACAATATCGCTTCTGGGTTGCAAACTAGTGTCAATGACATGATTCAAGCATATGAAAACATTACGGGGAAAATTTTACAAATTGAGCACAAGCCAGAGCGTAAAGGTGACATTAAGTATTCTTATGCCGATATTGATCGTCTTTCTCAGTTAGGATATCGGCCAATTTATGATATTGAATCAGGATTAAAAAAATACTGGAAATACGTGAATTAAGGGATGGGAAAATGAAAGACAAAAATGTACCTCGTGGAATTTCAAAAATTAAAAATAAACGGATGCGACCAATTCAACGCAAAGAATTAGAACGCAAGCAAAAAAGCATCAAACCAGTTCCAACTAATTATTCGTATGAAGATAAGTTAAAAGAACCCATTAAAAGTGAATATTTACCATTAAAGCGGTTATTAGATATAGTTTCTGCTGGTGGTTTAATGGTTGCAACTACTCCAGTTGTTTTGGCTTTTGGTTTGTTAGTGAAAGCAGAAACTCCTGGAAAGATGTTTTATACTCAAGAACGTGTTGGTTACATGGGCAAACGATTTAAAGTAACTAAAATTCGTTCAATGTATGATGGTGCAGAAAATAAAAGTGGTGCAGTTTGGGCAGCAAAAAATGATGCTCGAGTAACTAAAGTTGGAAAATTTATTCGTAAAACTCGGATTGATGAGTTGCCACAATTATGGAATGTCGTTAAAGGCGATATGAGTATGATTGGTCCACGACCAGAAAGACCTGAATTAACTGAAAAATTTAGTAACGAAATCGAAGATTTCGAACAACGATTACGTGTTCTTCCCGGATTAAGTGGCTATGCTCAAGTTCATGGCGGATATGACGTAACACCAGAAGAAAAATATAAATTAGACAAACATTATATGGAAAATTTAAGTTTAAAAGAAGATGCCAAGATTGTCCTAGATACTATCAAGGTAATTTTCACAGGTGATGGTGCAAGATAATAGGAGGAAAATATGAGATTTAATAATGTACAAGATGCAACACCTGAGCAAATTAGAGCATTACAGTTAAAAGAACTCGAAATTTTAAAAAAGCTGAAAAAAGTATGTTATAAACATCATTTAAGATTCTTTTTAATTGGTGGAACTTTAATTGGTGCTTTAAGAAATAAAGGTTTTGTACCTTGGGATGATGATGTTGATGTCATGATGCTACGCGAAGATTTCGAGACTTTGTCTGCTCATTCAGAATGGTTTAGTGAGTTGGGATTGGTCATGCAAAGATCTAATGAAAAAATTAATCAGCATCTAACAGGAATTGAATTAAAAGATCCTAATACTACATTTATTAATAAACATAGTGTCAATGAAGATATTCAACATTCAATTGCTATTGATATTCTTCCACTTGATTATCGTCCAATTGGAAAAATAAAACAAACTAAGCAAATTATTTATTCGATGCTTTATTCCCTATATAATGCAGATCGTGTTCCTGATCATCAAGGAACTTTTTTGAAAATTCCATCATATATCCTATTAAAGGCTGTTCCAAGCAAAAAAGCTAAGTATAAAGTATGGTCATGGGCACAAAAGAAAATGGTTGCATTAGATGATAAGGAAAGTCGAGAAGTGGTTGAACTAAGTTGTGGTTTTAAAGCATTGTTTAGATACGTAAACGCAAGTTGGTTTGAAAGCAGTTTGGAAGTTAAATTTGAAGATGAATTATTCCCAATACCAATAGGATATGATGAATATTTAACAGCGGTTTTTGGTGACTATATGAAACTTCCACCTAAGGAAGATCAAGTAGCAAAACATAACACATTACTAGTAGATACTGAAATTCCATATGAAAAGTCAATGAGAGAACAGTTTTTTGAAGGGTGATTAAATGAAAAAAGTAATAGTTCTTTTATCAACATATAATGGTGTAGAATATCTAGAACAGCTTTTAAATAGTGTTTTATCTCAAAAAGATGTAGATGTAGAAATTGTAGTCCGTGATGATGGTTCTACTGATGGAACTAAAACGATTTTAAAACATTATGAAGACAATCATTCAAATATCAAAGTAATGTTGGGTGAGAATGAAGGTTGGCGTAAGAGTTTCTTTGATTTGATGTTTAGTGTTAAGCCACAAGCGAATACCTATTATGCATTTGCTGATCAAGATGATGTGTGGTTAGAAGATAAGTTAATTACTGCAGTAGATATGCTTAGGAAATTTAATACTGTACCTATGCTTTATCACTCTAACTTATTTTTAGTAAATAATAAATTAGAAAAATTAGGGTATATGTATCAAGAAGACATAGTTCCTTTAAAGAAAAATCCTGAATCATATTTTGATGGTATAGGAGTTGGAGCAACAATGGTAATGAATGAGAGGTTATTAAAATTAATTCAAGAATACAGGCCAGTATTAGAGTTAACTCATGATGCATATGTAATTGAACTAGCTAATCTTTTAGGTAACTCTGTATATGATCTAACTCCTCATATTTTATATCGAAGACATGAAGGTAATGCAACTGGATATGATAAAAATTCAAATCAGTTTAATCCTACTATAATTGATAGATATAAAAAATATAAAAAAGCTCCTAAAAATGGTTTCTCTAATAGAGCAATAGAATTATTGAACGGCTATTCTCATAAAATAGCAAAATCTGATTTGAAATTTTTAAAAAATGTTGCAGGGTATACAAGAAATGGTACTTTTAAAGCTAATTTATTAATGAATCCAAAAATGAAAGCAAGTTCGCTAAGGAAAACTCTTCAAATGAAATATAGGGTAATATTTAACACCTTATAATTGGTGGTGGAAATATGCTATATGTACTTATAGAATTATTTTTGTTTACTTATCAACTGTATAAAAAAGATAATAGAATAATTGGCTTATTAGGATTACTTTTTTTAGGATATTTATGTGGAACTGCTGGATATCAAATTAATGATTATCTCGTTTATAAGATAAATTACAATCAAGTTGGAACACTAGGATTATCAGCAATGTATTTTGAAAAAGGATATACTAATTTAGGCTATATGTGTTACAAAATGGGAATGTCTTATGAACAATTCAGATTATTTTTTTCATTGCTAATTTCTATAATTTTATTTATCGGAGTAAGTCGTTTCACAAAAGATATTTGTCTATTTTCTTTTTTTTATGGATATACATTGTTTTTTACAGATGCTGTACAAGTTAGAAGTTTTATGACTATTGCGTTAGTAGTATTGGGAATTTCTTTTATAAAAAAAGTGAATTTAAGAAATATTATTATATCTACTTTTATAATATTGATTGCAGCACAGTTTCAATCTTTAGGATATTTATTTTTAAGTATTATTCCTTTAAGAATATTGATGCAGAAAAAAGAAATACATTTAAAGAATATTTTTATTTATTCAACTATGTTATATACACTATTTGTTATTGTTGGACGAGGAAGAATAACTAAAATCATTGGCGAAATTGCTGCTTTAACAGGAGGACGACTTAATTTACAAGAAAAAATTACGACTCAATATGTGACGGGAGGAAGTATAAGAACTTTAGTCGCAGTTTTTATAGTTACTTGGGGTGTGATTATAATGGCATATTGGTTAATAAAGGCAACACAAAATGAATCAAAACAAAAAGTTAATGATTCAATAATTACTTTATATAGCGGAATTTTATCTTCAGCATTGATATTACCATTTACTTATTTAGCAATTGACTACGCTAGATATCCTAGAGGCTGTGCAATATTCTTTATAATATTGATTTGTATGATTATTCCTAAAACAAATCAATTAAGTAAAGATAATAAAGTAATTATATATATAGGAATTTTCTTTGTATTACTAGTAATAGGTTTATATTACAACTTAATGTGGGGGCATACTTTCTTATCAAGTATACCTTATATTATTAAATTTAAGTAAAAGAGGTGATTACAATAAGAGTAGCAATTTTAATGTCAACTTTTAATGGAGAAAAGTTTATCAAAAAGCAAATTGAATCTATTCAAAAGCAAACCTATGAAAATTGGACTTTATATATACATGATGATGGTTCAACAGATGGTACCATTTCCATTTTAAATGAAATAAGTAAGAATGATAGTAGAATAAAATTTTCCATTGAAAATGGAAAATTTGGACCAAAAGATGCTTTTTTGAAACTTTTTGATAAAATTGATGCAGATTATTATTTGTTTTGTGATCAAGACGATATATGGAAACCTGATAAAATTGAAAGATTAATAACCTCTATTAATAGTTATGACAATTCATTGCCGTTGTTAATATATTCAAATTTAAAATGCATTGATAATAATGATGAAGAAGTTAGCAATTATAGTAATTTTGAAAAGTTAATTGCAACAGACATAACAAAGTATGATCACTTTCAAATGAATAATATCCCAGGATGTACCATGATGGTTAATAAGGCATTAAAAAATAAATTTGAAAATGCTGTAGGAGGAATAGCTTCTCAAATTGATAATTCTCAAATTATAATGCATGATTGGTGGCTTGTATTGATTGCAGCGACATTTGGAAAAATTATTCATGAAAATAAAACATTAGTATTATATCGACAACATGCAAATAATACGGTTGGTGCAGGAAAGGGAATGAGCTTATTTCAAAAAGTATTGAACACGGGATTCATTAAGATGTTTAATACTATTAGTAATTCTTTTTCAGATAGTGTTTTACAAGCTAGGGAATTTTATAAATTATATTTAATTAATGAAGAAACTAATAAAATGACTCAATTTATAGATAAGTATCAGAGTTATAGCGATATGAGTTTTCTTCAAAGAATATCATTCTTAAAAAAATACAATTTAACTAGACTAGGAATGCGATCAACTTTAATATTTAAAATAATATTTATATTTAGTAGATAATAAAAGGTGATTTATTAAATGATATCAAGGAAAGAAGCAACAATAAAAAATGCTACCATAGCCTTTATAGCACAAATTATTAAGCTTATAGGACAATTTATTGTTCAAGGAATTTTTGTTAAAACGTTAGGTGCTCAATATTTAGGTGCTAATGGTTTATTTAGCAACATCCTGACATTTTTAGCTTTTGCTGAATTGGGAATTGGAGTATCATTTAGTTTTTCATTATATAAACCTCTTGCTGAAAACGATGAAGAGACAATTTCAGCAATTATGACGTTATTTCGAAAAGTTTATAATATTATTGGAATTGTAATTTTAACTTTAGGGTTAATCGTAACTTACTTTGTTCCATATTTAGTTAAGGAAAATAGTTCAATTGCTCATATTAGATATTATTTTATATTATATCTATTAAGTACAGTGGTATCATATTTCTTTACATATAATCGCTCATTGATTATTGCAGATCAATTGGGGTATATTGATTCTCAAAATCAATTAGTTTACTCAGTGATTCGTTATGCAGGACAAATTTTTTTCTTATTTGTATTTCAAAGTTACACAGGGTATCTGGTAACGTTGATTGTTACCAATTTGTTAGCAAATATCTCTATTACTATTAAGACTAAGAAAAGATACCCTTTTTTGGATTTACATTCAAGAAAAAAGCCATCACATGAAATGATTAAAGAACTAAAGCAAAATGTAATTGGGACAATTGCAAGTAAGGTTGGAGCAATTGTGGTAAATGGGACAGACAATATTTTGATTTCTAAGTTCATGGGATTGCGTTTTGCTGGAATGTATTCTAACTATGCTCTTGTGATGACAGGAATTACATCAGTTTTAACACAAGTATTAAATTCAGTAATTGCAAGTTTTGGAAATTTGGGAGCAGTTGAAAAAAATAATAAAGAAAAACAAATTGATTTATTTGATAGTTTTACGTATTTTAATGCCTTATTTGTTTTCTTTTGTGGATTAGTAATGTATGGGATATTTCAGCCATTTATCAGTTTATGGGTAGGATCAAAATTCCATTTATCAATTTTCACAGTGCTTATAATAGTCATTAACTTTGTTTTTGCTCAATTTAGACCGGCCCTTTTTTTAATTAATTCCTATGGTTTATTTTGGGGATATAGATATAAATCAATTGTTGAAGCTTTCGTGAACTTTGTTTTAAGTCTAATTTTAGTAAAATATACGTCTTTAGGAATTGCTGGAGTTTTGATTGGTACCATTTCAGGTAATATTTTAGTTAATTCTTGGTGGGATCCATTAATTTTATTTAAAGGAGCATTTGAAACTAAGATTACGAAATTCTACATTAAATATTGGAGTTACTTGATATTATTTGGAGTATTACTTATTATAGAACATCAGATATTATCGTTAATTCATTTTACTCCAATAAATTTATTTGTATTCTTAATTTATGCTATGGTTGTTTCAATAATTGTATTATTAACTTTATTAATTTGTTTTATTGGAACTAAGACTGAGAAAAAGATAATAAGAAAAATTTTAAGGAAATGATGAGGAGAGAAGCTAAGTATGTATGGGATTGTAATAGTTGCATATAATCCTGATATTGAGGAATTTAATCCCAAAATTCAGAAATTCACACAAGATGAAAATGCAATGATAGTTATTGTAAATAACGGTACTAAGTTACCAGAGATAGAAAGCAAAAATATAATTTACAGAAATCTTGGTGAAAATAAAGGAATTGCTTATGCTCAAAATGTAGGAATTGATGTTTTAATTAAGCAAAATATTAAATTAGCATTTTTATTAGATCAAGATAGTACGTTGTCTCAAGAATATTTTAAAAAAATGGTTAATAAATGGCATGAAATTAAAAATACTGACTCCCAGTTGGCAGTTTTAGCGCCTAATGTTTTTGATGTTAAAAGTAGACAATTATTATCAACAAGGATTTTGGATAATAGCGGAAATTTGAAAATTAAAACACAAATAAAAGGTAACATATATAATACGCTTCCTATTAGTTCAGGTATTTTATTAGACACCCATGTTTTTAAAGAAGTAGGAGGAAATAGGGCGGATTATTTTATTGATTGGGTTGATTTTCAATTTGATTTGGATGTTATTAAAGCTGGGTATCATGTGTATACAACAGCTGATATTAAAATTAACCATCAAATCGGAAATTCAATGAAAAGAAAATTTCTAGGTAAAACTATTCATCCTACTAATCATTCTATCTTTAGAAATTATTACTTCTTTAGAAATGGAATTTTATTTTTACACGAAAATAAGTCCTTTAAATTCGTAAAAAGATTTGTTATTACATCATTACTTAAGAGATATATTTCAATTTTTTATGAAAATGATAGTAAAAGTAAACATAAAGCTAATCATAAAGGAATTAAAGACGCCAAAAAAATTATAAAAAAAGATAGTTATAATACTTAAAAATACTATATGCTTATCTTGATATTTTAATTAAGGATAAATTTATTAAAAATGAGTCATTTATAAGTATTTAAGGAGGGGTTTATGTAAGATGAAAGGAATAATCTTAGCAGGAGGATCTGGAACACGGTTATACCCAATTACTCGTGGAATTTCTAAACAATTGGTACCGGTTTATGATAAGCCAATGATTTATTATCCACTATCAACGTTAATGCTATCTGGTATTCGTGAAATTTTAATTATTTCAACACCAGAATATTTAGATATGTTTAAAAAATTATTGGGAGATGGTTCCGACTTAGGAATTAGTTTATCTTATAAGGTTCAAGAAGAACCAAAAGGATTAGCTGAAGCATTTATTATCGGTAAAGAGTTTATTGGAAATGATTCAGTATGCTTAATTTTAGGGGACAATATCTACTATGGAAGTGGATTATCGGAAAAATTACAAAAAAATGCCCAATTAATTGATGGTGCTACAGTGTTTGGATATCATGTAAATGATCCTGAAAGATTTGGTGTTGTAGAATTTGATGAACAAATGCAGGCAATTTCGATTGAAGAAAAGCCTAAAAATCCTAAAAGTAACTATGCAGTGACAGGGTTATACTTTTATGATAATCATGTTGTTGATATCGCTTCTCAAATTCAACCATCGGCACGTGGTGAGTTAGAAATTACAGACATAAATAAAGAATACTTAAGTGTTAATAAATTAACTGTAGAAGTTATGGGACGTGGATTTGCATGGTTAGACACAGGTACTCATGAGTCACTTTTAGAAGCATCTAACTTTATTGCTACAATTGAAAAACGTCAAAATTTAAAAGTTGCTGCTTTAGAAGAAGTGGCATATCGGATGGGCTGGATTTCAAAAGAACAATTGCTTAAGTTAGCCCAACCAATGTTAAAAAATGAATATGGACAATATTTAAAACGAATTGCTGATGGAATTTAGGAGGAAGATTTTATGGTTAATGTAATCGATACTAAGTTAATGGATGCAAAGATTATTGAAACAGATGTTTTTGGTGATCATCGTGGTTTTTTTACAGAATCATACACAAAAAATAAATTTGAAGATGCAGGAATTAATATTGAATTTACTCAAGATAATCAATCATTGTCTACGGAACCAGGTGTATTAAGAGGACTTCATTATCAACGTGCACCATATGCACAAACAAAATTATTACGTGCAATTACAGGTGTTATTTATGATGTAATTGTTGATATTCGTAAGGGTTCTCCTACATATAAACAATGGCAAGGTTTCATTTTAAGCGAATATAATCATCGCCAATTATTAGTTCCAAAAGGATTTGCACATGGTTTTGTAACTTTAACACCAAATTGTAATGTTGCTTATAAAGTTGATGGCTATTATAATCCAGAAGCTGATGGTGGAATCGCATTTGATGATCCAGATTTGAATATTGATTGGCCAATGCCAAAAAAACATCTTATTTTATCAGAAAAAGATCAACATCACCCTCAATTAAAAGATGCTGATTTAAATTTTGTATATAGAAAGGATTAATTGATTATGAAAAATATTTTAGTAACTGGTGGAGCAGGTTTTATTGGCGCAAATTTTGTACACTACATGTTAGAAAAATATCCAGATTATAAAATTATTAATCTTGATTTACTTACATATGCTGGTAATATTCATAACTTAGATGATTTAAAAGATAATCCTAATCATATTTTTGTTCATGGTAACATTACAAATCGTGAATTAGTAGAATATCTAGTTGATACTTATACAATTGATACAATCATCAATTTTGCTGCTGAAAGTCATGTTGACCGCTCAATTGTTAATCCAGGAATATTTATTGACTCAAATATTCAAGGTACATTAAATCTTTTAGATATTGCTAAACGCAAGAATCTTGAAAAATATTTACAAATCTCAACTGATGAAGTTTATGGCACACTTGGTGATGAGGGCTACTTTACAGAAGAAACTCCATTAGCACCTAATTCACCATACTCAGCAAGTAAAACATCAGCTGATCTTTTAGTACGTTCATACTATGAAACATATGGAATGAACGTAAATATTACACGATGTTCAAATAACTATGGACCTTATCAATTCCCAGAAAAATTAATTCCATTGATGATTCAACACGGATTAGATGGACTATCATTACCTGTTTATGGTGATGGTAAAAATATACGTGATTGGCTTCATGTGTATGATCACTGTCAAGCAATCGATTTAGTACTACACAAAGGTAAATCTGGTGAAGTATATAACATTGGTGGACATAATGAAAGAACAAACAATCAAATTGTAGAAATTATTGCTAAGAGATTAAACTGTGAAGACCGAATTGAATATGTTAAAGATCGTCTAGGAAATGACAAGCGTTATGCAATGGATCCAACTAAGATTGAATCAGAATTAGGATGGAAACCTAAATATACATTTGATACAGGAATCGTTGAAACAATTGACTGGTATCTTGCCAATGAAAATTGGTGGCGTCCTTTAATTGAAAAAGCTAAATTTAATAGATTTGATTACCAAGGCTAATGATTAATGGGCAGAGAGGAACGATTAAGAAATGTTCCTCTTTTTTAGAATGGAGGATAAAAAGTGACAGTATTAATAACAGGCGCTACGGGACAATTAGGAACAGAACTTCAAAAATTATTTAAAGTAAGAGATGAAAAAGTAGATGCGTTAGATGCTTCTCAACTAGACATTACAGATAAAAAAGCTGTCAATCAATATTTTGCTAAAAATCATCCTGAACGAGTATATCATTGTGCAGCATATACAGCAGTTGATAAAGCTGAAAAAGAAGCGAAGGAATTAGATGAATTAGTTAATGTTGAGGGGACACGTAATATTGCAGAGGCTTGCAAAAAATATGGTACTGTAATGTACTATGTAAGTACAGACTATGTATTTTCAGGTGATCGGGTAGCTGGAGAATATGATTCAACAGATCCAACCGGTCCAGTAAATGAATATGGACGTACTAAGCTTTTAGGCGAAAAAATTGTTCAAAGTTTACTTGATAAATATTATATTATACGTACATCATGGGTATATGCTAAAGCAGGAAATAACTTTATTTACACAATGCTTAAATTAGCTAAAACACATGATACTATCACAGTTGTAAGTGATCAAGTTGGTCGTCCTACATGGGCTAAGACATTAGCTGAATTTCTATTATACTTAACAGATAACCATTGTCCATATGGTATTTATCAATGTTCAGATGATGAAGAAGCTTCATGGTATGAATTTGCTTCTGAAATTTTAAAAGATGAAGATGTTAAAGTTCTTCCAATTGAAACTAAAGATTATCCAACAGTCGCTCAACGTCCGTTGAGAACGGTTATGAAATTGTCTAAAGAAACTGGATTTGAATTTCCAACATGGAAAGAATCACTCCATAAGTTTATGAAAGAAATAGGGTATAAGGCATAAATTTTAAACGAGGTTAAAAATAATGAAAGTTAGTTCATCATTCGAAACAAAAGAATTTCTTAATAGCGTTGCAATTACAGCAAATTATTTAAAAAACATTGATAAATTAAAAAATAAAACTATTCTAATTACTGGATCAACTGGATTAATTGGAAAGATGTTAGTTTATTCTTTAATGGAAATGAATGTTAAAAGAGATGCTAATATCAATGTTATTGCAACAGCTAGAAATATAGAAAAAGCACAGAAGATATTTTTGAAGTGGTCTAATTTTTCAAATTTTAATCTAAAATATTTAGATATTAATGAAAAAATTAAAGAAGATGATTTTCCTCAAAAAATAGATTATGTGGTACATGCATCTGCTAACACTAGCTCAGCTGACATGGATCATAGTCCATTAAAAATGATTGACTCAATTTTTGAGGGAACAAGAAAATTACTTAATTTTGCTAAAAACAAACGTGTAGATAAGTTTATTTATCTATCTTCAATGGAAGTTTATGGACAAGCCTCATTAGATGATGGAAGAATTAAAGAAGACTTTTATGGAAAGATTTCTTTAGATTCAACAAGAAGTAGTTATCCAGAAGCTAAGAGATTGACGGAATTACTTGTTCTTTCTTATGGCAAAGAATATGATTTTACAACAATTACGCTACGCCCTACTCAAGTGATTGGAGCAGGAGTTACTGTAAATGATCAAAGAGTTTTTGCTGAATTTACGCGTCAAGCATTAACTACTCATCAAATTATTATGAAAACTGAAGGCAAAAAGATTCGCAGTTATGTATATATCAGTGATATGATTAATGCTATTTTGCATGTATTATGTAACATTGATCACTCTGATACTTTTAATGTTTCGAATTCTAAAATAACAATTTCAATTGCTGAAATGGCTAAAATTATTGCTGATATTGTGGGAGATACTAAAATAGTTATAGATAGTAGTGATGTTGAAGAGCGTGGATTTGTACCTGAATTACAAATGGAGTTATCTAGTCAAAAATTAATTGATGCAGGATGGACTCCACAAGTTAATACTAAAGAGATGTTTAACAAGTTAATTAAGTCATTTATTGAGCAAGGAAAGTAATTATGGAAAAGATACTAGAAAAAGATTTTGAAGAAATTTTAAGTAGCAATATTCCCTTTAATAAATTTAGTAATAAGACGTTTTTGGTAAGCGGTGCAACCGGATTAATTGGTTCATTGTTTATTAAATTTTTGCTCTATATCAATAAAACGCAAAAATTAAATATTAAAGTAATTGGTTTAGTTAGAAATTTAGCAAAAGCAGAAAAAATATTTAAAGAATATCAAGGAAATGATGATCTTGAATTCATTGTTCATGAGCTTGGAACGGGTAAAATTGACTTAAATCACATTGATTATATTTTACATGGAGCATCAATAACTCAATCAAAAATAATGATTACATCTCCAGTTGAAACGATTGAGATTTCAGTTGAAGGGACTCGCGAAATGCTTGATTTAGCTGTTAAAAATAATGTTGATGCTATGATTTATCTTTCCTCAATGGAAATATATGGACAACTTAATCAAGATGGAAAAATAACAGAAGATAATCTAGGCTCTCTAAATTTAAGTGATATTAGATCTGGTTATCCAGAAAGCAAACGTTTATGTGAAGTTTTGTGTAAAGAATATTCAAAAGAATATGGACTAAACGTTATGTCTGCCCGGTTAGCACAAACATTTGGAGCAGGTGTACTTCCTTCTGATAATCGGGTATTTGCTCAATTTGCTAAAAGCGTCATTAATAATCAAGATATTGTTCTCCATACAAACGGAAAGTCTGAAGGAAATTACATATATACAACAGATGTAATAAAGGCTTTGTTGGTAATGATGTTATATGGAAAAGCCGGAGAATCATATAATGTTTCTAATGAAGAAAACCACATGACTATTTATGAAATGGCACAGTTAGTTATTAATAATTTTAGTAATGGAAAAAGTCAATTAGTAATTGACATTCCTGAAGAAAATATGGGATATGCCCCTAATGTAAAACTATGGTTAAGTAATCAAAAGTTAAAAAAATTAGGAGGAGTATGGCAACCTACTGTTAATTTAGTAGAAATGTATAGAAGATTAATTGAGTACTATTTGAACTAAGGAGGAATCCCAATGAATACAGCAGTAATATTTGCAGGTGGCGTAGGAACACGAATGAGAAGTAAGGATTTACCCAAGCAATTTTTACGTCTTCATGATAAGCCAATTATCATTCATACTTTAGAAATTTTTGAAAGCAGTCCAGAAATTGATGCAATTGTAATTGCATGCGTTGAAGATTGGATTGATCATCTTAAGAATTTAATTACGAAGTTTAACATTACTAAAGTTAAGAAAATTGTTCCGGGTGGGGAAACAGGACAAGATTCTATTTTTAATGGATTAAAAGCTGCTGAAGAAATTGGCAGTCGCAAGGAGGATATTGTTTTAATTCATGATGGTGTTCGGCCTTTAATTAGACAAAAAACACTTCATGATGATATTTATTCTGTAAAGAAACATGGTTCTGCAATTACAAGTGTTAAAGTTAAGGAAACAGTGTTAATTGTTAATGATAATGAAAAAATTGTGGATGTGCCTGATCGCTCAAAATCTAGATTAGCACGTGCACCACAATGTTTCTATTTATGCGACATTCTGGATGCTCATGAAAAAGCAATTCAAGAAAATCGGCATGATTTTATTGATTCATGTTCTATGATGCAACATTATGGACATGAATTATACTTAGTTGATGGTCCGCAAGAAAATATTAAAGTTACAACTCCAGACGACTTTTATACAATGCGCGCATTATTGGATGCAAGAGAAGATGCTCAAATTTATGGACTCTAAGAAAACAGGCTATGCTTAGGATAAAGCATAGCCTGTCTTTAATTAGTTATTAATTTTTCGAATCATCAAATAAAACTTTCTCTTCTGTATCAATATAACTTGCTGAAACAGGAGTTGCATAAATTAAATCTCCATATTTATCAGAGAAGACTCCCAAAGTTGAGATTTGTTCCATATATTTACGAACTTCTTCAGGTGAAAGTTCTTTTTGAACGTAGCTTAATTGAAGGTGATGAGTTGTTCGTCTAGTTGATGATCTAAATCCTAAATCTAATTTTTTCATACAGATCCTCCTCTATATTAAACTGTTAATGTATCAGCATGAGTTACGACAATGTCCATAACTTTTTCGCCAGTTAATGCTTCAACAACTTGTGCAAATTGAGAAATTTTTTCATCAGTTGCACTGGCATTCAAATTGTTGAATGAACGCTTACGAGTTTTATTTTCAGCTGTATTATGCTTAATGCTGATTGACGTTTTATTCCATTTTTTATCCATAATATATTCCTCCATATTTCTAAAACTTGGTTAAGTATCGTTAGATACTGTCAAGTTTGAAAATGATATTTGTAAGTCGCGCGCCTTACATTTATATATACAAATCAGCTTTGAAATATGTGAGGTTATTTTTTCAAAATCAATGCAATTTTCTTCTTTAAACGTTTGCGCCATTCATAAACGGTTCTTCGATTAACACCACACAAAATCGCAATCTCTTTAACTGAAATCCCTTCAAATCGCTTTTTTATAAAGAACCACTCATTGTGATTACACACTTTACGAATTTTATCTAGAAGTTCTTTTTGTTCAATTAACTCTTGTAAATCTGTTTTATCAATTTGATTACAATCAAAATCTGGAATGTTTTCAGATAATTGGACTTTATCACTGATGTAATTTTCTCTTTTTATTTTATTGAGTAATCCCCAATAAATTTTAGTGTAAAAGTAATTAAATCGTGCTTTACCAGTCTTATGATTAGTTTCATATGCTTCTAAATATAAAAAACGTGCCTCTGAAAGCAAATCTTCGTAGCAAATTTGTGAATTATTTGCGTATTTATTGATGTGGAGGCTCTTTAATACTGCATAGATAACAACTTCATTATCTAATATTTCTTTAAATGCATCACTTACTAGTGTTTTAGATGTATCTTTCATTTTTTTTGTAATTAATGATAATTATCATTGAAGTTCCTTTCATTCATAATCATCAAATTGCAATTTAATGATTAAATCATATAGAAAGGATTAATTGAAATAAACGTTGAAGTAAAAGTAATAAGATTCAAGTAAAAGAATTGAAATAGTTAAAGTTGTTTATGAAGCATGTTACGTGCAGTTTAAGTAAACCTCTATAAAAAATATTTTAAAGGAGAAATTTTATGACATTAAATACGACGTATATTAATATGCAAAATAAAACGGTATCTAGTGTTAACTACTCGCTTGAAATGGATCGACTGACTCAAATTGATTTAGAACAAACTTTAGCATTGTTAGATATTCAAGTTAGGGGATGTAAGTCGATCATTATAAAGACAAATGGGAGATTGGTTTTATCTCAATATACTACTAATCAACTAATTGCAAAGTTTAAGAAAAGTTTTAAAGATCACATTGTTGATGACAGCATTTTAAAGGGATTTTATTTGATGAATTATGGATTTGAAAGTTCCACTCGTCAACTACCACTTTTAGGTCATCAATTTATTTTAATGCCACTTTCAGGAAATTATCATCATAGTGGCAGCTGGATAATGGTTCATCACATCGATCATCATCGTCTTTCTGAAATTAATTATTTAAAAATAAAGATTAACAATCATGACCATGAGTTGCATATTACAATGAACACGCGACTATTTCAAAATAATTATGCATGTGCAATGAAGTGTTATTCTGTTTTAAAAGTTTTTAACAAAGATTTGTGTTCTATTTACGTTCCAGAACGGTTTCGTATATGTTCTAATATAAGTCCCTTAAAATTAATGAAATACTTTGTATATGTTTCTTGTTATGAGAATTTAAAAAGTGAATTTGATTATTCTGATCGTCAAATTATAGAAGCGTTAAAAAAGCGTTATCCAGAATTTCAACATGGAATTGAAAATTTAACGATTGATTAAAATTTAATAGGTAGGCATAAATGTATAGATTTGAAGACAATTTACTGTATGAAAAATTACTTTTTTGAATTTTGTAAGTGATAGGATCTCATAAAATAAATACCGTATTAAATGTTATAAATTGGGACTAATTGTCAGGAGTGTTATTATATGTTTTAGGGAAGGAGAGATAAGTATGAGTAATGATAAAAAACAACATAAAGTTGTTACTGATAGTGATTATGTTCCAATTCATGCAATTGGAGGGTACTTATCACAGTTAGGGATCAAAAAGAAACGTGAAAAGCATGAAAAGAAGAAACATGCTAAAGAAGATAATAAATAATATATTTTTATGTCTAAAAAGACTGTAATATAAGTTAGGGGAGAATAAGCATTCAATGATTTTTAATCATTAGAATGCTTATTTTATCTATTGATTTATAATTATCAAATTTGGATTGTAAATGTGTTAAATGGCATATTTGTTACTAGGAGCATATCAATAATTAATAGCATTATAATTTTTCTGTTTATAGAAAATATTGAGATTATTGCATTTGCAATGTAAATATTATAGTATCTTAATTATGGTTATTTTCTCAATGTGCAATAAAGTTTGACCATTAGAAAAATGGATTATGGAGTGAAGGTATGAAAAACGTAACTAAGCTATGGATAATTTTAAGTGTTGCACTAATGGCATTAATAGCACAATTTGTATTTAATAATGTATTAGTTGCTAAAGTAATTATTAATATTGTAGGAATATTGGTTTCTTGCTCAATGTTTATAGGAATGATTAAAACTTTAAAGTCTGGTAAATATGGGGTAGACTTACTAGCTATTACAGCCATTATTGCTACTTTACTAGTTGGTGAATATTGGGCTGCGATGATTGTTCTAATAATGCTTGTTGGAGGCGATTCTTTAGAAGATTATGCAACTGGAAAAGCTAATAAAGAGTTGAAGGCATTGTTAAATAATTCACCTGATAAGGCTCATCGTATTGTAGGCAATAATATATCTGACATAAATGTAGATGAGGTTAAAATTGGAGATATTTTAATTGTAAAACCAGGAGAACTAGTACCGGTTGATGGACGTGTAATTGAAGGAAGTGGATATGTCAATGAATCTTCACTTACTGGAGAGTCTAAACCAATTGAAAAGCAAGTTAATGATAATGTAATGTCAGGTTCTCTTAATGGTGATACGTTAATTAAAATAAAGGCAGAAAAGCTAGCACAAGATAGTCAATATCAAAAATTAATAAAACTAGTTAAACAAGCCGAGAATGAACCATCTAATTTTGTAAGAATGGCAGATAAGTATGCTTTACCATTTACAATTATTGCTTACGTCATTGCTGGAATAGCATGGGCTATAAGTAAAGATCCAGTTCGTTTTGCTGAAGTATTAGTAGTAGCCTCTCCTTGTCCTTTAATTTTAGCAGCACCTGTAGCAATGGTTGCGGGAATGAGTAGAGCATCTCGTAATGGTATCGTTGTAAAATCAGGGAATGTACTTGAAAAATTAGCAATGACTAAGACTGTAACTTTTGATAAAACAGGTACAATTACTCAAGGAAGTTTGAAAATTAATGAAATTGTCAGTTTGAATTCTAAATATTCAAAAACAGATATTTTGAGATTTATAGTATCTACAGAACAAAATTCCAATCATATTTTGGCACGATCAATTATAGATTATGCCAAAAAAAAGCAAGTAAAATTACTTCAAATGACTAATTTAAAGGAAAATGTTGGAAATGGTATTGAAGGAGAATATGAACAAGATTTAATTAAGGTAGGAAAACTAAGTTATGTAGATAGTAAGAGGGGATCATCCTTACATAAAATAAATGAAACGTGTGTATACATATCAATAAATAATCAGTTAGCTGGATATATTACTTTTAAAGATATAGTTCGTCCAGAAGCTGCTAAAACAATGACTCTATTAAAAAAATTAAATATTAATAATTTAGAAATGTTGACAGGAGATAAAGAAAATATTGCTATAGAGATCGCAAATAAAGTGGGAATTACTAAAACTAAATTTGAATTATTGCCTTCAGATAAGATCGATATAATTAAAGCGATTCCTAGTAATTTACGGCCTGTAGTGATGGTAGGAGATGGTGTAAACGATGCTCCTGCACTTGCGACAGCAGATGTAGGAATTGCAATGGGGGCACATGGATCAACGGCAGCAAGTGAGGCGGCAGACGTTGTAATTTTAAAGGATGATCTTTTAAAAGTTGCGAAATCAATAGTAATTGCACGTGATACTATGAAAATTTCGAGACAATCCGTTTTAATTGGAATTATTATTTGTATAGTATTAATGTTAATTGCATGTACAGGAATTCTACCAGCTATTTTAGGTGCGTTGTGCCAAGAGTTGGTGGATACGGTTTCTATTTTATGGAGCTTAAAAGCACGTGGAGCAAAAAGTAATGATTAAAATAATAAATCTATGATAGTAAGCATAGATGATATAGCACTAAAATAAAGTTGAATGACTTTGTTTTAGTGCTTTTTAATAATAGAATGTTGGATCAGGGAGAAATTAATCATAGAGATAATGACAAGAATCTTTGTTTATTTAAAAAATAAAATGAAATAGTTGATTTTAAATAAAATATAGAATAGCTATATGATAACGTTTTATTGAGGTATAATTAAAAATTAAATTAAAAAACTCAAGTTAAATAACGAATTTTTATTCATAAATAGTTTTTGATAAAATTTAATTATTTAACATTTTCATAATAAAGGCGGACAATGAAAGTGTAGTAAGGGATTATCTACATTATTTTAATTATAGGGAGGTATCTTATTATGAGTAATAAAGATATCAATATAGATGCCTTATTTATCGGTGAAAAGTCGGAAAATGGGGATCTATTTAAGTCTGTACTTACTGATTTAATTGATGAACATCTTGGATGGCGTAAAAATTATATGCCACAAGATAAACCATTAATCAGTGAAAAAGAAAAGGATTCAGCTGAATTTAAAGAAACAGTTGAACGGATGAAAGGAGTATTAGACGAAGTTTCTACTCGTCTACGGAGTAATTCAGTTCCTTGGCATTCACCTCGTTATTGGGGTCATATGAATTCAGAAACATTGATGCCAGCAATTTTAGCATATACATATGCAATGCTATGGAATGGGAATAATGTTGCATACGAATCTTCACCAGGTACTTCTCAAATGGAAGAAGAAGTAGGACATGAATTTGCTCATATGTTTGGTTTTAAAAAAGGTTGGGGACATATTGCAGCAGATGGTTCTATTGCTAACCTTGAAGGATTATGGTATGCACGTAATCTTAAGAGTATTCCATTAGCAATTAAACAAGTAAAACCAGAATTAGTTGATGGTAAGTCTGAATGGGAACTTTTAAATATGCCAACTGATGATATATTGGATTTACTTGAAAAATTATCTGATGAAGAAATTGATGAAGTAAAGGCACATTCTGCTCGTGGAGGAGAAAACTTAAAACAGTTAGGTAAATGGATTGTGCCTCAAACTAAACATTATTCATGGTTAAAAGCTGCTGATATTATTGGAATTGGCTTGGATCAAATCGTTCCTATTCCAGTAGATCACAACTATAGAATGGAAGTTAATGAGTTAGAAAAGACTATTCGATCATTAGTAGCAGAAAAGACTCCAATTTTAGGTGTTGTAGGTGTTGTAGGTTCTACTGAAGAAGGAGCTGTAGATCCAGTTGACCAAATTGTTGAATTACGCAAGAAGTTAATGAAGGAAGGAATTTATTTCTATCTTCATGTTGATGCAGCATATGGTGGTTATGCACGTACATTATTTATTGATGAAGATGGTAACTTTATTCCTTATAAGGATTTGCAAAAAGTTCATCAAGACTATGGAGTATTTCAAGAAGACAAAGAATATATTAGTGAAGAAGTTTATAATTCTTTTAAGGCAATTGAAGAAGCTGAATCAGTAACCGTTGATCCGCATAAGATGGGATATATTCCTTATTCTGCTGGCGGAATAGCTATTCGTGACATTCGATTACGTAACATTATTTCATACTTTGCAACATACGTATTTGAAAAAGGCTCAAAAGCACCATCTATGTTAGGAGCATACATTCTTGAAGGCTCAAAGGCAGGTGCAACTGCAGCAGCTGTTTGGGCAGCTCATCATGTATTACCACTTAATGTTGCTGGTTATGGTAAATTAATTGGTAGATCAGTAGAAGCATCACATCGTTTCTATGACTTTTTAAGTGATCTAAGTTTCAATATTAATGGCCAAGAAGTTGAAGTACATCCATTAACTAGTCCTGATTTTAACATGGTAGATTGGACATTTAATATAAAAGGAAATACAGATCTTAAGAAGATGAATGAATTCAATCATGACTTTTATGATGAAGCTTCATTTAATGATGGTCCAATTTATAATAATGATTTCATTACATCTCATACAGACTTTTCAATTCCAGACTATGGAGATAGTCCATTGAAGTATGTAGAAAGTATGGGATTTGATGATCAAGAATGGAAACGCGCAGGTAAAATAACAATTCTTCGTGCATGTGTACTTACACCTTTAATGTATGATAAGGACAATTTTGAAGAATATGCAGGTAAAATAAAATCTGCCATGAAAGAAAAACTAACACGTTTACTAAAGTAAATAATTATAAAGTTTGAATTTTATATAGCCCGAAAGTTGAATTCTTTTGGGCTATATAAGTGTAAAAGAGGTTGTTAAAATGTCAAAAGAAAGTAATAAAATTGGTTTTGTAACGTTTGTTGGTATTGTTATGGCCATGGTTGCTACTGTGCGTAGTATTCCAACTTTAGCTGCAGCAAGTTGGCAAATGTTATTCTGGATGATTTTTGCAGTTTTGTTCTTTGCTTTACCCGTTTCACTAATGTCAGGGGAACTTTCAACAATGCTACAAGATGCGGGTGGCCCACAATTATGGGTAAAAACAGCTCTAGGACAAAAATGGGGCTTTGTTACTGCTTGGTTACTTTGGGTTCAAATGTTTCCTGGAATGGTAATGGTAGCTTCAACTTTAGGACCACTTTTAGGTAATACGATTGGTAATACAACTTTAGGAAATAATCACTGGTTTACGTTAGGCTGTATTTTAGTAATTTATTGGATTATTACAATTTTAAATCTTAAGTTTGATATGGCTAAAATTGGTGGTAGTATTGGAGTTTGGTTAGGTGTTTATATTCCAGTTGCTGTAATGGTTGTAATGGGAGTATTTTCATTTATTAAAGTTGGTATTCAACCAGGAACAGTGTTAGGAACATTTTCTCCAATGAAATTGTTGCCTACAGATACAAGTTCACTTAAATATGTAGGTGCAATTGCCTTTATTTTCACAGGGATCGAAACTGCTGGTGTTTATGTTCCACGTATTAAGGATGCAACTAAGAATTTTGCTCGTGGTTTAATCGTTGCTTTAATTGGGCTAATCTTTTTGAATATTGTTAATGCGTTTTTTGTAGCGGATGTTGTACCGAAAGGTAGTACAGAATTAACAAACATTACTCAACCAATTCTTTTGTTCTGTCATATTTTGGGTTGGCCAACAATTATTGCTAACATTTTTAGTGGTTTAGCCTTTATTGGAGTTATTTTACAACTTTCTGCATGGGTAACTGGACCATCACAAACTATTATTCAAGTTGCAAAAGAAGGTTTAGTACCAGCAAAATGGCATTTTCAAAGAGAAAATAAATATGGCGTTTCTAAAAATGTTGTTTTGACTCAATCAATTTGTATTTCATTATTTGCTTTGATGTATGCATTGCCAAATATCAATACTGTATTTTTAACATTAGTTAATACAACAACGTTATTATATTGCATTATCTATTTATTTATTGGTGTTTCATTCATCAAATTACGTTATTCAAAAGCAGATATGGATCGTCCTTACCGAATTGGTAAAAATGGAAATGGCTTAGCTTGGATAATGACAGTAATGTTCTTGTTTGGTATTTTATTGATTGGAATTATTTCATTGGTAGGTCAACCTTTAATGAATGCGATTATTATGTTAATAATCACAGTTGTATTGACAATTATTCCATTAATTATTGATAAACTGAAAAAAGACCAATGGTATACTGAAGCTCAAGAAGATATTAAGCAACAATAATTGGCAAAGAAATTTTGTAAAAAAATTAAAATAATTCCTTGACTTTTTTTGCCACTTATTTTTTAATATAGGTAAATATTAATATTAGCATTGAAAATGAAGTAGAGAGCATCCAACATTTCAGAGAGTTAATGGTTGTTGTGAATTAACATGTGGTGTGATTCGAATTACGTTTTCAAATATGATGCATGCTAGCTAGCGTTATATAGCATTAGAGGTATGGTTATTAAATTAATCGTGGTAACCATACGAAGTTGGGTGGTACCACGGAGATAAAATTCGTCCCTAGACAAGTGATTGTCTAGGGACTTTTTTCATCTCGGGTTATAATTGAGGGTTATAAAAACTGGAGGTATTTTATATGGACATCTTAGAAGACTTAAAATGGCGTGGCGCAATCAACCAAGAAACTGATGAAGAAGGTTTGCGTGAATTATTAAAAGAAAAGAAGATTTCTTTATACTGTGGAACAGATCCGACTGGAGATAGTTTGCACATTGGACACTTAATTCCATTTATTGTGTTGAAACGGTTTGAATTAGCCGGCTACCATCCATATATTTTAATTGGTGGTGGAACAGGTTCAATTGGTGATCCAAGTGGTCGTAAGACTGAACGGCAATTACAAACAATGGAACAAGTTCAACATAACGTGAAAAGTTTAACCGAACAAGTTACCCGCTTGTTTGGTGGAAGTGGTCATATTTCATTTGTAAATAACTATGACTGGCTATCAAAAATTAATTTATTAGACTTTTTACGTGATTATGGGAAAGAATTTGGTGTGAACACGATGATCAAAAAAGATATCGTGGCTAGTCGGTTAGAAAACGGAATTTCCTTTACTGAATTCACATATCAAATTTTACAATCAGTGGACTTCTTACACTTGTACAAAGAAAATGACATTCAATTACAAGTCGGTGGTGCCGATCAATGGGGCAACATAACAGCTGGTGTTGACTTGATTCATAAAAAAGAAGGGCAAGATGCAAAAGTATATGGATTAACAATCCCATTGATGCTTAAGGCCGATGGAACAAAGTTTGGTAAAACAGCTGGAGGAGCAATTTGGTTAGATGCCAAGAAGACTTCACCATATGAATTTTACCAATTCTGGTTAAATCAAGATGATCGTGATGTAGTTAAATACTTGAAGTACTTCACATTTTTAAGTCACGAAGAAATTGAAGAGTTAGCTCAAAAAGTAGAAACTCAACCAGAAAAACGTGAAGCTCAACGTGCATTAGCGCGTGCAGTTACTGAATTTGTACATGGCAAAGAAGCAATGGAAGAAGCTGAAAAAATTTCTGAAACACTATTTAATGGTAGTATCAAAGATTTAAATGGTGAAGAAATTCAACAAGTCTTCGGAAAAATGCCTTCAGTAGAAATTTCAAGCAGCAAAGCTAATATTATTGATTGGTTAGTCGATAATAAGATTGAACCATCTAAACGCCAAGCACGAGAAGATGTTCAAAATGGTGCAATTACAGTTAATGGGGATCGCATTCGTGATTTAGATTATGAAATTGATCCAAGTCAAGCCATCGATGGTAAGTATGTAGTTGTACGTAAAGGTAAAAAGAAATACACATTGGCTAAAGTAAATAAGTAAAGAAAAGTAATTTATGTAGATAATCCCAAAGAATAAGTTATTTTCCCTATAATTATTGAAATTAAAAATGTATATTTGCTAAAACTATGTAACGTCATAGTTGATATAGCACTAAAATAAAGTTGAATGACTTTGTTTTAGTGCTTTTTTGATTATTGTAAAAAAATTTAACAACCACATTGAAAACGTTTTCTGATATTGGTAAAATAAAAATATCCCGGGATGTAGTATTTAACGAGGGGAAGTTGATGCTATGTTTTCATTTTTTAAACCAGCACCAGATTCTGAAAAGAAAGTTCCAGCTGATAAAATTAAGTCAACATACATGTTACGACAAACAGGGGTATTATTGTCAATTTGTATAGGGTATATAGGATATTATATTATTCGGTTAATTTTCACAACTGAACAAACTTCAATCATGGCAGAATATGGATTTTCAACTGCTCAAATTGGATTGATTCTATCATGTTTTGGTATTGGATATGGAATTTCAAAACTATTTATGGGTGCACTGAGCGATAAAAGTAATCCAAATCATTATTTAGCAGCCGGCTTGTTCTTTTCTGCAATTTTGAACATTTTCTTAGGATCAACTAAGAACTTTTACATAATGATGTTTTTAATGTTAGTAATGTCAATTGCACAAGGAATGGGAGCCGCTGCTTGTCAAAAAACTGTTCAATTATGGTGGGGAAAGAAGCGACGTGGTGCAATCTATTCAATTTGGTCATCAGCACATAATGCCGGTGCCTTTGTATGTGTTGCCATTGTTCAGTTAGCCACATTCTTATTTACTGGCTCAATTAGTGCAGTTTTCTATACTGCATCTGCTGTTGCAATTATTATTGGAATTTTTATTTTATTAGTTGGAAGTGATCGGCCAACCACGGTTGGCTTGCCAAGTATCGCAGAATATACTGGTGATACTGTTCAACTTGATAATGGAGAAGAAAACGACAAGGAAGTTTCGAACTTAAGCTTAACGCAAATTTTCTTAAAGTATATTTTAAATAATAAGATGGTGTGGGCAATCACGTTAACTTCAATGTTCTTATATTTAGTTCGTTATGGAATTATGAGTTGGATTCCAAGTTACCTAGTTGAAAAAGGATTTAGTCCAGACTTTTCAAAATGGCTTGTGGGTATTTTTGAATTAGCCGCTGTACCAGGAGTCATTTTAATTGGGGCAATTTCTGATTTGTTAAAAAATCATCGTGCAATTGTTTGTATTGGATGTGTAGTTGGTTTAATTGCATGTTTAACAACATATTTCTTCAGTCAAAATCATACATTGATTGTAATTATTTTGCTTATTATGGGAAGCTTGATTTACGCTCCATTAACTTTAGTTGGATTGATGGTTAATGAAGCCGTTCCAAAATTTGCGGTTGGATCATCGACTGGATTTATGGGATTTTTCCAATACATTTTTGGTGAAACCCTTGCAACTGCCTTAATTGGAATTTTAGTAGCAAAATTTGGTTGGGTAGCAAGTAATACGGTATTGTATGCCGCTGCATTTATGGCATTATTCTTACTATTTTACATTTTAATGCGTGAAAATAAAGATGTAGAAATGAATCAGAAATTGAATTAGAAGAATAATAAAGATAAGACTTACTAGTTATAATGACTAGTGAGTTTTATTTTTTAGAACAATTTATCTTCCAAGCTATTTTCTCTCCGTCCAAAAGACTGTATAATAGGAAAAATAGTTTACAATTTTTGGAAAATAGAATGGAAGTGAAAAAATGAGTAATGACGGTTTGAAGAAAACAATTGGATTTACAGCAGCACTATCAACAGTAGCCGGAACCGTGATTGGTTCAGGTGTGTTTTTTAAAGCCTCAGCGGTAACTGAAGCAACTGGTTCGGTGAGTTTGTCAATGTTAGCATGGCTGATTGGCGGTGTCATTACAATTTGTGCAGGGTTGACGGGTGCTGAATTAGCAGCTGCCTTTCCAGAAACTGGCGGTTTGACCCGTTACATTGAACATTCATATGGCGAATTTTGGGGTTTTTTAGCTGGATGGGCACAGGCAATCATTTACTTTCCAGCTGCAATTGCGGCTTTAGCAGTTGTATTTGGGACACAAACATGTAATTTATTAGGGATAGATAACAAATGGATCATCCCAATTGGAATGGCTGTAGCATTATCAATTTCGTTGTTGAACTTTATTAGTGCCAAATTAGGTGGTTGGGTTCAATCTGTTGCCTTAGTAATTAAATTACTTCCATTAGCTGCAATTGTTTTACTCGGTTTTATGCATTCTGGCGGAACGAATTTTTCTTTATTTCCAGTTGAAGCAGGCGTACATCACTCATTTGCAACTTCATTAGGCAATGCTTTACTGGCAACCATGTTTGCTTATGATGGCTGGATTCATGTTGGAAATATTGCCGGGGAAATGAAAAATCCGCGTAAAGATCTTCCTAAAGCAATTGCGATTGGACTAACAATTATTATGATTGTATACATGCTTGTTAACGCTGTTTTTTTCTGGGTATTACCAATTAGTTCAATTTCTGGTAACTTAAATGCAGCTTCACTTGCCGCTAAACACATTTTTGGTGGTATTGGAGGTAAGCTTGTCACGATCGGAATTTTAATTTCGGTTTATGGCACAATTAACGGCTATACCATGACAGGAATGCGAATTCCTTATATTATGGGAAAACAAAGCAAGTTACCATTTAGCAATGCTTTTGCTAAACTTAATAAAGCAGGTGTTCCCTTTGTTGCAGGTTTAATCCAGTATGTGATTACGGTTTTAATGATGCTTTCAGGTTCATTTGATCAAATCACTGATATGCTTATTTTTGTTATTTGGGTATTCTATGTAATGGCATTTATTGCGGTTATTTTTTTAAGAAGAACCCAACCAAACTTGAACAGACCATATAAGGTGCCTTTATATCCATGGATTCCAATGATTGCGACTTTAGGTGGAATGTTCATTTTAGTAAATACTTTATTTACTCAATTTGGAATCACCTTAGTTGGAATTGTTGCAACGTTAATTGGAGTGCCAGTTTATTGCTATTTAAAAAAGAAAAATCAAGGGTTTAAAGACTTGGATTTAGTGGAATAAATGTAAAAGATTCAGTAATTTTTACTGAATCTTTTTTATTAAATTAATTTTATATATACTATGTAAATCAGTTGAACTATTAAGACTATAGGTATATAACTATATTGTGAACAATAAATTTAAACAGTTAGGAGAAATAATTATGGCAAATTTAACTGGAAAAGTAGCAATTGTAACTGCATCAAGTCGGGGTATTGGGTTTGCAATTACGCAAAAATTTGTTGAAGATGGTGCGACTGTTTATATGGCCGTACGTGATAGTGAGAAGAATCGGAAGTTAACTTCTGATTTACATTCACAAAACGACCGGTATCGTTCAGTAATTTATAATGCAATGGATTCTGATACATATAAACCAATGATCGATGAAGTTGTTAAAGATGCAGGACATTTGGATATTTTAGTAAATAACTTTGGAACTACAGATGTTATTCATGATAAAACTTTAACAACTGGTGATCCAGACAAGTTTTTTGATATTGTTCAAGAAGATATTGCAAGTGTTTACTACAGTTCACGTTATGCAGCTGAACAAATGGTTAAGCAAGAAAATGGAGGTAACATCGTTAACATCTCTTCAATTGCGGGCACTACTCCAGATGTTTCCCGCCTTGCATACACAACTTCAAAAGCAGCAATCAATTCACTAACACGTAACATTGCAACTCAATATGCACGTCAAAAAGTACGTTGCAATGCTGTTTTACCAGGATTAGTAAAAACAGATGGTGCAATGCAAAACATGTCTCAAGAATTTTTAGATACATTTTTGAAGAATGTTCCAATGGGTGAAATTGTTGAACCAAAAGACATTGCCAATGCAGTGGCCTTTTTAGCAAGTGATGAAGCTCGCTATATTACAGGTGAATTATTGCCAGTTTGTGGTGGTTTTGGAATGCCAACACCAATTTATGGCGATGTAATGAATGGTAGTTCTAAGGGATAGCATTAACATATTAGAAGATAGCAAAATTACATTTGTTATCTCGTTACTTTGAATTTAACAATGAGATTGCGTTCCATATCACAATCTCTTGTGTACATAAAATAAAAGAGGGAATCGATATGACAGTTGTTGGATTATCAAGGTTTCAATTTGCGATGACCACAATTTTCCACTTTTTCTTTGTTCCATTTTCAATCGGAATGGGAATTGCAGTGGCAATTATGGAAACAATTTATGTTATCAAAAAAGATGAAACTTATAAAAGAATGGCGAAATTTTGGGGGAATATTTTTCTTCTAAGTTTTGCGGTCGGTGTTGTTACAGGAATTATTCAAGAGTTTCAATTTGGGATGAACTGGTCACAATATTCACGGTTTGTTGGAGATATTTTTGGTGCGCCATTAGCCTTTGAAGCATTGTTTGCTTTCTTTATGGAATCAACCTTTTTAGGTTTGTGGATGTTTACTTGGAAAAAAGTTAAAAAAGGCCTCCATGTATTATTTATGTGGTTTACTGTTTTAGGTTCAGTTTTATCTGCATTTTGGATTTTAACTGCAAATGCATTTATGCAACATCCAGTAGGTTACACCATTAAGGATGGACATGCTCAAATGACTGATTTTGGTGCTTTACTTACTAATCCACAAGTTTGGCTAGAATTTTCACATGTAATGTGTGCTGCATTTTTAATGGGCGGAATTTTAGTTGCTGGAATGTCAGCATTTCAAGTTTTACGTAAAAAGAAAGCTAAACCTGAAAATAAATTTTATAAAAAATCAATTCGTCTAGGGTTAATTATTACAATGATTGGTGCCCTTGGTACGATGGGAACCGGTGACGTTCAAATGCGTCAATTGTTAACAGAACAACCAATGAAATTTGCTGCCATGGAGTCTGTATATAAAGATACTGGTAGTCCCGCACCATGGAGTGTAATTGGTTGGGCAGATGAAAAAGAGCATAAAAATGATTTTTCACTTGAAATTCCATACATGTTAAGTATTTTATCATATCATAAAGCCTCTGGTTCAGTTGAAGGAATGAATAATATCAACAAACACCTTGAAAAGAAATATGGTAAACAAAATAATTACTATCCGCCAGTAAACTTGCTTTTCTATTCATTTAGATTAATGGCCGGATTTAGTGCAATTTTACTGTTAGCCTCAATTATTGGTTTAATTATGCTTCGGGGTAAAGGCGATGAACCGAAGTTATTCAAGCGGCGGTGGATGCTTTGGATCTTAGGATTACTAACATTTTCACCATTTTTAGTAAATACAGCAGGGTGGTTAATCACAGAAGAAGGACGGCAACCGTGGACAGTTTATGGGTTATTCACAACCTATGAAAGTGTTTCGCCAACTTCAACCGTTGCTTCAGTGTTAACATCTAACATTGTATACTTTGTTTTATTTACTGCACTTAGCATTACAATGATTTATCTTGTGGTTCAACAATTGAAAAAAGGACCTGAATCAGTCGATGAAATTGTAAGTCCAAAAGCCTATGATCCGTTTGATAAGGAGGCATTTTAAATGAGTGCATTACAATTACTTTGGTTTGTTTTAATTGGAATTTTATTTTGTGGTTTCTTTTTCCTTGATGGCTTTGATTTAGGAACTGGAATGGCAATTCAAACTTTAGCACATGATGAGGACGAAAAGTCGCAATTAATCGCTACGATTGGTCCGGTTTGGGATGGCAATGAAGTTTGGTTGATCACAGCAGGAGGAGCAATGTTTGCCTCATTTCCATTTTGGTACTCAACTTTATTTAGTGGATACTACATTATTTTATTATTAATCCTTGCAGGCTTGATTGTGCGTGGTGTTTCCTTTGAATTTAGAAGCAAGATGCCAGCAAAATTCAAGCCAATTTGGGATTGGACCTTAACAATTGGAAGTGCCATTGTTCCATTCTTATTTGGAGTAATGTTCATGACAATGATTAAGGGAATGCCAATTACTGCAGCAGGTAACATCTATGGTAATTTCTTTGATTATATTAACTGGTTTTCAATTGTAGGGGGAATTGCCCTCATGTTACTTTGCTACTTACACGGATTAAACTACATTGCATTGAAAACAACGGGTGATATTCGGGAACGTGCAAGAAATTACAGTCAATTACTTTATTGGATATTGTATGTCGGTTTAATTATTTTTGGAATTCTTTTAGCTGTTAATACAGACTTCTTTAAAGTTCATCCTGTAATCGTCAGTTTCTTATTAGTTGTAATTGTGGTTTTGAGTATTATTGGACATGCTTGCACTTTCAAACAAAAAGAACTTGGCGCATTTTTATCAACTGGTTTTTCATTGATTGCGTTAGTTGCATTAGTCTTTTGTGGATTATTCCCACGGTTAATTGTTGCTAATAATCCACATCATAGTTTGATGATTGCGACTGCTTCATCTGGTCCATATACATTGAAGATTATGAGTATTACCGCAATTTCAATCTTGCCATTTATCATTGCATATACAATTTGGGCTTACTATATTTTCCGGAAACGAATTTCACTTAAAGAAGTCCGTCAAAATGGAGGATATTAATGTTTGATAAGGAACTTTTAAAACTTCCTGGAATCCGTAAAATTATGACTTTGCTTGTAATTAATTCAACATTACAAGCACTTTGTATTATTACTCAAGGTTTATCACTTTCATGGGCAATTACAAGGTTATGGCAAGGACATTCGTTTCAAAGTGACCTTTTAGCATTAGTTGTTTTTGGAACTGCTTTTTTACTTCGCTATATTTGTGATGCTTGGCGAGATAAGTTTTTAATTACCTATGCACGTAATCAAGCAACTTGTTTGCGTGAAAAACTTTTAAATAAAGTCTTTCAACTCGGTCCGGTTTTAATTCGCCAAAAAGGGACCGGAAATGTTGTAACCATGGCAATGGAAGGAATTGATCAGGTCGAAAAATATTTGCAATTAGTTTTAGCAAAAGCAATCGACATGATGATCATTCCTTTTGCTGTCTTAATTGTAACTTTTGTTTTAAATTGGATTAGTGGTGTAATCTTATTAATTGCCTTTCCATTGATTATTTTGTTCATGATTATTTTAGGACAAGCCGCTAAAAGTAAGGCAAACCAGCAATACGCTAATTTTCAACAACTTGCTAATTATTTTACCGATTCTATTCGGGGATTAAAGACCTTGAAGCAACTTGGGATTAATCGTGAATATGAACATAGCATTTACGCTACAAGTGAACGTTTTAGAAAATCAACGATGAAAACATTGGTCGTTGCCTTGACTTCAAGTTTTGCATTGGACTTTTTTACAACATTGTCGATTGCAATTATTGCAGTTTGTCTTGGCTTTCGGTTGATGAATGGGCAAATTGCATTGTTTTATGCCCTTGCAATTTTAATTTTATCGCCAGAGTATTTTTTACCAATTCAAAATTTTGGAAGCGACTATCACGCAACTTTGGATGGAAAAAATGCTTTTCAAGCAATTACTGAAATTTTAAAAATGCCAACACCCCAAGTTCAAGTAAGTAAAATTGAAGAATGGAATAGTCAAGCTGTTCTCACAATTTCAAATTTACAAGTAGATTATGATGAAATGCCTGCACTACAAAACATTTCATTTTCAGTACATGGATTCCAAAAAATTGGGATTGTTGGTTTAAGTGGTTCAGGAAAAAGTACACTAATTAATACTTTAAGTGGTTTTTTGCCTCCTGTTAAGGGTGAAATTATAATTAATGGGCATAAAATCGATTCTTTTGATCAGCTCGATTGGCAAAAACAATTATTGTATATTCCACAAAAACCATATATTTTTCAACGTTCATTAAAAGAAAACATTAGTTTTTATACTCCCAATGCAACGGATGAAGAAATTAATCGGGCCATTAAGGTTGTCGGATTAGATGATTTGATTCAAGAACTTCCAGAAGGATTAGATACATTAATTGGTGAAGGTGCACGGGCTTTAAGTGGTGGTCAAGCACAACGGATTGCACTTGCACGCGCCTTTTTAGATCATTCAAGACATATCATGTTATTGGATGAACCGACTGCTCACCTTGATATTGAAACGGAATTAGAGTTGAAAGAAAAAATGCTTCCAATTATGGATCAACACCTTGTATTCTTTGCGACTCATCGATTACATTGGCTCAAACAAATGGATTATATTATTGTACTTAAAGATGGACAAATTACTGAACAAGGAACATTACCTGAATTAATTGCGCAAAAAGGAGCATTAGTACAAATGTTAAAGAAGGTGCAGGATAAATGAAAACAAGAACAAAAGATCAATGGGTTAAACCATTTTTGAAAAAATATAAAGGGGCAATGATTCTTGCATTGATTTTAGGTGTTTTCACGATTGTCTGTGCTTGTGGACTAATGTTTACTTCTGGATACTTGATTAGTAAGGCAGCTACAATGCCAGAAAATATTTTAATGATTTATGTGCCAATTGTTTTAACCCGTGCATTTGGAATTGGTCGTCCCACCTTCCGTTATGCCGAGCGTTTAACGAGTCATAATTGGGTATTAAAGATGGTTTCAAGTTTAAGACTAAAACTTTATCAATCACTTGAAAATGATGCAATCTTTTTGAAAAATCATCAAAAAACAGGTGATTTACTTGGAATGCTAACAGATGATATTGATCATTTAGAAAATTTATATTTAACGACTATTTTTCCAACTGTGGTGGCATGGCTAGTTTATGGCATTGTTATTATTTGTTTAGGATTTTTTTCTTGGTGGTTTGCACTGATGATGGCATTAGTAATGTTAGTACTTTTAGTATTATTCCCGCTGTGCTCAATGCTTATCAATGGTGCTAAGCAACTCCAACGAAAAACAGAAACTACTCAACTATATAATGATTTAACTGACAATGTTTTAGGAGTTTCAGATTGGATTTTTAGTCAACGCAGTCAAGATTACATTGACTATCATCGGAATGCACAAAAGAAAGTTACGGCAGTAAAGAACCAAATTAGTCATATTAATAGTATTCGAAATGTAGTTTTTCAAGGTGCTGTAATGGTAATTATGTTAATTACAACTTACTGGGCAGCAAATCATTTCTCGGGAAATAACGGACAAACTAACTGGATTGCAGCTTTTGTTTTAGCTGTTTTACCTTTAATGGATGCATTTCGTCCCCTTTCAGCAGCCGCTGAACAAAGTGTGATGTATAAAGAATCAACGCAAAGGTTAAATCAGTTACCTGCAGTTGATAATGTGCAAGAAGATGCAACGCTCACTTTACATGCTCCGTATGAACTTAAGATCAGTCATTTAAGTTTTAAGTATGCCCAAAAGCAAGTTTTAAATGATATTAATTTAGACATTCAAGCTCACGAAAAAATTGCAATTTTAGGACGCAGTGGTTCAGGAAAAAGTACACTGTTAAACTTAATTCGAGGAGATTTAGTGCCTACTGCTGGAGAAGTTACTTTAAATGGTGTGCAAACAGCGGATTTAACTGCTCAAATTAGTAATTACATTGGTGTAATTGATCAGGAGCCATATTTATTCAATACATCAATTTTAAATAACGTTAGAATGGGAAATGAACAGACAAGTGAGGCTGATGTATGGGAAGTTCTTGCTAAAGTGCAACTTGCAGATTTAGTTAAAGGATTACCTCAAGGGATTCGTACTAATGTTGAAGAAGCGGGCATGCGCTTTTCAGGTGGAGAACGGCAACGTATTGCGCTTGCACGGATTTTATTAAAGAATCCACCAATCGTTTTACTAGATGAACCAACTGTTGGACTGGATCCAATCACAGAACAAGCAATTTTAAATACTTTTTTTGAAACGTTAAAACATAATACCATTATTTGGGTAACGCATCATTTACAAGGAGTCAATGCAGTTGATCAAGTGGTCTTTATTGAAGATGGCAACTTTACTTTAAAAGGCACACCAACCGAATTGATGAAAACTAATTCGCATTACCAACAATTAATGCAAATGGATGCAGGATTTGAATTTTAAAAGAAAAAAGAGGGTGATGAATTGGCTAATAACAACTTTGCAGGAATCAATTTAGATCTAAAATTAACTCAACAAAATATTGAGCGTTTAGTGACTGAATATGATATCCCATTAAAACATTACTTAACTGAATTTGCCAATTCTAAAGGAAAATTAATTCGACCAACTTTATTTTACTTGTTTAAAAGAACCGGTAATAATAAAGTGACACTTAAAGATCAAGCGGCAGCAACGTCAATTGAATTGCTTCATATGGCCACACTTATTCATGATGACATTATTGATGATTCGCCGCTTCGTAGAGGAGTCGCAAGTATTCAAGCAAAATTTGGCAAAGATGTTGCAGTATATTCAGGAGACTATTTATTTACACTGTTTTTTAAATTATTAGTAAATGAGCTCCAAGATATGAATTTAATTAAATTAAATGTAGAAACCATGTATCGTATTTTGCGGGGAGAGCTAAATCAAAAAGCGATTCGCTTTGATTTGCGTATGGATATGTTAGCGTATTTAGATTCAATTTATGGCAAGACCGCAGCGATTTTTGGCTTAGCTTGCTATGAAGGCACTGTTTTAGGTGGTCAAAGTGAAGTTAAATGTAAGCTAGCACGCAAAATTGGATATCATATTGGCATTGTTTTTCAAATTCATGATGATATTTTGGACTATACTGCAAGCATTCAAACTGCTCATAAACCTGTGTTAAAGGATTTATCAGAAGGAATTTACACATTGCCATTGATCTTAGCATTTAAAGACCATGAAAATGAGTTTTTACCAATTTTGAATAAAAAAAGCAATCTCACTTCAGCTGATGAGCAAAAGATCGTTGAGTTAATTCAAAAACATCAAGGAATTGAAAAAGCAACTACTTTTGCTAATAAATATATTCAAAAAACGCAAGCAGAACTTAAATGTTTTGGCAATGCCCAATTGACCAATGCAATTACTAAACTATTTGATAAATTACAAGGGAGAAGTGACTTGGATGAAAGAAAGTAAATTGACATTTACCGCCGTAGTGAATTTGATTAGTTGGAATACCCTTACTGCAAGTTTATTTCCCGTTTTAATCGGTGCAGTATTTAGTGATTATTACTATCATGAAGTTTCAATTAGTAAAATGATTATTTATGCAATTGTAGCAGTTACTTTACACTTGATTGTAAATGTTTTAGATAATTTAGATGACTATACCGTTGCTAATCAAGAACATGCAGATGAGCTTTTACAAATCAATCCAGTTCATAATTTTAACTTAACAAAACACCAAGTTAAAAAAGTAGTGATTGTAATGTTAGTGATTGTAGTTGGTTTAGGATTATGGTTAGTTCAACAAACTGCATGGCCACTTTTAGTATTAGGAATTATTGGATTAATAGTGGGATTAACATATTCTAAATTCTTTCAAAATACTCCCATGGGAGAAATTTTATCAGGGATTATCATGGGATTTTTGATTACCTTTGCAGCGGTATATATTAATACTTATCAAAGTTTCCAATGGACATGGAATGGAATTTGGCCAAGCATTTTAATTTCATTACCAAATGTTTTCTGGATTGCTAATATGATGCTAGCAAACAATATTTGTGATATTGATTATGATAAAAAATGTGGTAGAAAAACCTTCCCAATTAGTGTCGGCAAAAAGAATGCAATCTTCACATTTAATTTGCTTAATGTATTAGCATTTATTGCTTTGATTTTAGCAGTTGTTTTGCATTTTGCACCATGGACGTTATTATTAACTTTAATTTTAATTCCATTTGTGTACCAACAATGCAAGCTCTTTACTGAAAAACAAATCAAATCAAGTACTTTTTTAGCAGCAGTCAAAATTTTAGGTTTAGGGTCATTAGTACAATTTATAACCTTTTTAATCGGACTATTTTAGAAAGGGGCTATTGTGATGAAAGAAATTGTGATTTTAGGAGCAGGTTATGGTGGTTTAAAAGCTTTACATAAACTTCAAGCATCAAAAGAAGATCTTCATATCACTTTAATTGATCGCAATGATTATCACTGTGAAATTATTAGTTTAGAAGAAGTTGCCACAGGAGCTTTACCTAAAGATAAAATTATTTTTCCAATTAAAGATGTAGTAAATTCAAAAAAAACAACTTTTATTCAAGCAACTGTATCTAAAGTTGATCATGAAAACAAACAAGTTATTTTTGAGGATCATGATCCAATTACATATGATTATGCGATCATTTCTTTAGGATTTCACTCTGAAACCTTTGGAATTAAAGGAGCAAATACAAATGCACTTCAAATGGATAGCATTGATGCGGCACTTACAATTCACCAACATATTTTAAATGAAATGCATGAATATACTAAAGATCATGATCCATCTCATTTAAAAATTATCGTATGTGGTGCAGGCTTTACCGGAGTGGAATTACTCGGATCATTGTATGAAATGAAGGCTGAATATGCCAAAATTGCAGATACTTCAGCTGATAAAATTGAACTTTATTGTATTGATCACTCACCTGTATTTTTACCAATGTTTAAGCCTAAAATGTCATCATATGGAATGAAGTGGCTTAAAAAATGGAACATTCATTTTTATGTGCAATGTGGAATTGATGAAGTTGCTAAAAATGAGGTTCATTATACTGACAAAGATGGCAATAAAGGTAAGTTAGGTGCTAAAACGATTATTTGGACTACCGGTGTCAGTGGAAGTGACGTGATTGCAGAATCAGGTTACCAACAACGCCGTGGACGAGTACGTGTTAATCAAGATATGAGTGCACCAAATGATGAAAATGTTTATATTGTAGGCGATGTCGCTGCCTTTTTCCCAGATGGTGCTGAAAGACCCTATCCAACCACTGCCCAAATTGCCTTGCAAATGGGAACATGTGCTGCCAAAAATATTTTACACTTAATTAAAGGTGAACCAACTGAGAAGTTTGTTTATAAAAATCGTGGAACGGTTGCCTCAATTGGAATGGCCAAATCATTTGGCGTGGGTCTAGGAATTCCAGTTAAAGGCTATATCGGCTCAGTTACTAAGAAAATGATTGATAATCTTTCATTATACGAAACTGGTGGAGTTAAAGAACTCATGGCGAAAGGAAAATTTGATTTTTATCATTAAAAATAAGCAAGACTGGTTATACAGTCTTGTTTTTTTACAAATGTATAGTTTTAAGTAGCTTTGACGTTAAATATTAAAAAATAATATAATCAATTATGAGATTGGCAAACTTGAGAAAGAGAAAATTTTAACACTTGGGATTTTTTAGGAGGAATTCATGAGTTTAGGAGTAATCGACATTGGTGGAACTACAATCAAGTTTGCGTACTGGGATGGTCAAAAGTTACGTGATAAGAAAAAAGCACCAACACCAGATAACTTGGATGATTTTATGGAAGTTTTGAAAGCAAACATTGATGAATTCAAAGCTAAATATAATATTCAAGGAGTGGCGGTCAGTTCACCTGGAGCTATCAATAAGAAAACAGGTGTAATTGAAGGTGCAAGTGCTTTGCCATACATTCATAATTTTGAGATTGTCTCTCTTTTTGAAGACACATTTAAATTACCAGTTAGCATTGAAAATGATGCTAATTGTGCCGCACTAGCAGAAGTTGCTGATGGTGCGGGAAAAGATAACTCTAATTTAGTATTTTTAGTGATTGGTACAGGTGTTGGTGGAGCGATTATCATTAATAAGCAAATTTATCATGGAAGTCATTTGTATGGTGGTGAATTTGGATTTCAATTAATGAATCAGAATACAACTTTAAGTCAAGCATGCTCACCTGTTACATTAGCGACACGATATAATGAAATATCTGGCGAAAGCGTCACTGGCAAAGACGTATTTGATAAGGCACAAGCCGGTGAAACATTAGCTATAAAATTAGTTGATCAAATGATTACGCAGCTTGCAACTGCAATATATAATCTGCAACATACAATTGATCCAGAAAAAATTATTATTGGCGGCGCAATTTCGCAAAATCAAAATTTAATTCCAATGATTAATGTTAAAATTAAAGAAATTCAAGATAAAGTTGAAATTGCAACCTTAACACCAGTAATTGAAACTTGCAAGTATACTGCCGATGCTAATTTAAGAGGTGCGGTTGTCGATTTTGATAACGAAAATCATAATTAGACCAATTAAACGAAACGATGTTTATGAGCATTGTTTCGTTTTTTAATGTTGTGATTTTCATGTTATAAAATATAACTTAAAATAATTTAATGTGATTATTATATTTTTATTGACATCCAGGAAAATGTATTGTTAAATTAAATAGTAATGATTACGATTTAAAAATTGAAAGGAAGTGTTGTTTTGGCGAAAAAATCTAAAATTACAAAAGATAAACGGCAACGTGAATTAGTTGAGCGTTATCGTTTAAAACGGCGAGAGTTAAAAGCGAAAGGTGACTATGCTGCACTTGCTAAACTTCCGCGAAACTCAAGCCCAGTCAGATTACGCAATCGGGATGAGTTGGATGGACGTCCACGTGCTTATATGCGTAAATTTAAAATGTCACGTATTAATTTTAGAAAATTAGCACTGGAAGGGAAGATTCCGGGAGTTAAGAAAGCTAGTTGGTAATTTTTAAAGATTATGGCACTTTATCCATAATCTTTTTTTAATGTTTTTAATCTATATTTAATATTTAATGTTACATTTAATAACACACTATGATATAATTTAATTAGTCTCTTGTAATCACACTAGAAAGGACTAATGTAATGAAAAGAGTGCGAAATTTAATTATATTAATTACAATGACAATGGGAATTGTATTTGGAGGCAATTTTTTTAGTAATAATTCAGTTCATGCAGCTGGAGAAAAGACTTACACAATTGCAACTGATGTTACATTTCCTCCCTTCGTTTATACAAATGACGATAACCAATTAACGGGAATTGATATTGATATTATGAAGGCAATTGCTAAAGAAGAAGGGTTTAAAGTTAAATTTAAACCGATTGGTTTTAATGCTGCAATTCAATCAGTTTCAGCAGGTCAGGTAAATGGGATGATAGCCGGGATGACAATTACAGATGAACGGAAGCAAAAATTTGATTTTTCTAATCCATACTATTCATCTGGGATTGTAATGGCAGTTGCTAAAGATAGTAAAATTACTAAGTTATCTCAATTAAAAGGAAAGAAAGTTGCTGTTAAGACAGGAACTTCAGGTGCTGATTATGCTAACTCAATCAAAGATAAGTATGGTTTCCAAGTAGTTACATTTGATGATTCAGATAACGTATATAACGATGTCAAAAATGGAAATTCCGCAGCTTGCTTTGATGATGATGCTGTTTTGAAGTATGGAATTCAAAATGGAATTGGTTTGAAAATTGTGACTAAACCAACCGCAATTGGCGATTATGGATTTGCGGTTAAAAAAGGGACTAACCAAGAATTAATGGCGAAGTTCAATGCAGGTTTGGCTAAGATCAAGAAAAATGGTACATATCAAAAAATTATTGATAAGTATACTAAGAGTAAATCAAATCTATACGAGAAAAAAGATCAAGGATTTTTAGGGTTAATTAAGCAAAATCAAAAGGCATTACTTCAAGGTTTGGGAGAAACATTAAAATTAACGATTGTGTCAATCATTTGTGCAACCGTCTTTGGAATTTTAGTGGGCTTACTTGGAGTATTACCAGTTAAGTTTTTAAATTGGATTTCGACGAGCTTAATTTACATTTTTCGTGGTTTACCATTACTAGTATTAGCATTATTTATTTATAATGGGATTCCAAGTTTAACAGGACATAAAATTCCAGCATTTGTTGCCGGGATCATTACTTTAACTTTAAATGAAGGTGCCTATATTGCAGCCTTTGTAAAAGGTGGAATTGAATCTGTTGATAAGGGTCAAATGGAAGCAGCAAGAAGTTTAGGGCTCCCATTTGGTAAAGCAATGCGTAAAGTTGTATTGCCACAAGGAATTAAGATGATGGTGCCATCATTTATTAACCAATTCATTATTACATTAAAGGATACCTCAATCTTATCAGTAATTGGAATTGTTGAATTAACGCAAACCGGTAAGATTATCATTGCACGTAATCTTGAAGGATTTAAGATATGGCTAATCATTGCTGTAATGTACTTAATTCTAATTACAATTTTCACATTGATTTCCAAGTGGATTGAACGGAGGTTGAAGGTCTAATGTCAAACTTAAAAATCACCGCTAAAAATGTTGCTAAAAATTTTGGTAAAAACCAAGTTTTAAAAGATATCAACTTTGATGTTGAAGATGGTCAAGTCGTTGTGTTAATTGGCCCATCAGGATCAGGAAAAAGTACTTTCCTAAGATGTTTAAATCGTTTGGAAACTGCAAGTCAAGGGCAAATCATTATTGATAATTATGATATTTCAGATCCAAAAGTTGATATTAATAAAGTACGAGAAAATATTGGAATGGTGTTTCAACACTTTAACTTATTTAACAACTTAACTGTTGGCGAAAATATTATGTTAGCACCGACAATGTTAAAAAATAAAAGTGCTGATGAAGCACGTGAACAGGCCCAAAAATTATTAGAAATGGTTAACTTAGAAGATAAATTTGATGCATATCCACAGTTATTGTCTGGTGGACAAAAGCAGCGGATTGCAATTGCACGAGCATTAGCAATGAATCCAAATGTAATGCTTTTTGATGAACCAACTTCAGCACTTGATCCAGAAATGGTTGATGATGTATTAAATGTTATGAAAAAATTAGCTGATGATGGGATGACAATGGTAATTGTGACTCATGAGATGGGCTTTGCTAAAGAAGTAGCTGACAAAGTTGTTTTTATGGCTGATGGTTATATTGTTGAGGAAGGAACTCCTCAAGAAATTTTTGAAAATCCGCAAAATGAGCGTACACAGGCATTTTTAAGTCGGATGCATAATATATAAAAAATAAATATTTAAGTGAGGAAAGCTTGATTTTTATGTAAATAGAAATCAAGCTTTTTTGTTTTGATAAATTACTTGTAATCTAGATATATCATTTACAAAAAATGACATTTTTGATAAAGTTTAACTGAATATTAAAGAAATTAATTTTTTATTAAGATTGTAAGTGCTGATAGTGTGCATATTTATGTGCAAAAAGTTTTTGAAGAACCCTAATAAAAACAATAAAGATAAGTAGGGAGATAATAACTAATTACATTTGGGCAAAAATTAGTTGTTATTTTATCAATATTGTAATGGGATATTCAAAACAGTGGGAATATGGGTGTTAAAACACTAAATATATTTAACAGGACTGCATAATTGAATAATTGTGCTTGTTTTGTTGTGGGAGGAAATATTGTGGAAGATCTGGTTAATATCATATTATTAACGTCATTTGTTGGGATAGTTTACTACTCTGTTTGGGTAATTATTTTGGTATTAAGCTCAATTAGAGGGATAAAAGGGGCAAAAATAGATGTAGCTCTCTCTAAAGATTTAGAGTTGTATATATTAATGCCAATGCTAGATGAAGCGCCGACGGTTCAACGAACATTATCGAATTTTATTCAAAATACTCAAAATTTACCGCAAGTTAAATTAGGAGTGATTGATGATGGTTCAGTTGATGGAACCGCACAGTTAATTAAGGATTTTATTACAAAAAATAATTGTGAAGATAAAATCAAACTTTTTCAAAGAGTGTTACCCGATGCACAAACTGGAAAAGGTGATGCATTAAATTATGGATTAAATTATATTCGTAATGGCATTACATCCTCAACAAAAAATGTTGTTATTGGTGTTTTAGATGCCGATGCAATTATGCATGAAGAGGACTTAAAAAAGGTTTTAATTGAATTTGATGAAGATCCTGATCTAGCTTTACTGCAAGTAAAAGTTAAAATGCATAATGTTACCAATTGGTTACAACGCATGCAAGACATTGAATTTACAACTATTAATGATTGGATTCAAGGCGTGCGCAACAGATTGGATAACGCTGCTGCTTCAGGTAATGGACAGTTTATTCGCTTATCTTCAGTTGAAAATGAAGTGGCACCATGGGGAAATGCATTGTTAGAAGATTTTGAATTTAGTACTAAATTTTTACTTCAAGATAAGAAAACAAAGTATGGAGGCGATATTGTAGTATACCAAGAAGCAGTCGATAAAATTAAACCTTTTATAAGACAACGTTCACGGTGGTGCCAAGGGGGAATTGATTGTACTGGTAAATATTTAAGGAATATTGTTAAAAGTAAAACACTCAAATTTTGGGCAAAATTTGAGATGATGTTTTTTATGTTTTTACCATTTTTAACAGTAGTTGTAGGAACTGCTAACATGATTGCTTTAGTCTATGCAGTCATTCATATTAAAAAGTTTTGGGGATTATTATTATTTTTAATTGCAATTAACTTATTTTTGGCATACTACATGGGAGTGAAGTATACAGTTGATTCTAAAAGAGTTAATTTAAAATTGTTACTTTTATGTGCAGGAATGGTAATCTATAATTTGATTCTTTTCCCTGCAATTATAATTGCTTTCTATAGAAAATTAACTGGAAATAATCAATGGATCAAAACAAGTCATGGAGTAACGAGTGATTCTACGGAATAAAAATTTTGAATCAATTATTTGAATTTTAATGACTAGCGATATATAACGATAATACGAATAAGTTTAATTTGTTTTACCTTTATTTTGTTTCATAACACCAGTTAAATGGGATGTACATTCGTATTAGTGCAAGCGAACTAATATTACAACTTTTTAAGAAAGAAATGATTATAATGAAAGAAATTGTGATTTTAGGAGCTGATTAGCTTCATTGCATGATATGCAAAAGAAGTGTGATAAGATAGCCCATACTTCTCCAGATAAAATTCAAATTTATTGTATCGACTACTTATCTGTATTCTTGCCAATGTTTTCTTCAAAATTATCTAATTATGGTAGGAAGTTTATTGATGAAAGGATATTCATCTTTTTCTCCAATGTAGTATCAATGAAGTTTTACCAAACGAAGTTAGATATGTAGATAATGATAGAAATGAAAAATCATTGGTTGCAAATACAATTATTTGGACTACAGGAGTGAGGGAAAGTGATGTAATTAAAAACTCTGGTTAACGTGGACGAGTTCATGTTAATGATCCAACAGTTTATATTATTGGAGATGTAGCTTTGATAATGAGAGGCGTCTTTGCCCTACAACGGCTCAACTGGCAATTGCAATGGGAGAATGCGCGGTCAAAAATTTAATCAAAGAATTAAAAGACCAACCAACGTAAAAGTTTGTTTATGATTCATTAGGTACTTGGTAAATCGGTTGCCTTTGTGAAAGTATGGGGACTTCCATTTGAAGGAAAATTAGGAGTTTTGGCTAAAAAAAGCGACCTATGAAACAGGTGGTTTAAAAGCTATTCTTCATGTTAGTTGAATAACAAATTGCAGGTTGATATAATGAAAATACACAAATAATCGTTAATATTAAGCTGACCTAAGATGGTCGGCTTTTTTATTCGAAAGATTTTTCGTGGAGAGGAATTTAAATTTGGAAGAACAAAATAAGCAATACGTAATAGAACCGACTCGTACTTTTAATCAAAAGGCTTCGTTTTTATTATTAACCGGATCAGTGATGGGATCGGGAATTTTTTTTAAACAAGCCGATGTTTTAAAATTTGCGGGATCGCCATTTTGGGCATTGATGGCCTGGATTTTGGGTGGCTTGATTACTTTAACAGCAAGTTTAACTATTTCTGAACTAGGTTCAAAGTATACAACTGGCGGTATTTATACATATTTAAAACAAATTTATGGTAAGTTTGCAGCCTTCATGTCAGGATGGGTTCAAGTAATTATTTATGGCCCAGCAACCATTGCAACGTTAGGAATGTATTTGGCAATCATGTTAGTGGATTTTATGGGACTGCCATTAAAATATTTTTCGTACTTAGCAATTGGAATTGTAGTGCTTACTTTTGCAGCTAACAGTATTTCATTACGCTATGGTGTGCGGGTTCAAATGGAACTAACTATTATCAAGATTATTTTGATAATTGCGATTGTAGTTGGCGGACTTTTACATGGGAAATCGCAAATTGTAGTAACATCATCTAGCGGACAAAACTTATTTGATCACCGTTTTGGGGTGGCAGTAATTTCATGTTTGTTCGCATATGATGGGTGGTCAGCAATTGCTAATATGGGACGTGAAGTTCAAAATCCAAGTGAGGTTATTCCCCAAACTTTGATTAAAGGAGCATTAACTGTTTTAGTCTCTTATGTATTGATTACGGTAGTTTTCCTGCAAGTTTTACCACCTGAATTAATCTTAGATTTAGGGAAAGAAACGGCTCCGTTTTTTGGTCATTATATTTTTGGCAAGATTGGCGGTAAAATTTTTAATATTGGAATTATTTTGACAATTTTGGCATGCTTAAATGGGAAAATGATTACCTTTTCACGGGTAGTTTTATCAATGGCGAATGACAATCAGTTGCCATTTTCAAAACATTTAATGCAGTATAGTACAAAATCGCAATCGCCAATTTTGGCAATTGCTTTAATTTCAATGATTGCAATTACTATGATTATATTTTTTGATCCAGGTAAATTATCGCGGATTTGTATTTTTAGTATTTATCTATTTTATTTAATGAGTTTTATTGGAGTTTTTATTATTCGACACCGCAAAGTCGAAACACCATATGAAGTGCCTCTTTTCCCAGTGATTCCATTAATTGCAATTATTGGAGCAATTTTTGTTCTTTATAGTGAAATTGTTTATGATTGGGAAGCGATTTTAGTATTAGGTGGTTTTGGAATTTTAGGAATTCCAGTATACTTTTTGATGAAACATCATCGTAAAAAAGCTTTATAAAATAATAACCCCATAGTGGAATTACATCCAACTATGGGGTTATTTGTGAAGTTAATCAAAATTATGTAATAACTTCTTGACTAATGCTGCGAAATTTTCGCGTTCAATATCCATAAGAACTTGGGCATTCTTTTCCTTACCAGTTAACCCTACTTCATCTACAATGGTTTCACCGGCAGTTAATTGTCCATGAGTTTCTACATCAATATAACATTCGTGCGTTTCAAAGTACTCGGGGTGAAGTAACCATGCAATTGTACATGGATCATGTACTGGCGTGCCTTCTAATCCAAATTTATCTTGGCCATAAAAAATACCATAAAATTTCATTTGACCATAAATGGCTTGGGCTACAGGATTATTGATTTTACCAATATCTTCAACATCTTGATTGAGGAGTTGAGCTTTTAAAGTAACATTTAATCCTGCCATTACCATTGGGATATTTTCATTAATGACAATTTTAGCGGCTTCAGGATCAACTGCCATGTTAAATTCAGTTGTAGGCATTACATTTCCTGTTCCAGCAGCGCCACCCATAAAAACGATTTGCTTAATTTTTGATTTTAATTCAGGATAAACACGTAAAAATAAAGCAATATTTGTCATTGGACCAGTTACGACTAAAGTAATTGGTTCTTTTTGAGCTTGCAATGTTTTTGCAATTAGTTCAATTGCAGGAATTTTTTGAGGCGCAAAATTTGGTTCAGGCAAATCAGCGCCATCCAGTCCTGTTTCCCCATGAACATAGTCTGCGATTTTGAGTTGACGCATCAATGGGCGTTTATTACCACTTGCAACTGGGATATTGGAAGCCTTTAAAAGAGTTAACATCCTCATTGCATTATTTAAAGTTTTATCCGGAGTTTGATTGCCGGCTGATGTAGTTACTGCTAGTAAGTCAATTTGTTCACTCGCAACTGCCATTGCCAAAGCAAGAGCATCATCATGGCCAGGATCACAATCTAAAATGATTTTTTCTTTTGTCATTACGATCAGCTCCATTCAAAAGTGTTGATTTTCCTTTTATAGCTTAATTATATCAAATTCTTGAAGTCTTTCGGATACAAAATAAAAAGAAGTTGCGCTTGGGGATGCAACTTCTAGGGAATATGTATTGTAATAAGTAAGTTAGAGTTAAAGTGCCGTGTTGAAATAAGGCGAAAAAGCTTAACTTTTTTGTGGTTAAATTAAGTTTAACAGCAACTAAAATCGCAGTAAACCAAATAATTAAGATGAAACTAAATTTTAATGTATGTTAAATTCTATAAAATATTTAATTAATTTTGTTAAATTTAAACTGATAAATTTACTTTTTTAAGCAACATTTTTGTCGAAAATGTTGTCTGCTATCAAGTGATTTGATATACTGTCAAAGTAAAACAATGAAACAATTGTTGCACAGGGATAACAGACTTATTTATTTTTTAGCAAAAATATTAAAAAGCCAGTCAAACGACTGGCTTTTTTTTAGTTTTTATTCATAAAATTTACCCATATATTCAGCAACCTCATCTTCAGTCATTTCAGTTTTCCACTTTCTAACTTGTTCTTGGGGATGTTTACCAACATAGTAAGAATGAGTTTTACCAAAATGTTCGAAAATTTCATCAACAGTTTCTTCAGGCGTCATCGCCATTGCTTGAATTTGAGAACCCATTTCGCCACCTGGTTGATTTCTTAATTCGGTTGGTGTTGTGGTGGCACCTAATGTAGCTACCATTACATCAACATTTTCTTTTTCTCCTTCATATGCCATTGCTTGAGTAAATGATTTCATATATGCTTTACCGGCACCATATTCAACGTTATAAGGTGAACTTGTAACAGCAGTTAAACTAGAATAGTTTAAAATTCCACCATGGCCTTGTTCTACAAAAATTCTCATATAATGTTTCATTGCTTGAGTAAAGTTATTAATATTAACATTTAACATCCGTTTATAATCTTCCCAAGCAATATCTTGTACCTTACCAAATTTGTGTAAACAAGCAATGTAACTAACAAAACCAACATCTAAACGATCAGTAGTATCAAAAATATTAATTGCAGCATTTTCCTCAGAAAGATCTGCAATTACAGGAATAAAATCAGTTGAGTAAGTTGATTTAAATTCTTTTTCAAACCGTGCCATCTTATCTTTATTTCGGCCAATGCAAACGACACTTAGTCCCCTATCAGCTAATTTTTTAGCAGTTTGTTTTCCTAAACCATCGCTTCCACCAAATAAAACAGCATATTTACCATATTTAGCCTTAAAATCATTCATTATCATGAGAAACGCTTCCTCCAAAAAAGTTTCTTAACAATACATAGCGTAAAAGTATCTAAAATAAGTTTCAATTGATAGCTAGAAAATACAAAGAATCTGGGCGTTGATCATTTGCAAGTGTTAATTAATCGATTAAAATTAATTTAGTTTTATAATGAAGAAAAAGTGATGAAAGAAGTCTTAGCATGGCTGATGAAAATTTAAAAAGAACTGAGCATTTAGAATTTAAAAAGAAACATCCGGTTAGGAAAATACTTCTAATAATTTTAGTTATCCTATTACTTTTAATATGTGGTTTAGGAATTATGGCATTTGGTAATTTGAAAAATGCAACGAGTAAAATGTATGTCCAATCAAATGCTAACGATACGCGTAATCCATCAGCAATTTTAGAGGCACATAAACCAGTTTCAATTCTATTACTGGGAACTGATACTGGTGCTTTAGGACGAAATTATAAAGGAAGAACTGATACAATGATGGTTATGACTTTAAATCCTCAAACTCATAAAACTACCATTGTAAGTATTCCGCGTGATATGGAAGTTAATTTTCCTGACTATCCGCAATATTCACCGGCTAAAATCAATTCAGCATATACATATGGTGGAGTGCGTGAAGCAGTTAATACTGTTGAAGATCAATTTAATATTCCAATTGATTTTTATGTGTTGATCAATATGGGAGGACTAGAGAAAGCGATTAATGATGTTGGTGGAGTAACCGTAACTTCACCATTGACTTTTAGTTATGGTGGTTCGAATTTTGTTAAAGGACAAGCAGAACATATGAATGGTAAAACCGCATTGAACTTTGCACGGATGCGTCATCAAGATCCTTTAGGCGATTATGGACGACAAGAACGGCAACGGCTTGTGATTACAGCTTTGTTAAAGAAATCAATTTCACCACTTACCATTTTAAATAAAAGTTTTCTTGATTCAATTTCAAGTCAAGTTAAAACCGATTTAACTTTTAATGACATGCGAATTCTTGCATTAAACTATCGTGGTGCTACTAAAAATATAAAGAGCACTTATGTTCAAGGAGCAAGCGAAACGATTGATGGTCTTGATTTTCAAGTTGTTTCAACGCAAGAATGCCAAGCAATCTCTGATTTAATTAGGAAATCACTAGGATTAAAACCGGTTGAAATTAATGATTAAGTCCAATGAGATGATGTTCATTTTTTATTATAAATAAGTGATAAAAATTAAATTATATCAATAAAAAGCGATGTAATTTTAAGGATAATGAAAGTTCCACATATTTAGCTAAAATTATGATATAATTTTTTACGGTATCAAATAACAAAGCCTGCAAACACATGAGTGGGAGTAACGTGTTCACAGGCTAAGCGTAAGTAAGTTAGTTATAGGATACGTTAGAGATAATACCCTATACTTGATAGGGTATACTTTTGACAAAAAATAGTCAATATGATTAAACCAGGTTTTGATGCCTGGTTTTCGTGTTTTTTTAAAGAACTTTTTTATGATTATTAAGATATAGTTTTAGTGATTAAACATTATCGAATGCTGATATATCAACAATAATTATTAATAAGGATTTCTGATTTAATTATAACCATAAGTTGCGGGAGATGAAATAAGATCGAATATAATAACGGATTGTTCGCTAATTATTATTTTTTATGAAATTGGTCAAAATGTCTTGTAAAGCGTTTTCAATAAATGTCAGCTGAATTATAATAGTCTTGTAATCAACTTTTATAGGGAGGCTTTAAGATGGTGGAATTAAACGTTAATGAATTTTTGCATGGTGGGGACTATAACCCAGACCAATGGCTTGATTATCCATTAGTAATCGAAGAAGATTTCAGATTATTTCAAAACGCTAAGATTAATTCACTGACTTTAGGAGTTTTTGCCTGGGATAAGTTAGAACCCGAAGAAGGGCATTTTGAGTTTGAATGGTTAGATCGCATTTTTGACAAAATTGAAGCTCAAAATGGACATGTAATTTTAGCAACTCCAAGTGGTGCTAGACCACGCTGGATGGCAGAAAAATATCCTGAGGTTTTACGTGTTAATCAAAAGGGGCAACGCCATTTGTTTGGTGAAAGACACAATCATTGTTATACTTCACCAATTTATCGTGAAAAAACGCAAATTATTAATCGCAAATTAGCGGAGCGTTATGGCAAAAGAAAAAGTTTAGTCCTTTGGCATGTTTCAAATGAATATGGTGGCGAATGTTATTGTGATCTATGTCAACAAGCATTTCGCGAATGGATGAAAAAGAAATATAAAACTTTAGATAATTTAAATCAAGCATATTGGAGTGCTTTTTGGAGTCATGAATACACAAGTTGGGACCAAGTGCATTCGCCAAGTGTTTTAGGAGACGAAAATGTTACCAGCTTGAATTTAGATTGGAAACGGTTTGTAACCGAACAAACAATTGATTTCTTTGAAAATGAAGCACAGCCATTACGCGAAATTACGCCAAATATTCCACTAACAACCAATTTCATGGGTGGTAATCCAAATGATTCTCATGTATTTTATGAATTGGATTACTGGAAATTCGCTAAACATGTTGATGTTGTTAGTTGGGACTCATATCCAAATTGGGCAAATGACTATGAATCAACCCGTGAACTTGGAATGAAAACTGCCTTAATGAATGATATGATGCGTAGTTTGAAACATCAAAACTACTTAATTATGGAAAATACACCTTCTAAAGTTAATTGGCATCCTGTTAACCGCGCAAAACGTCCTGGAATGCATGAAATGAGTAGTATGCAAGAAATTGCACATGGAGCTAATTCAATCAATTATTTCCAATTGCATGAATCTCGCGGAGCTTCTGAAATGTTCCATGGAGCAGTTATTTCTAACCAACAAGGAGCTAACACTCGGGTTTATCGGGATGTACAACAAGTCGGAAAAGATCTAGAAAAAGTCAAGCCACTTTTGAATAGTACATATGAAAATGCTAGAGTAGGAATTGTATTTGATTATGATAATATGTGGGCACTAGATGATGCCCGGACATATGCTAAGGAAAGTAAGAAGTACTGGGAAACAATTCAAAATCACTATCGTTATTTCTGGGAACATGATATCCCAGTTGAACTTGTAAGTGTTGATGATGATTTAGAAAAATATACACTTGTGATTGATCCAATGCACTTTATGATGAGTGAAGAGTTTGGTAATAAATTACGTTCTTATGTTAAAAGTGGTGGTTATTTAGTAGGAACATACATTACTGGAATGGTTGATGAAAACTTCTTATCTCATATGAACGGATGGCCAGAAGCGCTGCAAGAAACTTATGGAATTGACTTTAGGGAAACCGATACCCTTTATCCAAAACAACGCAATCAAATTCAATTTAATGATTACTTGTATGATGTTAAAGATTACTGTGATTTATTTGAATTAGGAGGGGCAACTTCACTAGCTCAATATAAAGCTGATTTTTATAAAAACACTCCTGCAGTTACTGAAAATCATTTAGAAAATGGAGTTGCTTACTATATCGGAGCAAGAACAGGAGCTGATTTTCTAGAAAAATTTTATGATTATGTTACTAAAGATTTAATGCTTACACATTACAGTGCTTTACGTAAAGTTAATAAAGAAACTTCTATCCAAATTCGAGTATTAGATGGAGTAAAGTACTATTTTGCAATTAACTTTAGTTCTCATTCTCAAATTGTGCATGTAAAACAGCGGGTTAAAAATATTTTAACGGATGAAAATGAGGAATTTGAAATTAAATTAAAGCCATATGGTGTAGGTGTTTTTATGGAGATTTAAAAGAAATTTTATAAAAAACCAGAGTTAATTAAGGAACAATTAAGAATGATATTTCTGAAATATAAAAAATATACTGAATAAAACTAACATGTTATACTATAATTGTTGATAAATATAAGAGTTTATCAAATGGATTTGTAACAATTGTCCCCCATAGAACGGAGGAACCATCATGGAAGAAAAAGTCAAATATGCTTAGGCATATTTTGAGATCTAAGTAGTTAGTCGTTTACATTTAAAAATCACGTTGAAAAGTAATATATTAAATTCTAAATAATTTCCTTACACCAAAGAAGTTGTAACAAAGGTTGCAACTTCTTTTTTTTAATTTGCATCCATGCATATTTTAAATGTTTTTGCTGTACCTTTTTACAAAAGAGATTGTCAAAAACGATTAAGGTGTTCTATACTTATTAAAGCAATTAAGTTAAAGGAGAACTTAGAAAACGTGAAAAAGTATATTTTCCAAGTAAAATATCAGCCATTAAATAATAATGATGCTGGTCCAAAGGCTAAAAAAGATGTTGAGCATTATTTAATGGAAGAACAATTTGAAAAAGTTGATTTGAATTTAGGAATTACAACCGAAGATCAATCGATTTTGTCTAAATTCAAAAAAATGAAATTTGCTAATTTGGATATTGCTAAAATTATAAAGCAATATCCAGAAGGAGAAATTGTTCTTCAATATCCTACATATTCGCCTTACATTATGAAGAAATTGATTACTAAAATTAAGGAACTTACAGATGCTAAGCTATATTTGTTAATTCATGATTTAGAATCTGTGCGTTTCTTTCAACATGATGAGAAGTTTTTAGCGAATGAACGTTATATGTTAAATGTAGCTGATGGAATTATTTCACATAACCCATCAATGACAAAGTGGATGAAGACTCATCAAATTGCTACTCCGATCGTTGATTTGGAAATTTTTGATTATGATAACCCATGTTCGATTAACACAGAGATTAAAGATGGAGATTATACTTTGGCATTTGCTGGAAATTTGCGGGCAGGCAAAGCAGACTTTTTACAAAAAATGAATTTAAAACATCAATTAAAACTTTTTGGTCCTAATCCAGCCGAGAATTATCCATCAAGTATTGATTATCAAGGACAACACACTCCAGAAGAACTTCCTCAATATTTAGATCAAAGTTTTGGTTTAATTTGGGATGGCGATGCAGTGGATGAATGCAATGGAATGTTTGGTGAATATTTAAAATATAATAATCCCCATAAAACATCATTGTATTTAAGTTCAGGATTACCAGTGATTATTTGGAAAAAAGCAGCTTTAGCACAATTTGTTGAAAAGTATAATGTAGGAATTACGGTTGATAGTTTAAATGATATTGATACAGTACTAGATCAACTTTCAACGCAACAATATCAAGAAATGAAAGCTAACACAGTAAAATTAGCTCAAAAATTACGTGAAGGCTATTTTGTTAAAAACGCAGTTAAGCAACTTGAAGAAATTACAAAATAAAGGTTACGGCATTTGCCGTAACCTTTATTTTTCAAATTGACTCTTAAAGTCAAACTTATTATTTAAAATTCCAGTAAGTGCATTCATTGTTGAACTGAAATCTTCAACATCAGTATCATTCATGCAAATTGAAACTTTCTTTTCAGAATTAACTGCATGGCGAATTCCTTCAAGATCATTAATTTCAAAATAAGCATAACGATTAGGTGAGGTTGGAATAAAGTTCCCCTCTAATAAGTTATAGTAACGAACGATCCACTCAGTAATGTCATTACGATTGCGAACATGATGAGACATGGTTTCTTTGCACTCAACAGGATAAACATCTTCAACTACATGGCGATAAACGCTTTTTAAATAAGGCTGTACGCAGTGACGGTTATAAAATCCCGTAAAATTACGATAAAAGAAACTTCCCATTGTGCGTACTAATGGCATCCCATAAATAGGATTAAAATATTTACCAGCAAGTTTTTTTAAAGTTTCACGCTTATCAAATTTTTGATTAATCAACACCATTGTATTCATTAAGATATATGAAAACTCTTCATGTGGAGAAATTGGTGATTCAATCAAAAAGTCACGCACTTTGCCATCTTTAAAGAAATCATCTGGATTAACGGATTTTGTGAATAACATATCATCTTCAATGATCATGAATTGCTCTGCTAATCCAGGAATCCGATATGCATTCATCAAAATCGCATTAGAATTAAAAGTTGGTAAGTATTCTGCTGGAATAAAATCGCGATGATCCACTACTTTAACTTTTTCGTTATTTGTATCCAGCCAACTTGGAACTTGATCATCTGTAATTAAATAAATTTTATGAATCCAAGGTAAGTAAGCATCTACAGTCCTAAATAAGTATTTAAGAGTTCCCCAATCGCGGAAACGCTCACCTGTAAAATCTTTATTTGGCATATATTTTTTAGCCTTGGCTTGCCATTTTGGATCCTCACCATTGACCCATGGAATGACAAGATCGATCATTTCGGTTTTCAAAAAATCATCCTTTACTCATATTAGTATCTAATCTAGTTGAATAATTTTGGCCGTCCTCATTAACTCCCTATCCATCCTTTATCATACTAATTTGAAAGGGTAAATTCAACATTGTAAGGGAAAATTACATTATATTTTTAATCTTTTTTCATACAAATTTATTGGACATTTCATTTAACAATAAAAGCAGGTTGATGTAGAATGAAGCCAACACGGGAAAGAAGGCTTTGATGATGTTATATCCTAAAATGAATGCAACTAGAACTGTCTCAGACTTAAGCGGTTTTTGGAATTTTAAAATTGAAAAAAATGGCGAAGAAATTGATGTTGATAAACCATTATCAAATCCAATCACAATGGCCGTACCAGCTTCATTTAATGATCAAGTGATTGATGATGAAATTCGCAATCATGATGGTTATTTTTGGTATGAGACAACCTTTAATATTTCTGCACTTCAAAAAACGCAACGTAATGTGATGCGTTTTGGTTCAGCTACGCATGAAGCGCAAGTATACATTAACGGAAAAGAGGTTGCTCAACATACAGGTGGCTTTACTCCATTTGAATTTGAAATTGATGATTATATTAGAGTAGGAGAAAACAACTTAAAAGTGCGCTTATGTAATCTTTTAAGTAACAAGACCCTTCCAGGTGGTGAAACAACCAAGAAAGCTAATGGTGAATATGAAACTACTGGATATTTTGATTTTTATAATTATGCCGGTATTCATCGTCCAGTAAAAATTTATACAACTTCTCTTCAAGCTCATATTGATGAAATTGTGGTTAAATATGATACTGATTTAAAAGAAACAACTGTTAAACCAGAAATTGAAATTAGTGGTAATTATGACAATATTTCCTTGGAAATTATTAATCAAGATGGCAAAATGGTTGAAAATACACGCAGTGAAAAGCTTGCAGATGCAGAACCTTTAGTTATTTCAGACACACATTTGTGGAATGTTGGCAATGCATACATGTATCAACTTAAAGTTAGCCTTTGGGATGAAAATAACCAATTAATCGATACATACACTCAAGATTTTGGAGTGCGTACAGTTGAAATTAAAGATTGCAAAATTTTAGTTAATAGCGAACCAGTTTATTTGAAAGGATTTGGACGACATGAAGATTTCCAAATTATTGGTAAAGGAATGAATCGCGCAGTCATTAACCATGATCATCAAGTATTGAAATGGATCGGTGCAAATGCCTTTCGTTCATCACATTATCCATATTCTGAAGAAGAAATGCAAATGGCTGATAAAGATGGAATTATGGTCATTGATGAGGTCCCAGCAGTTGGAATTTATTCAGATTTCCAAAATGCAATGGCGGGTGGCGAAACTCAAATCAATACTTGGAAAAATATGAAAACTATGCCAGCACATAAGCAAGTAATCCAAGAAACCATTACACGTGATCAAAATCATCCTTCTGTAATTATGTGGTCAGTAGCTAATGAAGCGGCTACTCAACAAGATGGAGCTCATGAATACTTTAAAGAAATTACTGATTTTACGCGTGAACATGATTGGCAAAAGTTGCCATTAATTGCACCAAAGATTTTAGTTTCAACTCCAGATGTAGACAAAGTTACTGATCTTTTTGATGTAATTGGTTTGAATCGTTACTATGGCTGGTATGTTGACTTTAACGATTTGAATAAAGCTAAAGATGACTTAAGAAATGAAATTAAAGAATGGCATAAATTATATCCAGACAAGCCACTTGTCTTTACTGAATTTGGTGCCGATACAATGAGTGGCATGAACTCAATGTACCGGGAACCTTACTCTGAAGGATATCAAGTTGATTATTATAAAGCAAACTTTGAAGTGTTTGATGAATTTGATTATGTTATGGGTGAACTTCTCTGGAATTTTGCTGATTTTGCAACTCCCGCTGGCTTAATTCGGGTTAACGGTAATCGTAAAGGAGTCTTCACACGTGATCGTGAACCTAAAGCCATTGCATATGTATTGCAAAAACGTTGGAATCAAATTGAAGAAGAAAAATAAGAACATCATCAAAACATTTAAATAGCATTCGAAACGCTTAAATAGATCATGATTAACTCATGATCTATTTTTGTGGAATTTTAATTAAGTCAGTAATTCAGTTATGTATGAGTATTTGAAATAACGTATAATGTAACAGAGTAATAAAAAATTAATGAGATAGTTTAATAAAATTAGAGGGGATAACAGCATGAAATTACAAGATGGTTTAATTCCATTTTCTAAAGATGAAATTGATGCATTATGTATGTTAATTGATGCAGAACATTATAGTAATACCATTAATTTAAAACTTCAAGGAATAACTTTAGATCTTAGTGGAATTAAAATTGATCAAAAGGGTAATTTAGAAACTTTATTCACCAATGAACAACTTAAATATATTACTAAATTATTGGTTATGAAAGATAAAAAATATGAGCGGACAAACTTAGATTTTGATCAATTTGGAAATATTATTCGTTATCAAAAAAATCATCAAGTAAAAGTGGTTTTGAATGCTAATCAAGTTAAGTTTGTGAAGTTAATTAAGAGATATGTAAATGTACATTAACATTCTTTATATTAGTAAGTAGGGTATAATTACCTAAAAATAAATGAGAGTACTGCTAGTACGCAGCGGTCTGAATAAAAATGTGCAGTGAAACGAGATTATTGCTAACGTATGGCGGTTTAAATAAAATTACGGTGAATGTAGTTTATTTTGGGCTAACTGTTGATTCAGTTAGCTTTTTTATACAATTTTTTAGTATATATGCTTTATTTTTACGATGTGAAAAAGGTACAATAATTCATGGTGAGAAATTTATAACAGAGGTGTTATTATTTATGAAAATCAAGATCGTTTCAACAAGTGATGTTCATGGATATATTTATCCAACCAATTTTAGTTCACGCGAAGATTATCATCCACTTGGATATTTAAAAGCAGGATCAATCATCAACCAAATGAGAAAAGAAACTGAAGAAAATGGTGATATTTTCTTTTATATTGATGATGGCGATTTTGTTGAAGGATCTCCAATGACTGATTATGCATATCAAACTCGCGATCAAAAACATTACAATTTAGACCTCGTAAAAATGATTAATCACTTACAAGCTGATGTAGGTATTTTAGGTAATCATGAATTTAACTATGGTCCTGATTATTTAAATCCAACTTTAGCTGATCGCAATTATCCAATTTTGAATGCTAATATGCAAGAAGGGCCAGCAAGTCATATTATTGATGCACCTTATAAAATTTTTGAGAAAAATGGCGTTAAAATTGCGATATTGGGATTAACTACTCAATATATTCCTCATTGGGAACAACCTAAACATATTGAAGGATGGAAGTTTGAATCAGCCTTTGAAACTGCGCAAAAGTATGTACCTGAATTAAAGGAAAAAGCTGATGTAGTAATAGTTGCTTATCATGGCGGTTTTGAACGCGATTTACAAACAGGCGAGCCAACTGAAAAATTAACTGGTGAAAACGAAGGTTATCAACTATTAACTGCAGTACCAGGTATTGATGCTTTGGTTACTGGCCACCAACACCGTAAAATTGCAGAAGTTGTTAATGGAATTCCAACAACTCAACCAGGATTTAGAGCAGAACAAATTGGTTGCATTACTCTTGAATTAGATGCTGACAATCATGTTAAAGATGCGCAAGCAGAATTAATTGAAGTAAAGGATGCTGATGAGGAACTTTGGATGAATGCCTTGACTTCTGATTGGCATGAAGATGTTGAAACGTGGCTTGATCAAACTATTACTACTATTGATGGTGACATGATCATTCATGATCCAATGCAAGCACGTTTAAATGGACATCCATACTTACAATTAGTGAATGAAGTTGAGATGGATGCAATGGGAGTGGATATTGCAAGCACAGCTTTGTTCAATGATGAGGTTACAGGATTAGGGCATGAAGTCACAATTCGAAATGTCATGAATAGTTATGTTTATCCCAATACATTAGTAGTTGAAGAAATTAGTGGAAAAGAATTAAAAGAAGCACTTGAACGTTGTGCATCATTCTTTGAACTTCATAAAGATGGTAGTTTAGGTGTTTCAAAGGACTTCTCATATCCTAAGATGCAGCTATATAATTATGATTTTTACTCTGGAATTGACTATGAGTTTGATTTGCGTCAACCTAAAGGACATCGGTTAACTCAATTGCAGTATCATAATAAAGCTGTTCAGGATAATGATCGATTAAGAATTGCAATGAATCAATATCGTGGTGTTGGTGGTGGCAACTATGAGATGTTTAATGCAGATAAAATTGTTAAACAAGATGAAACCGAAATGCCTCGTTTAATCATTGCTCACTTACAAAAACATCCAGAACTTAAAGCCGTTCAACCAACAAATTTAAAAATTATCAAGTAAAGCGAGGAAAGTATGATGGAAAAGTCAGCAATTTACCATCGTCCAGAAAGCGAAATGGCATATTTAGCTGGTAAAAACCAATTTAAGGTACGTTTACGCACTAAACATGCTGATGTTAATCAAGTTGAAATTATTTATGGTAACATTGAAAAAATTAGGGCACAAAAAAATGCTGATATTGATACAATTGACATTGCACGGCCGAATGTAGATGCAATGAAATTAATTTTAAAAACAGAGTTATATGATTATTGGGAAGCAATCATTCCTGTAAAAGTACGCGAAAGAATGCAATATTTATTTCATTTAATTGGTGATCATGATGGTGAGTTGTTGTATGACGCAGTTAATGTACGATTATATATGGCTGATTTTTTAGAAACAGCGACTCCTTTTTACACACCATATTATCAAAACATGTTTTTATTGCACTCAAATCCGCAATGGGCACAAAAAACAGTATGGTATCAAATCATGGTTGATCGTTTTGCAAATGGAAATGAAAAAAATGATCCATTAAATTCTGCAAGATGGGACCTAGATCAATCAACTACTACTAATTTTTATGGTGGCGATTTACGCGGAATTATTGATCATTTAGATTATTTAGAAGAACTTGGAGTTAATGGAATTAAAATTTCACCTATATTTGCTTCTTATTCCAATACAAAATATGATCCAATTGATTTATATGATATTAGCTACATTTTTGGATCAAAAGAAGAATTTCGTGAAATGGTGAGAAAAGCTCACCACCATGGAATTAAAGTTATGGTTCAATTACCGCTTGATCGAATGAGTGACATGTCCCTACAATGGCAAGATGTTCAACAATTTGGAGCACAATCACGATTTGCAAGCTGGTTTAAAGTACGACAATTTCCAGTAAAAGTTCCATTAGAAGATGAAGATTCTCAAGCGGGATATTTAAACATTGATAATAATATCCATATGCCAAAATTGAACTTACAAAATCCAACAGTTCAACAATATCTTTCTGAAACAGCTCGGTATTGGGTAGAAACCTTTGATATTGATGGATGGGAGATCTTAAATGGCGATGAGATTGACCGTACATTTTTAAATTTATTCACAAAGCAAATGCACAGTATTAAAGCAGAATTTCTAGTTTTAGGAAAATATCAACATTTGCCACATCAAGATTTAGCAAATGATTTAATTGACAGTGCAAATAATACATTATACCAGGCAGTTATTAATGACTTTTTTGTTGAACATTCAATTAATGTAACTGATATGATTTCACGGTTGAATAACATGTTAATGAAAAATACTACCCATACAAATCAAGCGTTAATCAATGAATTAGAAAATTTTGATTCTCCGCGCTTATTAAGTAAATGTATGGGAGAAGAAGATTTAGCCCGTGCAATTATTGCATTCACATTTCTTCAAATTGGGGTACCTGCATTCATGTATGGTACAGAAGTTGGTTTAAGTGGGGATCAATTCCCACAAAACTTAAATCCAATGAAGTGGAAAAAAGAACAGCAATCTTCAAAAATGTTTGAATTTATGAAAGATGCAATTGCAATGCGCCGTGATTTTGCAGATATTTTAAATCAAGGATCAATTGATTGGGGACAAAGTAGTAATAAATATCGTTACTTTACTTTAACCCGAGAGTATGATGATCAAAAGTTATACAGTTTATTTAATTTTGGATATGGTAGTATTAAGGTGGTTATTCCTAAGAGTGCTCAAATCATATTGAGTCAAAATTTAATGCGTGATGATAATAAAATTGCTCAAAATGGATTTATGATTTTGAAAATGTAATTATATAAAAGTAAAAGCTCCTTTTAGGAGCTTTTTTTATACAAAAAATAAGACTAGAATTTAATCTAGTCTTATTTTGTTTATTTTATCTTTTAAATTATAAACGAACAGCAAATGATGGTTGGAAGTATTGTGTGCTTCCAATTGAAACAGTTTGACCTGGTTCAGGTGCAGCAATGTATTGACCATTACCAATTGCGATTGCAACGTGGTATGTTGAACCTTTGCTACCCCAGAAGTATAAGTCACCAGGTTGTGCTTGGCTAACAGGAATTTGTGTACCACAGTTTTCTTGTTGTGTTGTTGTCCGTGGTAAGCTAATTCCAAAGTGGTTGTATACGTATTGAACGAAACCAGAGCAGTCAAAACCACTTGGTGTAGTTCCACCATATACATAAGGTACGCCGATAAATGATTCAGCATAAGCTACGATTGCACTACCATTAACATTTGAAGCAGAAGCAGTTGTTGATGAAGCAGCTGCTGAACTTGCTGATGATGCTGTTGCATTTTGTGTATTTTGTGTATTGTTACTTGTGTTGTTTGTAGTATTAGTATTTGTTGTACTGTAATTATTATTTGTTGAAGCAGTACTTGAACTTTGTTGAGCTGCAGCAATGCTTGAACTTTGAGCAGCAGCTTGTGATGAAGCAGCTGCTTGGCTACTTGCAATTGAAGCTTGACGGCTTGATTCAGCAGCCTTTGATGAAGTTTCAGCAGCAGGATCTTTAGTTGGATTGTTGATAATCAAACTTTGACCAGCCATTGGTGTAGTAACATTAGGGTTAGCTTCACGTAATGATTCTACCGTAACACCATAAGTTTGAGCAATTGAATATAAGCTATCACCAGATTGTACTGTATATGTGATATGGTTAGCAGCAATAACTGCTTGCTTTGAACTTGATGATGCTTGAGTGCTTGAACTTGATGCAGATGAAGCAACGCTTGATGAAGTACTATTTGAGCTTGAAGCAACTGGTGTGCTTGATGATACAGAAGAAGTACTTGATGATACTACACTAGTTGAAGTTTGTGATGAACTTGAAGCAATTTGTGAAGTACTTACAGCTGAACTTGAAGTAGCTGGTGTACTTGATGATACTGCGCTAGTTGAAGCAGTACTTGCACTTGAAGCTTTTGAAGCAACTGGAGCTTGAGTGCTTGAGCTTTGTGCTTGAGCACTTGAGCTTTGAGTAGCAGTGCTTGTTGAAGCAGGAGCTGCTTTTTGTGCTGAGGAAGCAGCTGAAGCTTGGTTTGTTTTTACTGAAGAAGTAGCTTGAGCCTTCTTAGTCTTAGTAGTTGAAGCACTACCTTTAACTGGTGTAGCTGTACCGTCTAATTTTAATGTTTGACCAACGTAAATTGTATCTGAAGTTAAACCATTTACGCTACGTAAGTGATCTACAGTAGTACCATATTGTTGTGCAATTGACCACAATGAATCTCCTTCTTTAACAACATATGTACCATTGTTAGTTGATTGAGATTCTTTGCCAGGAATTTTTAAATCTTGGCCAACATAGATCATGCTAGTGTTCTTATCAAGATTATTCAATTCTTGAATTGACTTGATTGATACACCATATTTTTCTGATAAAGCCCATACTGTATCGTCTTTAACAACATGATGAACTGAATCTGCATTTACAGAAGCTGCAGAGGCTATGAATAAACCTGCTGCACCAACTGTACCGGCAACGATTTTTTTCGCTGTATTTTTCAAATAAATTCACTCCTATATATTTTAAACCAATACAACTAAACTTTTCCTGTAATGAATTATAAATGATTAATATTACAAAAAAGTGCTATGTAAATTACAAAAATAGTTTAGTATGTAACAAAATACATCCAACTTTTATTTTAAAGATCTTTACATATTACGTCAAATTTATGATTGAATATTTAAGAACTTATTAAGAGTCTATGAAGTGCGATATTATAGGGTTAATTAATCTTCACAGAGAATTCACAATTTACAATTATGTTACATCTTTGGAATTTAGATGAAATTTCGCTAAGTAAGTGTGGCTAATTTCTTATAATTTAATTGTAGTAAACTGATTAAATGGAGTTGAAAAAATGAAAATGGAAGCAAAATTTAAAAAAATTACACAAGAAATTAAAGATGATCCAATGAATCAAACATATACTCAAAATGGAATTGATCCATTATACTATGCGGCATCTTCTGCTGAAATTTTAATTGTCGGCCAAGCTCCTGGAAAAGTAGCAGAACAGCGTCAACGAGTTTGGGATGATGTTAGTGGAGATCATTTACGTGAATGGATGGGAATTGATCGACAACAGTTTTATAATTCTGGCAAAATTGCAGTTTTACCAATGGATTTTTACTTTCCAGGAAAAGGTAAGGGCGGTGATTTACCTCCACGAAAAGGTTTTGCGGATAAATGGCATCCACAATTAATTGCAAAGATGCCACAAATCAAATTAACGATTTTGGTAGGATCTTACTCTATTAAACATTATCTAAATGTTCCCAGTTCAATGCGACTAACTGACATTGTTAAAGATTACCAAGATTACTTACCACAATATTTTCCGCTTGTACATCCTTCTCCCCGCAATAAATTATGGATGAAAAATAATCCATGGTTTGAAACCGATGTTCTACCGCATCTAAAGCAACGTGTTAATCAAGTTTTGAAGTAAATCATGATACTAGCATTTTTATAAAAAGAGAGTATAATTGTTAGTTATTGAATTTTACTTACAATTTGTTAGGAGGTGAATTAAATGAGCTCAACTCCAGAGTGGAAACGAAATTTACGAGTACTATGGTTTGGTAATTTTATTGTTGGCATGGGATTTCAATTAATTATGCCATTCATGTCATTGTATATTAAAACACTTGGCCATTTTAATCGAATGGAATTAAATTTATGGAGTGGAATTGTTTTTTCTGCAACTTTCTTAGTTTCTTCATGGATGGCTCCAATTTGGGGGAAATTTGCTGATCAGTATGGCAGAAAGAAAGTAATGTTAATTTCAGCTGCTGGAATGGGAGTAATGATGACTTCAATGGGAACCGTTCAAGCTGTTTGGCAATTAGCCGTTTTACGTTTACTTCAAGGATTTTTTGCCGGCTTTGTTGCAAATACAGCAGCGTTAATTGCATCGCAAGTTCCAAGTAAACATAGTGGGAAAGCTTTAAGCACTCTTTCAACGGGAACAACTGCTGGGATGCTTTTAGGACCATTATTTGGTGGTGCAATTGCTGGTGCGTTTGGATACCGCGTAACCTTCTTTCTAACAGGAACGGCTTATGCAATTGTTTTTGTTTTAACTTTGTTATTTGTTCATGAAGATAACTTTACTCCTGTATCTAAAGAAAAAACATTGCCATTACGACAGTTGTTAGGTAAGTTACAGTATCCGCATGTTGTAATTGGAATGTTTGTAACTACTTTAATCATTCAAGCAGGAAATAATTCAATTTCACCGGTAATTAGTTTATATGTACAACAACTTTTACATGGAGCTAATAATGTTGATATGATGAGTGGAATTGTTGCTGCATTACCAGGAATAGCGACTTTATTTGCTGCTCCATTATTTGGAACGTGGGGCGATAAAATTGGTACACAAAAGATTTTAATGGGCGGTTTGATTTTTGCAATGTTTGTATATATTCCACAAGCTTTTGTAACTAATATTTGGCAACTAGCAGCATTACGCTTTTTAGTAGGGATTTCTGATGCAGCATTGTTACCTCAAGTTCAAACACTATTAGCGAAGTATTCGTCAAATGAATATTCTGGAAGAATTTTTAGTTATAATCAATCTGCTCAATTTATGGGGAACATCTTTGGACCACTAATTGGATCTACAGTTTCAGGATTCTTTGGTTATGGTGGAGTATTTTTGTCAACAGCTGCATTAGTTGCAGTTAATATTGGATGGGTACATCATAGTACAAAGTCCATTGAAAAATAAGGATCGGCGATTGCCAACCCTTATTTTTCAATTAACATATGTTTTCAATATTTTGTTTCGACTAATAGCAGTTAAGATGATTAATAAAATTGTTGCTTCAATCGGAAATGAAATGATCTCTTTTGACATTCGTGTTATTAAGTAAGGACCTACTGACATTGGATGGCTAGATACCATATTAATGCAATAGACCCACAAAGTATTGAAAAATACATTTGAGATTAAAATTTGGAAAAAGGAATAGGTGAAAATTCGTTTCCATGTAACTTTTTGTTGATGTAAGAACATTCCTGCAATTATTCCACTAATAAATGCAGAAAAAGTAAATCCAGGAAAAAAGACAGTTCCAGAATTAAAGATGGTATTGCCAATAATATCATTTATGACCATGATAACTCCACCAAGCCATGGCCCCATAAAATATCCGATCAAAGCAGTTCCGATAAATCCAAAACTAATCTTTACAACATGAGAATCTCCAACTGACATTTTCGATAAAATCAGTTGAATCGCAGCTAATAAGGCCGCTAAAGCAATTGTCCGTACTGTTAATTTTGGACTTTTCCAAGAAAATTTTGACATAAAAATAGCCTCCCATAATACACAAGGAGAGACATACACCGATTGAGTATTTTGGTGAATGCGGATAATATTCGCACCTAAAGGCTTCTGCCAAAGTTCACATTCCGTTCCAATGGCCCTTAACGTATATTATCCTACCCCTGTTAAAATTCATTATAACATCATTTAATGAGACGTAAAGAGGCAAAATTATTAAAAAATAACCTCAATAAACGAATATTGTTACTGAGGTTAAGCAAACTATTTATGTCTTTCAGCGATGCGCTGTTTTAGAATCGCACTGCCATAAATCAAAGCTTCGATTGCAGTAATAAAGAAACTTACTGGCCAATCAGTTAAATAACTCAAATATAATCCAAGCCATACACCTGTTAAAGCAAAAATGAAGGTTAAACCAATCATTTTCCATAATGAATGAACATAATATTTAGATGCTGAAGCAGGAATTGTCAATAAAACAAAAATTAATAACGCACCAATGATTTGAGCGGTAATGCTAACAGTTAAAGCAAGCATTAATAGAAATAAAATTGAAATTAACTTATTAAAACGTTGGTTATATTCAGCTCCTTGAGCATCAAATGAACTGTAAGCTAATTTTCTAAAAGTAAAGAAAATTAAGATTAGTAAGAAGATACTTAAGCAAACTAAATCTTTTAATTCGTTAGCATCAATTCCAACAATACTTCCAAAAAGAATACTTGTAGCATAATTGGCTTGTTTATCAGAAAGCGAAAGAAATAAAATTCCAAGACCTAAGAAAAGTCCTGAAAAGACACTAATTGATGATTCACGCCGGGAAACTTTTTCTCCTGATAATCCGATGAATAAGGCACTACAACAAGTGAATAGAAGCATTCCAGCAAATGGTGAGATTCCAGCAAAAACTCCAAAACTAGCACCAGAAAAACCAATTTCAGATAGAGTATGAGTGAAAAAAGAAGTTTGGCGTGCAATTACGAAAACTCCAATTACACTACAAATTAACGCAATAAAAATTCCAGCGGTAAAAGCGTACCGCATAAAAGCATATTGAAACAAATTAAGCTGCTCCTTTCTTGATCATATGACAAGTTTGGTTAGCTAAATTAAGTTCATAATCCGCATAAGTATCGATTAATTCAGGATCATGAGTAATAAAGAGCACTGTTAACTCTCTTTTTTTTATGATGTCTTTAAGTAGTTTTAGTAAAAAGTGCTTAGCATTTCGATCTAAACTTGCAGTTGCTTCATCTAGGATTAATAATTCTGGATCTGAACATAATGCTTGTGCGAGGTAAGCGCGTTGCTTTTCGCCTCCAGAAGCTCTACCTAAAGGGCGCTTTTGAATATCCATTAATTTGGTATCATTTAAAATCCCATCAAGTTTAACATTCATTGACTTGGAATTCCATGGTAGAATTCGATGCTTAAAACCTAAAGAAACAAAATCGCGAATTTGAAGAGGATATTCATCATCAATATTTCTTAATTGAGGAACATACTGAACTTGATCACGGGTGATTTTAAAATGAGTATGTTCGGTGTAATTGTGATCAAGATCTTGCAGTAAATGCTTGACTAAAGTTGATTTTCCAACTCCATTTTCACCAGTAATACAGGTTAATTGATTTTGTGGAATTGAAAAATTTAAGTCTTTAAATAAAGTTTTATCAGGAATTTTAATCGTTAATCCATCAACATCTAAAATTGATTTCATATAAAGTTAGGCCTCCTGTTTAACAATTTTTAAAACTTGGTTTAATTCTTGACTAAACCATTTAATATATGAATCATTAGCTGGCATTGTTTCAGTTACTTCGACTACAGGTACATTTTCTTTTTTACAAAGATCAACTAAATTATCAACAACTTTGCTATCACTTTGTTTGTTGAATACAAAAAAGGAAATTTTGTGATTTTTAATGCTATTTTGTAAATCACGAATATCCGTGTATGAAGGATCAGAACCTTCCTCAATTGCCATGGCAAAATGTTCATCAGTAATGTTGAATCCCATTGCTTGCAAAGCATAGTTGAATACGGGCTCACTGACGGCAACATTATTATTGTGTTTTAATTTTTTAATTTCATTAATCTTAGTAGTTAAAGTATTAAGTTTCTTTTTATAAGCTGATGCATTCTTTTTAAAATCTTCTTTATATTGAGGCAACATGGAACTATATTGTTTAACTAAGGCATCAACAAGCAGCTCCATGTTTTTAGGATTATACCAAATGTGTTCATTATCACCATCTTTGGCTTTTACAACTTTGCCTACAGAAAGATATTTTTTGGCATTTAATTTTTTAACCCAACTATCATAGCCAACACCATTATAAATAACTAAATTAGCTTTAGAAACAGTTTTAGCAGTGGCGGTTGTTGGTGTAAAATCATGCGGATCAACGTTTGGACTGTTAATGATTGAAGTGACTTTTCCATGATCACCGAGAACTTCTTTAGCAATTTGACCATAAAAATTAGTAGTAGTAACGACATTGATTTTCGTTAGTTTCTTTTGGCTGCTTGAAGAATTTTTTTTGCTACAAGCCCCAAGGCCAAATGCGATTAGGACGACTCCTAAAAGCAGGCCAAATTTATGTAAAAATTTTTTCACGGTACTGCTCCTTTATTGAAATTCGTAATGATTACTTTTTAGATGATAAAGGGCCTAAAATCGCATGTCAAGTAGGTTTTATACTCGTTTCTTTAATTACGATTTAGAATTTAAAATGAAAACTTGAATTACAAGTGTAGATATTGATTCAATTACGATTTAAAAAAATGGAATTTTTTTGAGAGTAATGATTTAAATAGTTGAATTGAACATGATTTTAGAATTGAAAAATAAATTTTAAACATAAAAAAACTCTGCGCATTACAAGGTAATGTGCAGAGAAAAAAGGAGTAAGTGATGATGAATAGAACTTGTATAGGTATGTGAGCCGAATCTAGGGGGAGATGGAAGCTCACATAAGTTCCTTCATCAATGATTATATTATATGCTTTATTTTTTTATTCGTCAACTGAAAAAAAACAAAAAAGTTCAAAAAAAGTTGCAAAAAATTTTTTAAAGCTCCTTTTACAATAAATTTTTAAGTTTTTTTACTAGTGAAGTTAGCATATATGGAGTATAAAATGCGTCTGTACCATTAATGGTGTTTTTGAGTAATGCAATTTGAACTTGATGATTTAATTGCATTAATTGGTCAGCAAAATCTTGTAATTGAGAAAGAGAAGTTGCAGGATCATCAGTGCCATTAAAAATTAATAAGGGAGCACATTTATAGTGAGAAACGTTTTTTATAAGTACTTCAGTTTCTGTTAATCCATATGCAATCCCAGCTTTAAAACGCAAAGGAAGTACTCGTGGATCTTCATTATTCCACTCAGCTAAGTTAGCAGTTAAAACACTTAATGATGCTAACAATGCCCCTTGTTTTTCACCCCAAATAAAATAGCGGTTAGTATCAATTTTAAGTTGATTAGCATGTAATAATACAAAGCGGAAAGCAGATTTCACCTCTTTAACTTGTTGTTGAATAGTTCCACTAAGTTGATTTTCAGGTAAAATCGCAATTGTAAATCCAAATGTGGATAATGAACTAAGCGCAGCCAAATGATTGTTTTGTCCTATAAAAAATAGTAAAGGGTTAAATTTTGATTTTGCTTGAGTGGGAATAATTATATGTAAATTTTTATTTTGAGAATATTCCAAATTAAGCTTAATTTGAGGATATTGGTTTTGACTAGGTTCATCGAAATATTCAATCATACTAAAGTTCCTTTTCTATTATTTTTTATTATTATATCGAAGTAGAAAATAATTCGCCAAAAAGTTTATTAAAAGCATTTAACATCTGTCAAATCATCTTGCTTTTAATGAGTAAATAAATTACACTTATCAGTAGTGTGAAACATAAAAAAAGTAGTGTTTCACGAAAAACGATGAAAGGAATTATCATGACGCCAGAAGAGTTTAAAGAGCAATTAAAAACAAATGGAATTAATTTAACTGATGATCAAATGCATCAGTTTGAAATGTATTATGATCTTTTAGTTAAAACTAATGAGCACATTAATTTAACTGCAATTACAAAGAAAAATGAAGTGTACTTAAAACACTTTTATGATTCATTGTTACCAGCATTAAAAATTAAAGAATTGCAAACTCAACCGCTTACGTTATGCGATGTGGGAGCGGGAGCTGGTTTTCCTTCAATTCCACTGAAAATCGTTTTTCCACAATTGAAAATTACAATTGTAGATTCATTGAATAAACGAATTAAATTTTTAGAAAATTTAGTTGAGCAATTAGACTTGCAAGATGTTTCATTATATCATGCGCGTGCTGAAGAATTTGCGGGAAAGAAAAGTGCTTTTCGCGAAAGTTTTGACTATGTGACTGCGCGTGCAGTTGCACGTATGAGTGTTTTGTCAGAATTATGCTTACCATTAGTTAAAGTAGGCGGTAAATTTGTTGCGTTAAAAGCACAAAAATCAGCTGCAGAATTAGCTGATTCACAAAAGGCAATTACAGTTTTAGGTGGTAAATTTGAGGCAAATATTGAAACTACCTTACCTCAAACTAATGATCAACGTCATCTTATCATTATAAAGAAGGTTAAAAATACCCCTAAACAATATCCACGTAAAGCGGGTACACCTAATCGCAAACCAATTCAGTAGACGTGAAAGGGAGGGAAATTGATGGCATTTTTATTTTGGAACAACAATAATAAGAAAAAAGATCAAACTCAGGAAAAACAAGAACAATTTGAAAATCAAGTAGAAAAAATTAAGGTCAGCAAAATCATTCCCAATACTTTTCAGCCACGTCAAATTTTCAGTTCACAAAAAATTACAGAGTTAGCTGAAACGATCAAAGAACATGGCTTGCTCCAGCCGATTATTGTGCGTAAGTATAAAGATGACAAATATGAAATCATTGCAGGTGAACGTCGTTTTCGTGCAGTTAAGTATTTAGGATGGGAAGAAATTCCAGCGATTGTAAAAGAAATGAGTGATCAAGAAACAGCCTCAATGGCAGTGATTGAAAATTTACAACGTGAAGAATTAACTTCAATTGAAGAAGCTGAAGCCTATCAACGCCTAATTGATCTTAATCGAATGACGCAAGCTCAACTTGCAGAGCAATTGGGAAAGAGTCAATCATTCATTGCTAATAAAATTAGATTATTAAAGCTTTCGCGCCCAGTTCAACAAGCGATTTTAAATCGGCAAATTACGGAACGTCATGGACGGGCTTTAGTGCGCATTGAAGATAAGCAACTTCAAGCCAAAATGCTCAAAAAAGTCATTAATAACCATTTATCAGTTAAAGAAACTGAAAAGCAGGTGGCACGCTTAGTAGTTCCTCGGATGAAACCAAAAAATAAACCTCAAATTAAAGGAATTGCCAAAGATGCAAGACTTGCAATTAATACTATTAATGAATCAATTAAAATGGTCAAACAAACTGGAATGGAAATTAATGTTGAAGAAGAAACAACAGAGCAAACACGTAAAATTATCATTGAAATACCATTAAATAAGGAAAACTAAAAGAAAGAAGTGTTTTAGATGGGTCGCGTAATCGCGCTTGCCAATCAAAAGGGTGGAGTCGGAAAGACAACAACAAGTATTAACTTAGGAGCATGTTTATCAGAATTAGGACAAAAAGTTCTTTTAATTGATGCTGATGCCCAAGGAAATGCAACTAGTGGTTTAGGAATTCGTAAAGCAGATATTAAAGCGGATGTCTATGATGTTTTAGTTAATGAAACTCCAATCACAGATGTAATCATTCACACTAGTCGAAAAAATTTAGATATTGTGCCTGCAACGATCCAATTATCTGGGGCGGAAATCGAATTAACTTCACAAATGGCACGTGAAAAACGGTTAGCAGATGCAGTAAAACTAATTAAAGATACATATGACTACATTTTAATTGATTGTCCACCATCATTAGGAATGTTGACAATTAATGCTTTTACTACATGTGATGCGATTTTAATTCCAGTTCAAAGTGAATACTATGCTTTGGAAGGACTTAGTCAGTTATTAAATACAATTCAACTTGTACAAAAACACTTTAATCCTAATTTGAAGATTGAAGGGGTATTACTTACAATGTTGGATGCACGTACTAATTTAGGAAATGAAGTTGTTGAAGAAGTTAAGCGCTTCTTCAAGGACAAAGTTTACCAAACAATTATTCCGCGAAATGTACGTTTATCAGAAGCCCCAAGTCATGGAATGTCAATTATTGATTATGATCCATCATCACGGGGAGCAAAAGAATATATGGCACTTGCCAAGGAGGTTTTAGCGGCTCATGAGTAAAAATAAAAAAGGACTTGGTCGGGGAATCAATGCATTATTCGCCGATTTTACTGAAGAAAAAGAAATTGATGAAAAAGTTGAAGAACTTCAATTAAGTGAGATTCGTCCTAATCCATATCAACCGCGTAAAACCTTTGATGAAGAAAATTTACATGATTTATCAGAGTCAATCAAAAAAAATGGTGTCTTTCAACCCATTATTGTTCGAAAATCAAGTGTGATGGGATTTGAAATTATTGCTGGTGAACGGCGTTTTCGGGCATCTAAGTTAGCTGGTAAAGACAAGATTCCAGCAATTATTCGTCCAATTGATGATGAACAAATGATGGAAATTGCAGTGCTTGAAAACTTACAACGAGAAGATTTAAGTCCCTTAGAAGAAGCTCAAGCATATGGCACTTTAATGGATAATTTAAAGATTACTCAATCTGAACTTTCAGAACGATTAGGTAAGTCACGGCCATATATTGCTAATTATTTACGATTACTTGATCTTCCTCATGAAGTTAAGCAAATGCTTCAAAATGGTAAGCTATCAATGGGACAAGCCCGGACATTACTAGCATTAAAGGATAAAACTAAGGTAGTTGAACTTGCTAAGCAAACGGTTAAAGAAAACTATACTGTAAGACAACTAGAACAAATTGTAAATGAGATGAATGGCAAGAAAAAGACTAAAAAAGATAAAAAGAAGAAACTTTCACCATATTTACGCCAAAGTCAAGATCGTTTACAAGAAAAATTTGGTACAAAAGTAGCAATTAAAACGAATGAAAAAACGGGTAAGGGAAAAATTGAAATTAATTATTTATCAAATGATGATTTCAATCGTATTTTAGAAGTTTTAAACATTAACATTGATTAATCAATTAATTGAGGTGAAAAAATGAAAGACTATGACTTAAATGACATTGTTGAGATGAAAAAGCCTCATCCATGTGGAACTAATCGGTGGAAAATCATTCGTATGGGCATGGATATAAAAATTGAATGTACTGGTTGTGGGCATTTAGTAATGTTGCCACGCCGTGAATTTGAACGCAAAGCAAAGAAAATAATTGAAAAAGCAAACTAGAAAGAGTGAGTTGAAAAGATGGCATTAACAGCTGGAATTGTTGGATTACCTAACGTGGGTAAATCAACTTTATTTAATGCAATTACAAAAGCAGGCGCAGAAATGGCAAACTATCCATTTGCGACAATTGATCCTAATGTAGGGATGGTTGAAGTTCCTGATGAGCGGTTAGCACGAATTGATGAAATTATTCCTGCTAAAAAAATTGTCCACACAACTTTTGAATTTACAGATATTGCCGGAATTGTAAAAGGCGCTAGTAAAGGTGAAGGATTAGGAAACAAATTTTTAGAAAATATTCGCCAAGTGGATGCAATTGTGCATGTTGTACGTGCATTTGATGATGACAACATTACCCATGTTTCTGGTAAAGTTGATCCAATTGATGATATTAATACAATTAATTTAGAATTAATTCTCGCTGATTTAGATTCAATTAACAAGCGGTATACTCGTGTTGAAAAGGTTGCTAAAACTGGACGGGATAAAGATGCACAAGCTGAATTTGCAGTTTTGCAAAAAATTAAGCCTGTTTTAGAAGAGGGCAAACCAGTACGTTCAATTGAATTTAATGATGAAGAACAAAAAATTGTTAAGGGATTATTCTTATTGACTTCTAAACCAGTATTATATGTGGCTAATATTGCTGAAGAAGACATGGCAGATCCAGAAGCTAATAAGTATATGCAACTAATTAAAGATTATTTGAAAGAAAATGATCCTTCTGCAGAAGTAATTGGGGTAGCTGCAAATACAGAGGAAGAAATTGCCGAAATGGATGATGATGAAAAAGCTGAGTTCCTTGAAATGGAAGGAGTTAAAGAACCAGGCTTAAATCGCTTGATTCGAGCATCATACAAATTATTGGGATTAGAAACCTTCTTTACAGCTGGTGGTAAAGAAACCCGTGCATGGACTTTTAAACATGGGATGAAAGCTCCACAAGTTGCTGGAGTAATCCACTCTGACTTTGAACGAGGGTTCATTCGGGCAGAAACAGTTTCGTTTGATGATTTAAACAAGTATGGCAGCATGCAAGCAGTTAAAGAAGCTGGTAGAATGCGACTTGAAGGTAAAGATTATGTGGTTCAAGATGGTGACATTATTGAATTTAGATTCAATGTTTAAATCCAATAATTAATGGGAGGAAATGAAAAAGTGGCAGAAGATATTCGTCAAAAAAATCAACAAGCAGCAAAGAAACAAGCACAAGTGCGTGAAAAAGAAAAGCAAGCACGCATTGTAGAAATTAGTAATCATTTTTCAGATTTAACTAAACGTAACGCTGAATATATGATTAAGTTAAACAAAGCATTGGATGATTTAGGATTAGATCCTGAAAAAAAAGCAACTGCATTAGAAGATGTTTATGAAGAACTGAAAGTTAAACAAAAACAAGGTTTTACTGCAAGTAAACTCTATGGTCCAGTGAATAAAAAAGCAGATGATATTATAAATGGACCAAAGAGATTGAAAGAACAACAACCACCAAAATTCTGGGAAATGGCATTAGATAATGGATTGTTAATGTTTGCTCTTTTCTGTGTCATGTATGGTTTCATGGGATTATTTTCCAAAACAACGAGTGCAGATGCAGGATGGATTACGCTTTTCTCAACTGCAATTGTTGCAGGTTTAGGATTGGCCGGATTTTATAAGTTTATGGGTGATCCAAAGGCTAAGCACCGAATTTGGCGCGGCATTCTTGCTTTTGTAGGACTAATGGTCTTGTGGTTGCTTGCATTTTCATTAATTGTGAAAATTCCAAAAGAATTAAACCGTCCATTTACTCCAATTGTTGACTTTATTTTTGCTGCAGCTGGCTTTGGAATTCGCTATGTACTTAAAAAGAAATTAAATATTAGATCATTTTAATAAATATAAATAAATACCAAGTTTTTAGTCATCAATTTATTTAAATAACTTTCTTCTTTGTAAAAAGTGATTAAATCGGCTTTTTAATTAAATGCTTATTAAAAAAATATATAATATTTTGTAGATTAGTAAGAAAGTTGTGCAATATGTATACGATTTATCTTACAATCTTTATTAGTATTTATTTATAAAAACGTTCAAATGTGCTAAAATACATAAATATAAGGGGAAGGTTTTTATTGAAGGACAATAAATTTAGTCGCTGAAAAGAATAAACTACTAGATTTGTTATCAAATGAAAATGTGAATTATTTATGTTTAATTGATTGGAGGAGGAATATCTTATGGAATTAGGTAAAAACTTAGAAGAAAAGCGGGAAAATCTTTGTTTTACACAAAAAGAAGTTGCTGATATCTTACATGTATCTCGGCAAACAGTTTCTAATTGGGAACGCGACGTCAGTTACCCAGATTTGGAAAGCTTAGTTTCTTTAAGCGATTTATATCATATTTCAGTCGACTGTTTATTGGATCATGCATTATAATTGACTAAATTGAGTCGGTTCCTTTAATAAAAGCTGAATAAAATAACAAAATAAAGTACCAGAACACTTGTGATTGTTCTGGTACTTTTTAGATGATTTTTACCACTTTCCAACAAGCATCAAAAATCCAGGAATCCAAGCAGTTAAAATTCCTTCAACAATTCCTAAATAACCAACAAATTTTCCTAAGTTTTTATGTAAGTTATTTTCAATAAATCCAGTCAACCACAAGATTCCCCATGCCCACCAGATGATTCCGTAAAGCCAGTTACCACCATAGTTAAAGAAGCATAAAATTCCAGCAGGAATTGTATTAATGGCTACAAATAAACTATACCAACCGTATAAACGTTGATCCAAATCAAAAATGGTATTAATTGCAACATAAAGATATGTGAAGGCAAAAAGTAAGCCCATTGCACTTGCATAGAACCATTCAGGACCTTTATTAACACACGCACCATATCCAATTGCAATAATATTTAAAATTAATCCTAATCCACCAGTGAAAATATTCATTACAGCAATTGACTTATCTTTAATTCCTTCAATTCGATAAAAGCCATTGCTCATCAAAACCATTCCAACATATAACAAAATTACTCCAAGCATATCTATTCCTCCTGATTAGAACCATCGTAAGTTTGATTAAGTAATGTTTTATCTAAACCTTTAATTTGTTGTTCTTTAGTTGTTCGAATTGAGGTGATGCGATCAAGGATAAATAGAATAATAAATGTTAATACCATGACATAAATCGCAACGAGTACTACACCGAATAATTGAATCCAAAATTGATGCCAACCAGCGTGAATGCCATTGATGAGTGGATCTGCAAAAACTCCAATTGAAATGGTTCCAAGTAGTCCACCCATTCCATGAACTCCCCAAACATCTAATGCATCATCCCAGCCCATCTTATCAGCAAATTGAACGCAGAAGAAACAAACAATTGCGGCTAAAAATCCAATAATCAAGGCACTGGTTGGATTAACGTATCCAGATGCAGGAGTAATTGTTGCTAAGCCGGCAACAGCACCAACTAGGGGTTCTGTAAACGAAAACTTATGACCGTCATGGAAATAAGCAATAATTGTCCATAAAATCATTGCAGCAATTGATGCTACTGCTGTATTAGTAATGATAATGGCGGCTTTATCACTTGCATTTAAAGTTCCGCCAGCGTTAAAACCAAACCAACCAAATAAAAGTAACGCAGCACCAATACCAACTAGTCCCATATTGAAAGGTTTTTGTTTGGCTTTATTATGTTCGACTCGCTTTCCAAGATATAAAATGGCAGCTAATCCACTAAAGGCAGCTGCAACGTGAATGACAGTCCCACCAGCAAAATCAACAAAACCCATTTTTTCTAGGAAACCATCGCCCCAAATCCAATGAGCAACTGGGAAGTAAACTAAAATCATCCAACAAATCAAAAATTTGATCCAACCGCCAATTGTTAAGCGATCAGCAGCAGCTCCAGTCATTAATGGAAGAGTAATAATAGCAAACATTAGTTGGTACATAAAGAATAAAATGAATGGAATATAGGCTCCATAATGATGGTTAATATCAAAAAGTAAGTTATGAAAAGCAAAAAATTGTGCAGGATTTCCAATGAATCCACCTAAATCTTTTCCAAAAACTAAACTAAAGCCTCCAAAAATCCATAGTAACCCAACAACGCCAATTGCAATGAACACTTGAAGCATCATTGTTAATGAATTTTTCTCTTGAACTAGTCCGCCATAAAAAAAGGCTAAACCAGGAGTCATTACAAAAACAAGAATCGTAGACAGAAACATATATGTTACATTTCCCATGCTACTTCCAATATTCAAAATATGGGTTAACACATAAATCATCCCTTTTATAAGTACTTTAAGTGTATCTACAAAAATTTAGCTAAATAATATATTAAATTGTTAACAATTCGCAAATACACGTTTGTATTATTACGGAATTGTCATTTAAAAGCAATGGTTTTTGCGAAAACGCTCAATTATTTTGCATTTAGCCGAATTTTTCCCATTTTGAATGACAACTGTGATAAAAATATAACCGTCGCAAGGATGCGATAAAAAATTCTCAAAAGAAGGTGCTACAATGCATTTAACAACGCGTGAACTTGAAAAAATGACGATCACAGTTGCAGCAATGGTTGCGCAGCAACGTAAAGATCGTGGTTTAAAGTTAAATCATCCAGAAAGTGTTGCTTTGATTACTAATGCAGTTGTCGAAGCTGCACGTGATGGCAAGTCAATGAAAGAAGTTGTCAATTTAGGTGGTCAAGTTTTAACTCGTGAAGACGTGATGGAAGGTGTACCTGAAATGATTCCAATGATTCAAGTGGAAGCTACTTTTACAGATGGTACTAAGTTGATTACTCTTCATAACCCAATTCAATAGAGGTGAGATAAATGGTTCCAGGAGAATTTGTTTTAGGTGAAGGTAAAATTAAATGCAATGCAAATTACCCCGCAATTACATTAAAAGTAAAAAATACTGGGGATCGGGCCGTTCAAGTTGGTTCGCATTTCCACTTTTATGAAGCGAATGAAGCATTAGAATTTGATCGCAATAAGGCTTGGGGAAAACGTTTAGATATTCCTGCAGGTACAGCTATACGTTTTGAAGCTGGCGATGTTAAAGAAGTTAATTTAGTTGATTTTGGGGGCAAACGGCGAATCTTTGGCTTTAATGATAAAGTTGATGGTTTCTTAGATGGTGATAAAGCTCCTAAAGAAGATGCCGACTCATTGTATACACGGCGTAAAGAAAATCTTGAACTAGCAAAAGAAAATGAAAAGAAATAGAAAGAGGGATTGGACACATGAGTTTTGAAATGGATCGAAAAACTTATTCGCAAATGTTCGGCCCAACAACTGGCGATAGCGTCCGTTTAGGCGATACAGATTTATATGCTAAGATTGAAAAAGATTATACAGTTTATGGCCAAGAAAGTTTATTTGGTGGCGGTAAAGTTTTACGGGATGGCATGGGAGTGAGTGGTACTGCACTACGTAAAACAGATCCTAAAGTTGCTGATATGGTTATTGGTGGCGTTATTATTATTGACTATACAGGAATTTATAAAGCAGATATTGGTATTCGTGATGGTAAGATCATTGGCATTGGTAAAGGTGGTAATCCTGACACCATGGATGATATTGATTTTATAATTGGTGCAAGTACTGAAGCATACAATGGTCAAGGCTTGATTGCTACTGCTGGTGGCATCGATACGCACTGTCACTATATTACACCAGAAATTGCAGATATGGCATTGGATAATGGCATTACAACGTTATTTGGTGGTGGTACGGGCCCAGCTAATGGTACACGTTCAGCTACATGTTCACCTGGTAAATATAATATTGAGCAATCACTTGAAGCATTTGAGGGTTTGCCAGTAAATGTTGGGGTATATGCCAAAGGCAGTGGTGTAACTCTTGAAACAACTGGAGAACAGATTGAGGCTGGTGCTTGTGGAATTAAAGTTCATGAGGATTGGGGAGCTACAGCATCAACAATTGATCATGCGTTATCTGCTGCGGATAAATATGATGTTCAATTAGCTGTTCATACAGATTCATTAAATGAAGGTGGATTTGTTGATAATACATTGAATGCTATCAAAGGACGCACAATTCACTCGTATCATACAGAAGGTGCAGGTGGGGGCCACGCTCCAGATATCATGGTTGTTTGTGGACAAAAGAATGTTTTACCATCATCTACAACTCCAACAAATCCATATACAAAGAATGAGATTAGCGAATTATTTGATATGACAATGGTTTGTCATAGCTTGGATCCTAATATTCCAGCTGATGTGGCTTTTGCTGAATCACGTGTGCGCAAGCAAACAATTGCTGCTGAAGACGTTTTACAAGATATGGGAGCTATTAGCATGATGTCTGCAGATGCAATGGCTATGGGACGCGTTGGAGAAGTTGCAATGCGTTCATGGCAATTAGCTGATAAGATGAAACGTCAACGTGGACCACTTGAAGGCGATTCTAAATATGATGATAATAATCGTATTAAACGTTATGTTGCTAAATATACAATCAATCCAGCTATTACAAACGGAGTAGCTGACTATATTGGATCACTTGAAGTTGGTAAGTATGCTGATATTGTGTTATGGGATCCGCAAAAATTTGGTACAAAACCAGAAGCAATTTTCAAAGCAGGTGTTGTAAGCTACGGTAACATGGGAGATGGTGGCTCAAGTCTTCCAACGCCAGAACCTCAAAAAATGACAAGATTATATGGTTCTGTGGGAAGATCATTAAGTTCAACACATATGACATTTGTATCATCTTATGCATATAACCACAATATTAAAGACAAATTAGGTCTTAATCGTATCATATTGCCTGTTAAAAATACGCGCGAATTAACGAAACGTGATATGAAACTTAATACCTATACACCATCAACAATTGCAATTGATCCACAAAAATTTACAGTAGCAATTGATGGTAAGGAAATTACTTGTGGACCAATCGATAATATTGCATTGGCACAACGTTATTATTTGTATTAATTAATGGTAAAAGCTATGTCAACCCGTAGGTGTTGGCATAGCTTTGTCTTAAAAGATAGTTTAAATTTAGGAGAAAAATCTATGGAAGTTTTTGAAAAAATTCAAGGCAATATTAATGACCTTAATAATATTGAGAATTATCACATTGAAACAATTATTTTGAAACCAGAAGCTTTAAAAAAAGCTATTCAACGGGTTAAATCAGATCATGGAAATGAATATGGAATTCGCATTGATCGTAATGCACTTCCATTGCATGATGGAGATATTTTAAAAAATAATGGCCATAATATTGTAATGATTCACACAATGGCAGAAGAAATGATCGTAATCACTCCAAATGGAATCGATCAAATGGGAAGAATTGCTCACTTACTAGGGAATACTCATAAACCCGTCAAAATTGAAAATGGCCAAATTATTTTAGAACGTGATCCAGTGGTTGAAAAGATTTTGGTTCATAATCATATTAACTATGAAATAAAGGAAATGACACTCAATGAACCATTGAGTTATGCGGATTTAAGTTATGAAGAATAAAGAAGAATATAAACATATTAAAAAGATGCTTGAAGTATTTCAAATCTGTGATTCAACTTTTCCAATTGGGACTTTTAATCACTCATATGGAATGGAAACATATTTACGCGATAACCAAGTCACAGATAATGATAGCTTTGAAAAGTGGATGCAAACTTTTTTGAAAACCCAGTTTAAGTGGGGAGAAGGCTTACTTGTTAGATTAACAATGGAAGCTTTAAAAAAAGGCCAAATTGATAAAGTTTGGGAATATGATCAACGAATTACTCGTTCAAGTGCTGCGATTGAAACACGTAAAGGTGCACGGTTAATTGCAGAACAAATGATTATTTTGATCCTAAAAATATATGGGGATGACGAGGCGGATGAAATTAAGATGATTCGTCAGTATCAACAAAAAATTAAAAGGGGTCAAGCATTTGGCAACCCTGCAATTGTATTTGCAATGTTCATGGTTTATGAACACATGGATGCAATTGAAAGTGTTAGTTACTATGGCTACAGTATTGTAACTACAATGATTCAAAATGCAGTCCGAGCAATTCCACTTGGTCAAAAAGCCGGGCAAAAAATTATGCATGATCTATTTGATGATGTTTTAACTGTATGTCAAGAAATCTTTGAAATGGACGAAAGTTTACTAGGAGCAAATGTTCCTGGAATTGAATTAGCACAAATTAATCATGAAACAACTGTATTTAGATTATTTATGTCTTAAAAGAAAGGAAAATAACAAATGACAAAACCAGTGATTATTGGCGTTGGCGGTCCCGTAGGTTCAGGGAAAACCACTTTACTTGAAGATATTACTAAGGATATGGCTAAAAAATATCAAATTGCAGTAATTACAAATGATATTTATACCAAAGTCGATGAGGAATATATGAAGGAACATTCAGTTTTACCTGATGATATGATCATGGGAATTGAAACTGGTGGGTGTCCACATACTGCAATTCGTGAAGATGCTTCAATGAACCTTGCAGCAATTGAAGAATTAGAAAAACGTAACCCTAATTTAGATTTAATTTTTGTTGAAAGTGGTGGTGATAACTTGGCAGCCACATTTAGTCCTGATTTGGTGGACTTTTCAATTTATATTATTGGAGTTCCTGAAGGTGAAAAAATTCCGCGAAAAGCCGGTCAAGGAATGATCAAAAGCGATTTGTTTATTATTAATAAAACTGACTTAGCACCATATGTAGGTGCAGATTTAGACCGCATGAAAAAAGATACTGAAAAGTTTAGATCAGATGATAGTTTTATTTTTACGGATTTACGTAAAGGTGAAAATGTTAAAAAAGTTGAAGATTGGATCGAACGGAATTGTTTATTAGTTGATGTAAAATAGGTGATTTAGATGAAAAAATCAATTGATGAGTATGATGGCTATACAGAATTTTCTGTAAAAAATTTGAATAATCGTTCGATTGTTGATAAATACATTTTTAGTGGCCAGTCAAAAATTTCAGCACGGATGAATTTAAATAATGAAAATACTTTATGTTACTTTTTAATCACTATGGGTGGTGGAATAACTCAAGGAGAAGAATATTTGACTAAAATTCACTTAGGTGAAAATAGTCGGGCAATCTTATCTACTCAAGCTCCTACCTATATTTTCAAATGTGAAGATGGAAAAATTAGCAAACAATTTTTTGAAATTAACTTAGAAAAAAATAGTGTGTTGGAATATTTACCAGATAATGTAATTCCTTATGAACATTCTAATTATGATCAAGTTAGTGTAGTTAAAATTGCTAAGGGAGCGAGTTTAATTTATTCAGACGGAATTACTGCAGGATGGGCCCCAGATGGTGCTGATTTTCGGTATGATTATGTGCATATGGATACCCAAGTTTATTATGATGATCAGTTAATGTATACCGATAATTTGATTTTAAATCCACAAGAATTTGATTTAAATGAACTTGGATTATATGACCAATATCGTAATTACAGTAGTTTAATTTCAGTTGACGAACAAATTGATGAAAAATTTGTTCATCAAATGCAAAAAGAAATTACTAAAGGTGCACATTGTAATTTAGGAATTTCTAAGTTAGAAGGTCCGGGTTTAGTGGTTCGAATTTTAGGAGAAAACATTAATGCTAACCGTCAAAAAGAATTTGAAGTAGCAAATTATTTACGTCAAAAATTATTTAATTCACCTGAATTACAATTACGTAAAGATGCAACTTTACGGGCATAGTAAAGAAAGGAGAATGGCATGCATATTCCTGAAAACTATTTAAGTCCTGCAACTTGTGCAACAATGTTTGCAGCAATGGCACCAGTATGGTATGTTTCAGCCAAAAAGGTTAAAGCTCAAATTGAAACTAAAAAGGAAAATTTGGTTCAACTTGGAATTGGAGCCTCGCTTTCGTTTTTAATTATGATGTTTAATGTGCCAATTCCTGGAGGAACAACTGCACATGCTGTTGGTTCAGCTTTACTTGCAATATTACTTGGACCGTGGAGTGCATGTTTGTCAGTTACACTGGCGTTAATTTTACAAGCCTTTTTATTTGGTGATGGTGGAATTTTATGTATTGGAGCAAATGCATTTAACATGGCTTTCGTAATGCCTTTTGTAGGTTATGGGATTTTCTTACTTTGTAAAAAAATCTTTGGTAAAAAAGGAGATCAGATTGGGGCATTTGCCGCTGGTTATTTTGGAATTCTTGCAGCAGCGTTAACTTGTGCAGTTGAATTAGGATTACAACCAGTCTTATTTAAAAATGCGGCAGGACACCCGCTTTACTGTCCATATCCTTTAAATGTAACAATTCCAGCAATGGGTGGGGTACATTTAATTGTGGGATTAATTGAAGGCGGAATCACCCTTGCGGTATATGCATACATTAAAAAAGTTGCACCGCAAACAATTTATAATTCCGCTGATTACAATCAAGATACTCCAAAAGATGAACGAAAATGGAGTAAGGCATTATTGCCAATTATAATTACTGCATTAATCCTATGTCCTTTAGGTTTAATTGCATCTGCTCCTGCATGGGGAGAATGGGATGGTGCAGATATTTTAGCTCAATTGAAAAAATATAACTTGCCGGCAATCATGCCTGAAGGATTTAAACGGGGTAACAATTACCATGCGCTCTTTGATGGCTATGCAATTCCAGGGATGTCACATGGATTAAGCTTAGCCATAGGATATATTCTATGTGCCTTAACAGCTATTGTGATCTTTTTACTGGTTGCTAAAATCGTACAGGCATTTATTAATAAAGATGCAGAAGAATGAAGTGATAAAAAATGCAACTATCAGATTGGATGACAGTCAAAGACGAGTATCAACCAGAAATTAAAAAAAGTGGGTTATTAAAAAATAAAAAGATTATTTCAAATTTACTAGCTAAACTTCAAGTTGAAAGCAAAGTATCAAAAGAACATAAATTTCATCCGATCGTATATTTAACGAATGTGATTATGATTTCATTTATTTTATGTTCAAGCTACAATCCACTTGTAATTTGGCTAACAGGATTATATGAAGGAATCTTATTAATTCGTCAAAATAACCATACCATTGTTAAAATTTTGAAACGTTGCTTAGGGCTATTAGCATTAAATGTGATTTTATATAGTCCAGCATTGATTATGGGAAATGGAAACTGGCTTTTTTTAGTTAAAATGTTTTTTGTCTTTATTGCGTTGATTACATATGCTACAACTACTTCAGTATATGATTTTTTAACTGCATTAAAGCAATTACATGTGCCAAATTTTATTATTTTTCAAGTTGATATTTTTGTAAAACATCTACATGTTTTAGGAAATTTCTTACTTCAAATGCTTCAAGCAATTGAAGCACGCTCGGTGGGTTCAGATAAAGATCAGCATAAAATGTTTGGAGTAATCTTTGGTAACTTATACTTAGAAATGGTTAAATTTGGCAAAGAATTATATAATGCCTTGGAAGCACGTGCCTTTACAGGAAAGTATGAATACATGATTCATAAGCTAAATGCAGTTGATTATAGTTTAATTGGATGTCAAATAGTCGCTTTAGTAATTGCGATCATAATGTGAGGAGTAAAGTAATGTTTGAAGTTAGCAATTTAGGTTTTAAGTATGGCAAAAAACAAGTTTTTGAAGATATTTCCTTTAGTGTCGATGAGGGTGAATTTTTATGCTTAATGGGTCCAAACGGAAGTGGTAAGACAACTCTTTTACAAATGTTTGAAGGCTTTTTAATGCCTAAAGAAGGACAAATAAAATATGAAGATAGAACGATCCAGGAATGGATGAGCAAGTCGTTTACTAAAAAGCAATATCATCAACAGGTGGGAATATTGTTCCAAAATGTTGATATTCAATTATTTAATTCAACTGTTTACGATGAAATTGCATTTGGACCTAAGCAAATGGATTTGCCAGAAGATGAGGTAAAGCAACGTGTAGAAGATTGTTTGCACATTTTTGACTTAGAAAAATTAAAAAATAATGTACCATATCATTTATCTGGTGGAGAAAAAAGAATGGTTGCATTAGCAAGTGTGTTAGCATTAAATCCACGCGTAATTTTATTAGATGAACCGTTAATCGGATTGACAAAGGCTAATCGTCAAAAAATGCTTGAAGTTTTTCGGCAGTTGAATCAAATTGGAAAAACAATTATTTTAATTACTCACTATTATCAAGAAGTTAAAAATTTGGCATCAGCATATTTAATCTTTGAAAATGGAACTGCTCAAAAAGAATCACGTGCAACATTGCAACAAAATAAACATTTAATTGAACAAGTTGAAAAATACTAATTGAATTAAAAATCAAGAAATTTATTTTTTAATCAGAAAAGTTAATTACACTAAAGACTGTAGCACAGGTTGCAGTCTTTTTGTTTGAAAATTTTATAATTAGTCCTAACTTGACAAACTAGTAAATTCTCATAGAATTAAAGAATAATATATAATTAGTAATTTTGCTGGAGGAACATATATACTATGCAAGATAATGCAGGAATTAAACTATTTGCACTGAATTCTAACCCCGAATTATCGCAAAAAATCGCAACGAAATTAGGTGTAAAATTAGGGAATACAACTGTCCAACATTTCAGTGATGGTGAAATTCAAATTAATATTGATCAAAGTGTACGTGGATGTGATGTTTTTGTCTTACAATCAATTTCAGATCCAGTTAATGAAAATTTCATGGAATTAATGGTAATGATTGATGCTTTACGGCGGGCAAGTGCAGGCACAATCAATTGTATTATTCCATATTATGGTTATGCTCGTTCTGACCGAAAAACCCGTCCGCGTGAACCAATTACAGCAAAATTAATTGCTAACTTTTTGACAATGGCAGGAGCAAATCGTGTGATTACACTTGATTTACATGCAGGCCAACTTCAAGGCTTTTTTGATATTCCTGTAGATCATTTATTAGCAATTTATGATCAAGCTGATTATCTTAAACAAAAAGGTTTAGATGAGGATGCAATCGTAGTTGCTCCAGATCATAGTAGTGTAAAGAATGTTCGTAACTTAGCTGAATTATTAAAAGCGCCAATTGCAATTGTTGATAAACGCGATGCTAATCGCGTTAATCCAGAAAATACAGATGTAATTGGGGATGTTGCTGGACACCGGTGTATCATTTTTGATGATATGATCGATACAGGTGCTAAGATGGTTGATGCAGCCGCTGTTTTAAAGAAGGCAGGCGCTACAGAAGTCTATGGTGTTGCAACTCATCCCGTATTTTCTGGTAAGGCAGTTGAAGAATTAAGCAACTCAGAATTAAAAGAAGTTATTGTGACTGACACAATTCAAATTCCAAGTGAAAAACAGTTTGATCAATTACGAATTGTATCAGTAGCTTCTATCTTTGCAAAGGCAATTTCATTGATCTATCATAATCAATCTGTTGATTCGCTTTTTAACAAGAATGATAATATTTAGAAGCTTGTCAAAATAGAAAACTAAAGGTGAGATATGGAAACTCGAAGTGAACGATATAAGCGCCAGAAAAGAGAAAGAAAGCAAAGAAGGCATCGCCGAATTTTTGATTTATTATTAATTCCGCTTGTCTTCATAAGTTTATTAGGTTGTCATCATCTCGAAAGTTTTGCTTCTGAAAAAAAAGCACAAGAAAAAATTGAAAATGAAAAAAAACAAGCGGTTTCAAGTGCTAAAGCTGCACCGTTAGCAATACAATCTTCAAGTTCCAGTGCAGTCAGTTCATCAATTCAAAAAAAGCCAACTGTAATGCGAGTACCAATTAATTGGCAAGAGCCTTCTGAAAATTTACCATATCCAGATATAAGTAAGGTAAAGAATTTTTGGGTAAAGGTCAGTTTAAAGAAGAATCGTACGTATTTGATGTCAGGTAAAAAGGTAATTTACACGATGTACTCAAGTGGAGGAACCTATCACCGAAATAAAAAAGGAAAAGAAGTTAGTAGTACTCCCACCGGCACCTTTCACATTGAAAGCGAACGTGGTTACGAGTTTTATAACGGTGAATTAGGAGAAGGTGCACGTTATTGGCTTTCGTGGAAAGATCATGGGTTATATTTATTCCACTCGGTTCCAATCGATTCAAATGGACAATATGAAGTTAATGAAGCGGAAAAACTTGGAAAAGAACCCGCTTCTCATGGCTGTATTCGCTTATCAGTGCCAGATGCTAAATGGATGATGGAGAATCTGAAAACAGGAACTAAAGTTGTAATTGTTAATAATTAATTGAGAAAGTTAAAAGACTGTGACGGAGGTTGCAGTCTTTTTTTGTATCTGGAAGCTTATGCCATACCTGTTTAGGAGTTTTTGTCACACCTTGTTTTAATAAATAATTTTTTACTGCAAATTCATTCCACTTATGTTAAAATTTAATTAAACAAAAATTAGTTTTTGATGAAAGAAGGAATTTGAATGACTAAAGATATCAAAGACATTACATATGCTGATTTATCAAAATTTGATCAAGATTTAATTAATACACCTGCTTCAACTGCACTGGCTCGCTCTGTTCAAGAAAATGGAGTAGTTAAAGCAAGTATGAATTATGATGCTAAACGGAGTTTAAACCGAGTATTTTCACTGGAAGTCGAAACAGGAACGGTGACTGCCCAAAAGAAAAGTGGGCGTTGCTGGTTGTTTGCAACTTTAAATACTTTGCGACATGAATTTGCTAAAAAATATAAAATGAAAGATTTTCAATTCTCTCAAAATTATAATTCCTTTTTTGATCGTTTAGAAAAAGCTAATCACTATTTAGAAGAAATTATTCGTTTAGCAGATCGTCCAGCTGATGATCGTGAATTATTGGAAGTATTAAATTGGAATGATAATGATGGTGGTCAATGGGCAAACGCTGCGGCATTAATTAATAAATATGGAGTAGTTCCTCAAAGTGTGATGCCAGAAACATTTACAAGTGATCAAACAGCCGACTTAAATTCTTCTTTGAATTTGAAATTAAGCAAAGATGCAATGGCATTAAGAGAAATGAAAGCTAATGGTAAATCGGATGATGATTTACGAGCATATAAAAAAGAAGCTTTAAGCGAAGTTTATCGAATGTTAGTATATGCATTTGGAAAACCAGTTGAAAAATTTGATTTTGAATATCGCGATGATGATAAAAAATATCATCTTGATAAAGATTTAACTCCTAAAGAATTTTATGATAAATATGTTGCTCGTGATTTTGATGATTATGTTTGTTTATTAGATGCTCCTGATCACGAAATGGGCAAAAAATATGGTCTTCCAAGCCAAGATTATATTTATGATGGAAAGCACATTGAATTTTTAAATGTAGGAACGTCTTCCTTAAAACAAGCAGTAATTGAATCATTAAAAGCGAGTGAAACAGTTTGGTTTGGTTGTGATGTTTTACAAGATTTAGATCGCCAAAAGGGTTATCTTGCACCTGAATTTTTCAAGCAAGGAGATCTTTTTAATATTGATTTGAATTTAAGTAAAAAAGAACGACTTGCATCTCGAAATGGAGAAGTTTCACATGCAATGACCTTTACAGGTGTTGATTTGGTTGATGGCAAACCAACTAAGTGGAAAGTTGAAAATTCATGGGGAGATAAAGTTGGCGATAAAGGTTATTTTATCATGAGTGATGAATGGTTTGATAAATACGTTTATGAAGTTATTGTCAACCAAAAATACATTTCAAGCGAAGCTCAAAAAATTAATGCTCAAGCTAAAACAGATTTACCTGCATGGGATTCATTACGATAATAATTGATTTAGGATTGCAACTTTAAGTTGTAATCCTTTTTTTATTTTCAATAATTTAATTAAGGTATTTTCATTAAATTAATCTTTATTTTTTCTTTTTTTTGTGTTAGCAAATTACATGCATCAAATTATTCTATGGTACAATAAGACAATGTAAGTATTGAGTTTTAACAACTTATAAAATTAATGTCATTGGGGTGAGTAATAACGTGAGAAAAGATCATCAAAACTCGCGTGAAATTAAAATTAAAGGAAATAATTCCAAATTATTACAACTGATGTCATTTGGAATTCCAGTTGTAATTTTATTAGGATATTTTATGTATCGTAAGATGTTTCCTTTTGGGGATTCATCAATTTTAACGGTTGATTTAGGACAACAATATGTTGACTTCTATTCATTTTTCAGAAATACATTGTTGCATAATTTCAGCCAATTTTTCTATTCGTTCCAAAATACTTTAGGGGGAAGTATGTGGGGAACGTGGGCATACTATTTATTTAGTCCATTTAATTTAGTTCTTTTGTTTACACCTGGAAAATGGTTAACATTTGGTGTAATGCTCATTACATTACTAAAGGTTGGATGTAGTGGTTGGACGTTTAGTAAATTATTATTAGAAGAAAAATGGCAAAAAGGTTATCTTGTGCCTGCAATGTCAATTGCATATGCATTAAACGGATTTGTAGTTGCTAACATGTTAAATGTCATGTGGTTAGATGCAATCGTCTTCTTGCCATTAATGATTCTTGGAATTGAAAATCTATTTAATAATAAGAGTAAATGGGTATATCCTGTATTTTTAGCAGTTATTTTAATTACGAATTACTATATGGGATATATGGTTTGCATTTTCTCTATTATGTATTTCATTTGGGCTTTTGTGCGGCATAGCGACAAAATTCAAAATAAATGGAAGGTTATTCGCAGCTACATTGGCCGTTCGCTATTAAGTGCTGGTTTAGCTGCCATTGTTCTTTTACCAACATTTTATGAAATTTTGGGAACAAAAGCACAACATAATACGAAAACATTTGAATGGAAGTTTGATTACTCTCCGTGGAAAATGCTACCTAAGTTTTTAGTTGGTGGATTTAACTTTGATCAAATGCCAAAGGGAACGCCAAATATTTTTGTTGGTACTTTAGTTTTAATTGGAATTATTTGTTACTTTACAAGTAAAAATATTAAAGCAAAGGAAAAAGTTGCAAGTGTAGCAGTGAGTGTATTTTTTGTAATTTCACTTTGCTATCAGCCACTTGATTTATTCTGGCATGCAATGCAATTCCCAGTATGGTACCCATACCGGTTCTCATACCTTGTATGTTTTTGGTTAATTTTACTAGCTGCACGTGGATTACTAAATGTTGAGCGATTGAGTCGCTTACAGTTAATTTTAAGTGTAATTGTTTTAGGAGGAATTGTAGAATATAGCTTCTATAACATTAAGACATTTAATTTCTTAAAGAGCAGTAATATTGTTATAAGCAGTATTATTATTGTTGGTTTTTTAATTTTACTATCAGTTCCAATGAAGAAGTGGCTAAAACTATCATTATTAGTATTAACAACTTTTGAAATGGCTGCTAATGTTGCTTTGAGTCTAAATCCAATTGATTATGTAGGACAAAGTAGTTTTACAAGTTACATTACTTCTTTAAATGAAGCTTTAAAAGATATTCGACCAGGTAAAAATCAATTTTACCGAATTGGAAAGACGTTTGAGCGCTCAAAAGATGATCCAATGCAAGCTAATTACTATGGAACTGATGAGTTTAACTCAATGTTAGATCCAAATACTTCTAACTTTATGAATAAGATTGGAAATTCATCAGGTGATAACTATACAGCATACAGTAATGGAACATTATTTACTGATTCGTTCTTAGGAATTAAGTATATGATGAATCAAACTGGACAAGAACCATCATTAACACCATATTCAACTCGACTTGATTTAGCTAATGATGCAACCGTAAAAGGAACCAATGCAGCTAATATTTATCAAAATAAAAATGTATTGGCATTAGGTTTTGCTGCAAGTGATGATATCTTGGATACTAAGTTGAAAGTTGCTGAACCAATTCAAAATCAAAATCGAATTGCTGCAGCTTTAGCTGGCGATAAAAACTTGAAATTATTTAAATCTTACAAAAATTTAAGCGTCGTTTATAGTAATTTAAAAAATGAAGGAAATAATGTTTATACTAAACTTGATAGTAATCAAGAAGCAACAATTCAAATGCCATTTACACCAACTACTAATGATCCATACTATTTAACAATTGGGCCTGCATTTAGTAATAATGCAGCAACATTTTCAATGGATGGACAAACATTAACTCAAACAAGCGATTTTAATTCGCCAATGGTCTTGAATTTAACTCCTGGAAATCAAAAGGGACAAAAGCAAACATTGACGATGACGCTTAATAATGAGAACTTACAACTTGATAGTTTTGGATTGTATTATCTTGATATGAGTAAGTATGATAAATTGATGAAACAATTAAAACAAAACGAATTAAAACTTACTCACTTTAGTGATACTAAGATTAGTGGAACAATTACGACAAAGAAAAATCAAGTATTAATGACAACTATTCCAGCACAAAAGGGATGGCGTGTAAAAGTAGACGGCAAATCAGTTAAATCTAAGACAGTTTTAGGTGAATTTTTAGCAGTACCTTTAAGTGCTGGTAAACACACAGTAACATTTACTTATCAACCACCATTCTTTATTTTGGGAACATTGATTTCAGTTGCAAGTATTGTAATCCTAATTGTTTTAATTAAAATGGATAAGAAAAATAAAAAAGATTCAAAGAAAAGTTCAAGTAAGTAATTGTTGGAAAAGTGATGGGAGTAATAGAACATGAAGGAGCCAAAGAAAAAAGGGCGAATAAAAAAGGTTTTAGTTAGTATCTTAGTGGTTTTATTAACAATAGTAGGATTAGCTCTAGTTTTTAATGAGCAAATCAAAACGTTTATTGTTAATCATATTTCAACTACCGCACTTGAAAAACCAATTGAGAAACAAAAACCGAAAAAAGGCAACTTTGATTATGATAAAGTTAAGCCGATTGATACTAAAGATGTTGCCAAGGCAGCTACATCTGATGCAGAAGGCTCAATTGGGAAAATTGCAATTCCTCAAGTAGGAATTAAGTTACCAATTTTTTATGGACTTGCACAAAATAATTTGATGCGTGGTGCAGGTACAATGAAGCCAAATGAAAAGATGGGTGAAGAAGGTAACTATGCACTTGCTGGGCACCATATGGAAGATAACAGTATTTTATTTGGCCCACTTGAAAATATTAAAACAGGTGCAAGTATTTACGTAACTGATGGTAAAAAAGTATATACGTATAAAGTAACTGATAAAAAAGTGGTAAATGAAGATCAAGTTCAATGGATTGATAATGTTGCAGGCAAAAAGTTAATTACCTTAGTAACCTGTTCATCCGGTGAACCAGGCGTTAAAACAAGAATTATTGTGCGTGGAGAACTTGAACAAACTCAGGATGCAACTAAAAAAACACTTGAAGTTTTTAATAACTAATTAAATTAAGAGGTTGTAATTTTTACAACCTCTTAATTTATGCACAAATCGTAGTTCTTTTTAAAGAAATTCATAAATAATTGTTAGTTAATTATTAAAAAGATATTTGTGATATTGTGCGTTTTTGGTTGATAATGTAAGATGATTTTGGGAGTTAACATTCGTTTTATATCGAATTAAAATGTTAAGAAATATAATTTGGAGGATATTATATTGAAAAAAGCTAAGGTTTTAATAAGTACATTAACATTAAGCGGAGTTTTGGCTGCGAGTGTTATTGGAAATGGGTCAGTTAACTTGTTTTCAGAAGATGGGATTGTGGTAAAAGCAGATACAATTTCAGACTTGGAACAACAAGTTTCCCATGCACAAGCAGAATTACAAGATGCACAACAAAACCTACAACAAGCTAATTCTGCTGTAAGTACAGCTCAACAAAATTTAACTGCAAGTAAACAAAAAGTAAGTTCGCTTGATGATGAATGGGGAAAATTAGAAAGTGAATTGCTTGTGATTGAAGATAAATACTATGCATTATCAACAGCAGAAAAAGAAAGTGATGCTGGCAAGGCGATGTATATGCAAATTGTTAATTTACAGGTAAGTATTAGCGATGTTCAGCAAAATCTTGCTAATGCTATGGATGAAAAAAATGCAGCTCAAGAAGCTCTCAGTAATGCTAAAAAAATCCAAACAGAGGCTCAACAAAAAGTTAATGATGCACAAAACGCATATGATCAAGCTGTTCAGGCATTGCAAGATGCACAACAATCGAGTTCAAATACTTCATCAAGTACAAGTAGTGAAGTAAGTTCAAGTGCAGATGTTTCATCGAGCACAAGTAATGAAGCAAGTTCTAGCTCAAATACTTCATCAAGTACAAGCGGTGAAACAAGTTCAAGTGCAAATGTTTCATCAAGTACAAGTAGTGAAGCAAACTCTAGTTCAAATACTTCATCAAGTACAAGTAGTGAAGCAAACTCTAGTTCAAATACTTCATCAAGTACAAGTGGTGAAACAAGTTCTAGCTTAAATACTTCATCAAGTACAAGTAGTGAAACAAGTTCAAGTGCAGATGTTTCATCGAGCACAAGTAGTGAAGCAAGTTCTAGCTCAAACACTTCATCAAGTACAAGCGGTGAAACAAGTTCAAGTGCAAATGTTTTACTAGAATCAAGTAATAAATCAAATGATGAATCAAAGAAAAACTCAAACGTTGCAAATACGCAAGATAGTGAAAAAATAAACACAACATCAGTTTCTTCAAATGATAGTGTTGCTTATAATAAAGATAATAGTAACCTACCTCAAATGGGTGAAAAAGTTTCTGTCCGTTCAATTTTATTGGGAACTTCTTTGCTAGCAATGGCTAGTATGGTTATCGGAATTAATCTAAGAAGAAAACGGAAGTAATTAAATTAGAAATACTTTAAATTTATAATGCCTATCTTTTAAATAGAATCATAAAATTAAATGATTAAATCGTTTTTAATAATTGCTTAATTTCTACTATGAAGCAGAAATTAAGCTTTTTTATTGCAAAATTGATTAGTATTATAAAGGTAACCTGATTTAAGTTAAATGACAATCTCATTTTTTTTTAATTTTACCATTGCGTTTTTTTAATCTGATTGATAAAATATAAAGCATAAAGTTTAAAAACGTTTATAGCATAGGTTTTGCTATAAGGTTAAAAATTAAATGTTTTTAACCCGGATTAGGAGGAAATATATTGGATACACAGCAGAAACAAGACCGAGCATTTTTCGGTCAACCGCGGGGCTTAGCAACCTTATTCTCAACTGAAATGTGGGAACGTTTTAGTTACTATGGAATGCGTGCCATTTTGCTGTTCTATATGTATTTTGCAATTAGCAAAGGCGGATTAGGTTTTAGTGAAGGCACTGCAGCCTCAATTATGTCAATTTATGGCTCTTTAGTTTATATGGCTGGTGTAGTTGGCGGATGGCTAAGTGACCGTGTTTGGGGAAGTCGAAAGACAGTTTTCCTTGGTGGTGTGTTTATTATGTTGGGACATATCGTATTGTCATTACCATTTGGAGCAGCCGCTTTATACACTTCAATTGCCTTTATTGTAGTAGGAACAGGTTTGTTAAAACCAAATGTTTCTGACATGGTTGGTGATCTTTATTCTGAAACAGACAGAAGAAGAGATGCTGGTTTTAATATTTTTGTATTTGGGATCAACTTAGGTGCTGCAATTGCTCCATGGGCAGTTCCATTCGTAGCTGAAAAGTTTGGTCATAATGGTAATATGAACTTCCATGCAGGTTTTGCATTAGCAGCAATTGGGATGTTTGCTGGTTTAATTCAATATTATTTTGATGGCAAAAAATATCTTCCAGAAGATACATTACATCCTAAAGATCCAATTAGTAAGGAAGATTTAAAACCAATTATTAAGGATGTTGTTATTGGAATTGTTGCATTAGTAGTTGTATTAGGAATCATGGGTACAACTGGTACTCTTAATATTGATAATGTCATTACTTTAATTACATTAATTGCTGTAGCCTTACCGATCATTTACTTTGTAATTATGTTACGAAGTTCAAAGGTTACTAAAGTGGAACGTTCACGTGTACGTGCTTATATTCCATTATTTATTGCAGCAGCAATTTTCTGGGCAATTGAAGAATCTGGCTCGGTTGTATTAGCTTTGTTTGCTGAGAATCGAACAGTTTTACATATTGGTTCATGGCACTTTGCAGCATCAAATTTCCAAACTTTAAATCCATTATTTATTATGATTTTAACACCTGTTTTTGTATGGTTATGGAGTCATTGGAAGAATCAACCAAGTGCACCTGGCAAATTTGCAGCTGGATTGATTTTTGCTGGATTATCATATGCTTGGATGGCATTACCTGGAATTTTAGAAGGAACTACTGGAAGAGTAAGTCCGTTTTGGCTTGTAATGTCATGGTTCATCGTTGAAATTGGTGAAATGTTAATTTCTCCAATTGGTTTATCAGTAACTACTAAACTTGCGCCAAAAGCATTTAAATCTCAAATGATGAGTATGTGGTTTTTAGCAAATGCTGCTGGTCAAGCGATTAATTCTCAAGTAGTTAAATACTACTCATCTTCAACTGAAGTTCCATATTTCTTAACAATTGGTCTTATCAGTATTGTGTTTGGAATTATTCTTTTCTTCTTTGTAAAGAAGATTCATCGCTTAATGGATGGGGTTAACTAATATTTTATAAAATCCGAATTAAAAAAACTGTAACTACACGTTACAGTTTTTTTGTCATATCTTCTATAAATTGAGTTTCACAAACAATAAGAGTTATTTTCATATGCATTTCCAGCTGATATTTGCTTATTTATGATTTATTATCATACAAAAAAGAACTTCAAATTTTGAAGTTCTTTTAATTTATACATTTAAGCCTTTTTAGTTTTTCGTTGGATCAATTTAACTATTTCAACAATTGCTACTAATAAGATCCCAGCGAAGATTACTACCATCCATTGAGGAGCAGCTAATTGAGTAACGTGGAATGTTTGGTTGAAACCAGGAACAAAGATAGTTACTCCAAGTAAAATTGTTGAAACTAAAATTGACCAGTTAAAGAATTTATTATTAAAACTGTTCTTACTGAAGATTGATCCATGTAATGATTTACAGTTAAACGCATGGAATAACTGAAGTAATCCTAAGGTTGCATATGCCATTGTTAATGCATCTGCATGGATTGCACTTGAAGTATGATGGAATGGGAAGTTAATTGCATACCAGTAAACTCCAAGAGTTAATAAACCTTCAAGTAATCCTTGATAAATAATACTTAAACCAACCCCATTTGAAAGGAAAGTTGATTTTTGTCCTCGAGGTTTTCGTTTCATAATTCCCTTTTCGCTATGTTCAAGTCCTAAAGCAATTGCAGGGAATGTGTCAGTAACAAGGTTGATCCATAAAATTTGCACTGGAGCAAAAATTGTCCAACCTAAGAATGTCATCATTGAAAGAGTTAAGACTTCACCAAGGTTAGCAGAAAGCAAGTATTGAATTGCTTTTTGAATATTAGCAAAGACTTTGCGACCTTCTTTAACAGCAACAATAATAGTTGCAAAGTTATCATCAGCTAAAACGATGTCAGAAGCGTTTTTAGATACTTCTGTACCAGTAATTCCCATACCAACGCCAATATCAGCAGTCTTCAAAGCAGGGGCATCATTAACACCGTCACCAGTCATTGCAACGATCTTACCATGAGATTGCCATGCTTTAACAATACGTACTTTGTGTTCTGGGGCAACACGTGCAAAAACAGAATACTTAGTAATGTTTTTACGTAATTCTTCATCAGACATTTGATCTAATTGGTGTCCAGTAATAACTCCTTCAGTGTCATCTGGTGAAATAATTCCTAACCGAATTGCAATTGCACGGGCAGTATCTTTATGGTCACCAGTAATCATTAATGGACGAATTCCAGCTTCTTTAGCTTCACGAACTGCATCCTTAACTTCTGGACGTTGTGGATCAATCATTCCGGTTAATCCAACAAAAATGAGATCTTCTTCATAGTTTTCAGATGTAAATGGAGCACCTGCATCTGATAACGGACGATATGCATATCCTAAAACACGTAACGCATCTTGTGCAAGTTGCTTATTAACAGCAAGGATCATTTCCTTATCATCATTTGTAAAGTCACGAACCTTACCATGATCTAAAATTTTAGTAACTCTTCTAAGTAATTCATCAACCGCACCTTTAGTCATCACGAATAAGTTATCTTGTTGGTCTTTTACGATTGCAGACATTAACTTTCGTTCAGAATCAAATGGAATTGATCCTACACGACTAAAGCTGTTTTCAACTTTTGCTACATCATCGTTATGATCATAGTAATATTGAATTAAGGCAGTTTCAGTTGGATCACCAACTAAACCATCTGGCGTTTTTTGACTATCATTAGCTAAAATCATAATTTCAGGTAATTTAGCAGTCATATCAGCATGGAAATCTTTAGCATCAATTAATTGACCATTTTCATAGAATTTTTCCACAGTCATTTTATTTTGTGTTAAAGTTCCAGTTTTATCTGAAGCGATAATTTCAGTTGTTCCTAATGTTTCAACCGCAGGAAGTTTACGGACAAGCGCTTGTCGTTTAGCCATAGTTTGTGTTCCTAAAGCTAAAGTGATGGTTACAATTGCTGGTAAACCTTCTGGGATTGCAGCTACAGCTAAGGAAATTGCTGTTAGTAACATATCTAAGAATGATTCACGTCCAGTAACTACCCCAAAGATAAAGATGACCACAGCAATTGCTAAAATTAAAACACTCAAAACCTTACTCAAGTGAGTAATATTTTTTTGCAGTGGTGTCATTGCTTTATCAACATCATCAAGCATTGAAGCAATATGTCCAACTTGAGTATTCATTCCAATTGAAGTCACAACTGCTTCGGCAGTTCCATAAGTTACATTAGTATTCATGAAACCAAGATTATGCTGTTCACCAAGTGGTTGGTTATCTTCGGTGATTACTGCTGTATTTTTTTCAACCGGAACAGATTCACCAGTTAAAGCAGCTTCTTCAATTTTCAAGTTGTGACTTGAAATCAGCCGTACATCGGCAGGAACAATATCTCCGGCTTCAAGTAAAACGATATCTCCTGGAACTAGATCTTCACTTTTAATTTGAACAACAGTTCCGTTGCGCCGTACTTTAGAAATAGGCGTCGTCATTTCTTGAAGGGCGTCAATTGCATTTTCAGCCTTCGCTTCTTGGAAAACACCAAATACAGCGTTTAATAAAACTACGACGAAAATAATTAACGCATCGGAAACTTCACCAGCAAACATTGCAACTATTGCAGCTACCATCAAAATGACGATCATCAAATCTTTAAATTGAGCGATGAACTTTTGAAGTAAAGTTGTATGTTTTTTGGCTTGAAGTACATTTTTGCCGTATTCTTCTTGGCGTTTTTGCACTTCTTGGTCAGAAAGCCCATTAGTAGAAGTGTTTAACTTCTTTAAGACTTCTTGGTCAGTCATCTGATAAAATTTCGTTTTCAATCTATATGAAAATCCTCCTTGAAATTAATATAATGATTTACACATTTAATGTATCATATCTATAACTAAAAATATATATCCATAGACAAATAATTTATTAAGATCCTTTGCAAATTAATTTTGCTTGCGGTGAATTTAAAGAGTAAAATAAGGAAGTATGTAATTATTTAGTAGGAAGTGATTATGTGGCAATTACTTTGAATAACCAAAATTTTGAAAAAGAAACTCAATCCCAATTGGTGTTAGTTGATTTTTGGGCAAATTGGTGTCAGCCATGCAAAATGTTGGATCCAATATTAGCTGATCTTGAAGATCAATTTGGCACTCAAATAAAGTTTGCCAAGGTTGATATCGAAAAAAATATGGAGTTGGCTGAAAAATTTCATATTCAAAATATTCCTGCTCAAATTTTATTTGTTAACGGTCAAGCAAAAGAAAAGGTTACTGGTTATAAGCCTAAAAAACAATTTGAAGGATATTTAAGTCAAAAAATTGTAGAATATAAAGAGGAAAATACAAATGAATAGTAAGATTAAAAATTACATCAGTGTTGCTTTTTTTGCATTTTTTGGCGGACTTTGTCGCTGTGGGTTAGGAAAACTGTGGGGCAGTAATGGTACTATTATTGCAAATTTAGTAGGATGCTTTTTATTATCATTTTTGACTTACTATGTGATTGAACGCAATTCATTACCTGAATGGTTAAATGTTGGATTAGGAACTGGATTTATTGGCTCTTTTACTACCTTTTCTTCATTTACAGTTGATTTCATAAAATTAATCAATGCACATCAAATGATACATGCATTTATATACTTAACGATTAGTATGTTTGGTGGTTTTTTATGTGTATTAGGAGCTTATAAAATAGTTACGATGATAAATAGAAAAGGTGAACTATAATGATTTGGATGATTGGTATTGGTGCGAGTGCAGGAGCATGTGTCCGGTACTTTTTAACAAATTTAATTAAAAGGAAAACACGAATTAACTTTCCGCTAGCGACCCTATTTTTGAATTTATCAGGGGCATTTGTACTAGGGACATTAGTTGGAATGAAAATTAATAATAATATTTATTCTATTATTGGAACAGGCTTTCTAGGTGGATATACCACTTTTTCAACCTTTAACACAGAGTTATTTGCAATGATTCATGATAAAAATTTATCAGGATCATTGTTGTATGGAATTATCAGTTATTTAATTGGAATTACATTTGCATTTATAGGTTTTGCACTAGGAACGTATTTTACGTCATAGTGTGTTAAGATAGTGATAAACATAAAAGGAATTTGATAAATTGGATGGTTTTTTATGAAAGTAGCGGTTCTCACGGACAGTGCAGCGATTATTGATTTACAACTAAAGGATAAGCTAAAAATAAAAATTTTACCATTGCCATTATTAGCTAATGGAAAAGCATACTATGAAAAATATTATTATGATCGGAAAAATTTATATGAAATGTTAAAACAACCGAAATCGTTTTTAACTACTGGTCAAGTTTCAACTAGTACGATTCAAGAAATGATCAACCGACTAGTTAAAAATAATTATACGGATGTGATTTGCATTCATGTAGCAAATAGCATTAGTGGATTAGGAGATAATTTACGCTCATTTGCACAAAAACAAAATCAAATTAGAATGCATATTATTGACTCATACTCATTTGGAACAGCTGAAGGAAACTTAGCAGTACTAGCAGCTCAATTAGTGGATAGTGGCGTTAGTTTAAATCAAATTAAATTAGAAGTACAAAGTGTACGAAGTCAATCCCAAACATTGATTATTATGAAAAATTTGAATCATTTAGCGACTTTAGGGTATGTAAAAAATGGACTTTCAATGATGGGAAAAGCACTTTTTAAACCGAAAACATTAATGAATTTTGGCGATAATGGAAGACTTCAAGTAATCAACACATATGCACAATTAAATCGGTTATTTCGAGCAATTCGATGGCAAATTGCACCTGCTTATCAAGAGATGACGGGAGAATTAAGAATCGAAATTACAGTAGTTCGAACTGTACAAAATGATCGTTTCATTGGAAGGTTATTATCTGGATTGCAACGCGTTTTTCCGGTTGCTAAAATTCAATTACACGATATGCCTTTATCGATGATTGGTCAAATTGGAAAAGAAAGTATTGTGATTAGTTGGAATTAAAGACTGCAATTTGCGGTCTTATTTTTATTTTCTAATAAAAATGATTAACTTATCCATGTTCATGGTATACTAAACAGCAGAGTGGTTCGCGAAAATCCCACTAAAAAAAACTAGAAAGAGGTCGATATTTGTGAAAACAAAATCTCAAAGTAAATTTATCTTAATGAATTTAACTAAAACAGCAATTGTTGCTGCATTGTATGTGGCAGTTACTCTAGTTTGTGCGCCAATTAGTTATGGCAGTATTCAGATGAGATTATCTGAAATTTTTAATAATCTTGCCATATTTAATAAGCGTTATATTTGGGCACTTACAATCGGATGTGCAATTGCAAATTGTTTTTCTCCATTAGGGATCATTGATGTAATTTTTGGTTCTTTAGGAACATTTTTAATGACAGGACTAAGTTATTTATTAAGTAAACATGTTAAATCTACTACTGGGAAACTAATCATTGCAGTGGTAGTTTGTACATTAATGACATGGACAGTTGCTTTAGAATTAAAATATGTAAATCACTTACCATTTTGGCCAACTTACTTAACGGTGGCAATTGGTGAATTGATTTCAATGACAGTTGGAGCAATTATTATTGGAATTTTAAGTAAACGAATTGATTTAACAAAGTAAGGAGTATTTTAAATGACTTTTGAAGAAATTTTACCTGAATTAAAAAAAGGCAAAAAAGCAGTACGAACAAATTGGGGTGGTTCTGAAGAATACATTTTTGTGGTTAAGGATGACACTTTAAATGGTGAAAAAATCAATCCATACTTGATGATTAAAACTAAAGAAGAACCTTCCTTATCACAATTCATGCCTACTTCGTGTGATGTCCTTGCAAATGATTGGAAGTTAGTAGATTAATGAATTTATATCCAGAATTTGAAAATCAAAATGTCATTATTACTGGTGTGGCTTCAGGAATTGGATTGGCACAAGCACAAAAATTTTTAGCAGCTAAAGCACATGTTTTTGGTGCTGATATTCAGCAAAATGAACAGATTAATGCGTTGAAAACCAATTCAAAATTCCACTTTAATCAGTGCGATGTGCGTGATAAAAATCAGATTGAAAAATGGTTAAGACCACTTTTAATAGACCGAAAAATTGATATCTTAATCAATACTGCTGGTATTTTAGATGGTTTTGCTCCAACGCTTGAAACAAGTGAACAACTTTGGGACGACATTTTTAATACTAATTTAAAAAGTATTTTTCGTATTACCAATTTGATTTTGCCACAAATGATAGAAAAAAAGGCAGGCACGATCATTAATATGGCATCAATTGCCGGAATGGTAGCAGGTGGTGGCGGGGCTGCTTATACAGCAGCCAAAAGTGGAATTATTGGTTATACAAAGCAATTAGACTATGATTATGCAGCCTTCGGCATCCGAGCAAATTGCATTGCACCTGGCGCAATTGAAACTCCGATGAATAAATCTGATTTTGAAGGTGATGCACAAATGGCGAAATGGGTTGCAGAACAAACTCCTGCCAAAAGATGGGCTAAACCTGAAGAAGTTGCCGATTTAACATTGTTTCTAGCTAGTCCTCGTGCTGATTATATTCATGGAGCAGCAGTTCCAATTGATGGCGGATGGATTGAAAAATAAAAAATGAGGCTGTGATTATTCACGGTCTCATTTTTTATAAAAGCTATTTATATGAAGCAATCTCAATTAAATTTTGATCATTATCAGTAACGTAAAGCGAAGTCATTTCACCTTCAGATCCTAGTTTTTTAATTGGTCCAGCAACAATGCTGACAAAGTAACTTTTTAAATGATTTTCAACGTCACTAATTTTATCACCAACAACAATGCATAAATCAGCTGAACCAGCAGTTGGATTTTTAGCTTTTAAGTTCGTTGAGCGATCAACCTTTTGCAATCGAATTAATTGATGACCACAACGTAAAGTAGTTACTTCACTTGTAGTTTGTTCACTGATGATTGGCATATCAAAAGTTTCATGATAAAAACGAGTGGCTTTAGCAATGTCACTGACAGTTAATACAATATGATCTAATCGTTTTACCCGCATCAAGATTACCCTTCCTTCAATTTAAATCATTATTAATTATACTTATTTTTGAAGAACAATGAAATATTTTGAATAAATCTTTTATTTGAAAATAATTTGCTGTAAAATAGAGAAAGCGATTACTTTTATATAGAATTGGAGTTATAAAAATGAAAAAAATGTATGGAGCAATTGAAGCTGGCGGAACAAAATTTGTTTGCGCTGTAAGTGATGAAGATTTAAATATTGTAAAACGAGTTAAAATTCCAACAACAGTCCCTGAAGAAACGATGGTAGAAGTTTTTAAATTTTTTGAAGAAAATCCAGTTGAAGCAATTGGAATTGGCTCATTTGGACCAATTGATGTAAACAAAAAATCTGGTACATATGGTTATATTACAACTACTCCTAAAAAAGGTTGGGCTAACTATGATTTTTTAGGTGAAATGAAGAAACGTTTTGACGTACCTTATGTATGGACAACTGACGTAAATGTAGCTGCATATGGTGAATTGAAAAAAGGTGCAGCTAAAGGTGATGAAAGTTGTGTTTATTTAACCGTTGGTACCGGCGTTGGTGGCGGTGGTGTTGTTAATGGGAAGTTACTTGAAGGATATGGTCATCCAGAAATGGGACACATTATGTTACGCCGTCATCCAGAAGACACATTTGAAGGATTGTGTCCATATCACCATGATTGCTTAGAAGGAATGACCGCTGGTCCTGCAATTGAAGCACGTCATCATGGAGTTAAGGCATATGAAATTCCAAAAGATGATAAAGATTGGGAAATCGTTGCTTACTATCTTGCACAAGCCTGCATGGATTATACATTGATTTTATCACCAGAACGGATTATTTTTGGTGGTGGTGTTTCTAAACAAGAACAACTTTTCCCATTAATTCGTAAAGAATTTGAAAAGTTAATGAACGGTTACGTTAAAACTCCTGCTTTGGGTGAATATATTGTGCATTGTGCTTTAGGTGATGATGCTGGAATTACTGGCTGCTTATTACTTGCTAAAGAAGAGGCACAAAAAAATAATAAATAAAGCATCTTTTTGAGGTGAATTAATTTGAGGCTATGATTTTTATCACAGCCTCTTTTAATAAAAGGAAGTGACGAAATGCCAAAAGCAAAATATTTAGCAATTTTTAATGAAATCAAAAATCGAATTAAGAGTGGGCAATATCCGGCTGGAGAGGCAATTCCAGATCAAAATGCACTTTCACGTGAATTTAAAACTAGCCGAATGACCGTCAAAAAGGCGCTTGATATGCTATCTTATGAAGGATACATTTATTCACAACGAGGATCAGGGACTTATGTGCGTCAAGATGCAGATCAACAACGGGATGCACTACCATTAAATGAATACGAAGGATTGACAGAAGAATTAGGAGATCATATTAAAAGTCAAGTAACTTTATTTGATATTCATTTTCCTAGCCGATTTTTATGTGAAAAATTACATATAAAGGATACCAATCCAGTGTATGAAATTAAAAGACTAAGAATTGTTGATGATGAGCCATATGTTTTTGAACATACTTTTATTCCAGAAAAATTAGTTCCAAATTTAAATCAGAAAATATTAAATGGATCATTATATCGTTACATAAAAAAGAATTTGGGATTAAAAATAGGAAGTGCTTTTCGAAAAATTTCTGCTGAAAAAACCACTGAAGATGATTGTAAATATTTAAAAGCAAATGAAGATGATCCAATTTTACAAGTTGCTCAAATTGTTTACTTAGAAAATGGTATTCCATTAGAATACTCAATTAATCGTCATCCTTATAATGGGGAACATTCATATACGATTTTAGATATGAAAAAATAAAGGCTGTGTTTTAGAACACAGTCTTTATTTAATAATTATGATTTAAAATGTTTTCCGATGGGTTGCTGGTCGTCATGATGATTAGCATCATTGTCATGAAACGCTTTTAAGTCAGCGGGATCAAAATGAGCACCGTGAATGCGTTCTTCAGTTTGAAGTTCAAAATCAGTTGCCGGCTCTAAAATGATCTCTTCATGTTCAACATGATCTTCTTCGTTTTCATCATTTGTTCCCAAAATAATTGTAAGCAATCCAGTTTTCTTCAATAAGAAGAAGTATGCGGCTGCAAAAGCAACTCCAATTACTATACAGTAGATAAACGCAGTGATTTTAGATTGAGGTACAAAGAATAATTTTATAATGCGATTAATGACAAATGTGATTGCAAGTAAAATTAGATTAATTTTTAAAATCTTAGATGCATATCGTAATTGTCCTGGTTGAATATATTCACGCCGAAGCATTAAGTAAACATTTAAGGTTACTAGTCCAAATGCAATTGAACTTGCAAGAGTTGGACCAAATGCACCGAAGAAGTAGATTGCTGGAGTTTGTAAAGCTAATTTTAAAACCATTCCAACGAAAAATTGCTTAACTGCATAACGTTGATATCCCATTGATTGAACTGCCGTAAAGAAATTAATGAATAAGGCAAGTATAATACTATTAACTAAAGCAAAGGACATCAATTCAGCACCTAGTTCTTGAAAATCAAAGAAAATTCCATTAACTTCCCATGACAAAATTGAAAGTAAAAGAGAAGCGGGGATTAAACAAGTTAAGTTTAACTCAATATTTTGTGACAATATATTACCTGTTTTACTTCGACTTTGTTTTTGAGCAAGAAGCGGTAAGGATGTTTCTGAAATCGCAGTTGTTAGTGAAATTACTACAGCCGTAATTTTATTAGGGTTAGCTGAGAAATAAGTAAATAAATCACGTGCGGTTGTAAGTGGCATGCCCATTAAATCACTTGCAGTTGTTTTAAAAGTCAATTGATCAATAAATTGGAAGATAGTGATTGCAGAACCAATTACAACAAAAGGAATCGCATCCTGAATGATGTTTTTAAAAATTGTAGGGATATGATCATTATCTGCAGGTAAACTAACATCATACATTTCTTCATATTCAGCCCTTTTTTTTAGTGCATGATATGCAAGATAAATTAAACTAAAAATTGCTCCAATAAATGCAGCAAGCGTGCTATAATTAACTGCTTTTAAGTAACTTCCATGCATTACTTCCATAATAACGAAAGTAGTTGCAATAATAAAAATAACCCGGGTTAATTGTTCCCATAGTTGTGAAATTCCATATGGTTGCATATCAGAATTTCCTTGGAAAAAGCCTCGAATCAAACTCATTGGTGGCAAAATTACTAATGCAGGTACACAGAAACGAATTGTTGTAGTGGTAGCTGCAACTGAAACAACTGGACTAGTTGAAGCGATCCAAGGAGCTGCAAACCAAAATAAAATTCCAGAAACAATTCCCATTCCAAGCATTACTAACATCCCATACTTGAATACCCGTAAACTATTGCGGAATTTATTTTCACTATTATATTCAGCGATTTGACGCGCAATTGATGACGGAAATCCTGATTGACTCAGTACAAGAAAAAGTGCATATGGTGTATATGCAGAGTTAAAGATTGCTTGAGCAGCATTACGTTGACTTAAACTACCCATCATCATTAACCATGGAATTAAGTAGATGATTCCAAGTACCCGTGAAAGAATACTGCCCATCATCATCCAAAAACTTCCAGACAATAATTTTTTCTTCATGTAAATACTCTCCAATACTATATAAACATAAATAGTTTACCACGTTTAGAAATAAATTGAAGAAGAAAAAGTGAATTTTAATATAGTATTTAAGTAAGAAAACGATTCAATAAAAAAGATGTGACTAAACTTTTAAAAGAAGCTTGTCACACCTTCACTTTTTCACCAACACATTATTCAAATTCGTTTTGTTCAACATCACTTAAAAATTTTCTTAAGTGAGCAAAGTAAACTGGAGCATTATCTATCATATGATGATGGCCGCCACCAGGAGTAGTTTCTAAGCGAGCGTGTGGAATATCTTGTGCCATTCGCCGAGCAGAAGATAATGGCATAGTTTCGTGTTCACCAAATGTTAAAAGTGTAGGAACAACGATATCTTTAATGCGATCACGAATATCCCATTCTTTTAATTTACCAGTAACCACAAATTCATTATTTCCTTGAAAGGCATTATATACTGGAGTAGCCATTGTTGTAACTAAATGGCGAATTTGTTCAGGTTGCTTACGATCAACATATTCACGGTTTAAAATGTCAACATATTTTTGATAACGTGGATTATCAAGATTATTAGTTGCTTCACATTCTTTCATGTAAGCAATTTCTGTTGGAGTAAGTGTTTTTTCGCGCAGATAATTAATATGTTCCAAATATTCATTGATGTTGTCGACCATTGATGAGATAATTAATCCTTTAAGATGTTGACCGTATTTGAGTGCATACATCATTGCTAATGCACCGCCCCAAGATTGTCCAATTAAGTAAAAATTATCTAAGCCTAATTTTTGACGCACTTCTTCAACTTCTTCAAGATAGTATTCGTATGTAAGATACTTATTTGCAATTTGTGGATTAGAGTAATCAGGTTGGTCAGAATACCAGGAACCAAGTTGATCATACATAGTAACTTGGACACCAAGATCTGCAAGTTCTTCACCAAAGTTTTCCCAATATTCATGATTTCCTCCAGGTCCGCCGTGTAAACAAAGTAGTTTAATATCTCCTTGTCCGCTTGTATGTGTCCAAAGATGATAGCCATTGTCTAATGTAATAATTTTAGTGCCTTCACGCATTTTCTCACCCTATTTCTTCATAAATTAATTTCATTGTAGCACTATTCTAAGCTTTTACCCAAATTTAATAAAAAGATGGTTAATCTAAATAGTTATTTATTTTTGATATATAATAAGTGTATGGAAAAAGATGAAATGTGACGTTAATGGGCGGAGTTATTTTCAAAAAACTAGTGCTTTAGCACAAACAAAGTTCATAGTATGATTAAAGAGGAAAGAAGTTTGAGAGGTGAAGACAGTGTTTAACAAAAAACAATTTGCACATGTATTTGATGTTAATTCATTTAAGAAGTTAAGAATTGACTTAACTAGTACGGACTTAGTTATTCATCAAGGTGATGCATTAAGTGTAATTTACTATGATGAAAAAAATGATCATGATAGATTGATTGTTAAGCAAGAGGGGACAGTTTTAAACATTCATGAAAAAAGAGGCTTAGAAAATTTAACACATTCATTAGCTTTCAAATTTGCAATTGGTAAAAGTCGCTTAGAAATTACCTTACCACCAAAAGAACAAATCGACATCAAAGCGACAGTTGATAGTGGAGATGTTGCAATTAGTAATATAATAATTCCGCAAATTTTTTTAAAAACTAATTCAGGTGCAGTCACACTTGCATATTCACGATTTAAAAAACTAAATATAAGTACTCAAGAAAGCAATTTAGTGATGAAAATGATGGATATTGAGCAATTTATTTTAGATGATGGTACCGGCGATGTTTTGTTTGATCAAATTAACATTGAAGATCGATTGATTGCTTCAATTGACGAAGGAAACTTAAAATTACGCAAAGATGAATTTAATGATGGCAAGATTACATTAGGAGCTGGGGATGTTTCTGTACGAGAATTTACCGCTACGGGTGATTTTAAACTAACTACCGATGTAGGCGATTTAAGTTTACGTGCCATTAAAGCACCAACGATTACGATTGCAGCCGTGCGTGGAAATGATTTAGAAAATTCAGCTATTGTTAAGGGATTGCCAAGTCATAAGGATGGTACAAAGGGAGCAACTTTTTTAACAACAGCAGGACATCTTGATGTGTATAAAGACATTGAAGTAATTTAATTAAAAATACAAAAAAAAGACTGTGATTTCTCACAGTCTTTTTGCTATGTGCATTTCTAACTTATGCTATGCTTATTTAAAAGCTTTTGTCACACCTTGTTAAATTAATTCCTCAAAATCAACAGATAGGTGACAGTCATTAAGGTCAAGCGAGTAATTGATGTCTTCATTTCCTCGTATAGTCATTTCCATATCAGTAGAATATACTACTAATCCTAGTTGATGACCATTAAGCAGATGATAAAATGTTGGTTGTAATTCCACTTCTAATTCATAGAATTGATTTGGTTTAAGGTCATCTGTTTTCCAAGCAAATTGCCGGTTTTGAAGATTAATGTGTCCTTTAGTAATCATTTTCCATGGAGTTTCTTTAGTTAATTTGAATTCCATCAAATCATTTTCACGCCATTGATATCCAGCATCAAGGATTTTTGTGCCTAAAAGACTTGGGTTTTCGCCTAAACGTTTCGCTTTTCCAAAATCAACGAGCATGAAACTTAACATGCCTTTATCATGATCAGATGAAACCTTTAATTTAATGTGTGGGGCTCCTTGGAGATAAACATCATTGAGAAACTTATCAGTTTTAAAAATTAACCGATTATGGCTTAATGCATTCGATTGATCACTAAGTAAGTCAAATTGCCATTTATTCCAATCTTGCTTATAAAGATTGAAATCAGCTTCACTTAAGTGGTCGTTAAATGTTAAAGTTTCATTTGCAGACACATCTGTTAAATGATTTGGGGCAAATTGATATTCATGCTTTTGAGGATTATCAGTGTGCCATCCACTAAATGTATGCCAGGTTTCTTCAGTACTGTTATCTTGGACACATACATCTGGCAATAATTCATTTGCATGGTTTTTGATGCCATATAATTTATTGGACAACCATAAATTCATCATGTCAGTAAAGTCAATTGACTGGAAGTTATCGATGTAAATATGTTGACCTTGATGAAGAAATAGTTTCTTTTGGATCGGAAGATTTTCAAGTGCATTATATAAATTAAATACATTGCGTGGTTTTACATTCCAGTCATTTAATCCATGAACCATTACAACATCACATTTGATATTTTGCACGTCTTTTAAGTAGTTACGTGCATCCCAAAAACGATTGTAATCACCAGTATTTCGATCTTGATCTTTAGTAATTTGTGCAAGATCATCATTAAATTGGTCCTTAATTTTTAAGTAGTCCCCCGCTTGTTTTTGCCGACTGAAACACTCTTCAGCAAGTACATCAGCATCTTCACCAGGAAATCCACCAGGAGCAATTACTAATCCACCATCGCGATAGTAATCATACCAACTTGAAATGGCTGCTTCTGAAATAATTGTTTTTAATCCCTTAACTCCAGTAGTTGCAGCAGCAGTTGCAAGTGTTCCTAAGTATGATTTACCAGTCATTGCAATTGATCCGTTGCACCACCATGCTTTAATTTCAATGTTATCAGTTTTATTAGTAAAAGCTTTGCGATCTCCTGCTAGCCACTCAATGATTGCAGTTGTAGAAAGAGTTTCTTCTTTTGAACCACAAGTTCGTTCGCCATCAGAATCCATGGTTCCAATTCCAGCAGCATAAACTACAGCAAACCCCCGTGCAAGAAAATAGTCATTTAATGGAACAGCTTTAGCATGGTCAAATGTTTCTTCTGCGGCTTGAGATTTGCCAGCGGCAGTTCTTTGAGGTGGCAATTCAATATGTTCATTATGATATTCAATATCTTCATATTTAATTTGATTAGGTTCTTTACGTTTTAATGGGACATCTACATTATGAGTAATCTTTTCGGCAGTTTGGTCATTAGTTCCTTGATTATATGGACTTGCAGTATATAATGCTGGTACTTTTAATCCTAATAATGTATCTGCAGGGCGAATGATTTCAGCCTTTAGTAAATCACGTTTGCCATCATGATCTGTATCTAATGAGGATTCAACATAAACAACATCCCGAATTAATTTAGATGTGTTAAATACTGGTTGACTTTTACCATTAAAGAAAATTGGTTTTTGATCAACCGGAAGTTCCCAAAATTGTTTGAAATATCCTTTAGCTGCTAAGGTATCAAGATAAGTTCTGCCATTTTTAGTATGTGTACATAAAAGATCATACCAAGCGGAAACAAGCTCTTTTTGGTTATTGATTGTTACGTGGTGAAATAGTTGATACTCATCCATTTTTTCAAATGGTTTTGTGATATCAAAATCATCATCAACCTCAAATTCAAGTAATTGCATTGCAATACTATAAAAAACAGTGGCATCGATTTGATTGTCTCTTAAATATTCTGCTAAATCAAGTTCACTAGTTGCAAGTAGAGCATGAAGTTTTTGATTAAAGATGGTTTCACTTTGGACTTCAAGCATTGCTTTTCTTAATAGTGAAAGGAAAAGAGAATTTAATGACATTGTTAACATGCGGTCATCTAAAAAATTAATGCGTTTTAATTCTTTGATTTTAGTATCATATGGAACCTCAAGATGTGCGAATTGATTGATTTTCATATTGATTCCTCCCATCTAATTTAATATAAGTATATCATAATCAGATTTTTTCTTAGGAGATGACAAATAAATTCATCAATGATAAAATAGAATAAAAATATTTGTTCGAAGTGGAGTTTGTCATATAGAGGCGAACTCTCTTTTTTTGTAATTTTGAGTGAAAGGATGTTCCATTTTGGAATTTTTAGGTACGTTAAGTTTAGTTTTAATTTCAACTGCATTTGCAGGACACTTTAGTAGAAGAATTGGGATTCCAGCAGTAATTGGACAACTGTTAGTAGGAATTTTATTAGGACCTGCAATGCTTGGCTGGATTCATGACAATGAATTTATGCATTTTTTCTCTGAAATCGGAGTGATTATTTTAATGTTTATCGCTGGATTAGAAAGCGATTTAGGAATGTTGAAGAAATATTTTAAACCTTCAGTTGTGGTGGCAATTAGTGGAGTTATCTTTCCAATTGGATTAGTTTATCTTTTTGGAAGACTATTTCATTTTAATAATGAACAAGCCATTTTTCTGGGAGTAACTTTTGCAGCAACTTCGGTTTCAATTTCAGTTGAAGTTTTAAAAGAGTTAAAGCGATTAAACTCTAAAGAAGGAACAACCATACTAGGGGCAGCTGTAATTGATGATATCATTTCAGTAATGATTTTAAGTGTCTTAATCAGTATGTTTAGTAATGTATCAAGTTCACAGGGGGAGCATCATAGCAATAGCATTGGGATGAGTTTAATTTTAGATGCAGCTTACTTTGTGGTAATTTACCTGTTATTTAAGTGGATTGCACCAAAGATGATGCGTTTAGGAGAAAGGTTAACGATCTCTGCATCAGTAATTTTAATGTCACTTGTACTATGCTTAGGGATGGCATGGCTTGCAGAATTAGTTGGGTTAAGTGACGTTGTAGGTTCATTTTTTGCGGGAGTTGCAATTGCTCAAACTCCGTATAAACAAGAAGTTGATTCCAACATTGAGCCAATTGGATATGCAGTGTTTATTCCAATGTTTTTTGTCAGCATTGGATTAAATATGACATTTGATGGTTTTATTAAAGACCTCTTCTTTATTATTGCCTTGACAATTTTAGCCTTGCTAACTAAATGGCTTGGATGTGGCGTTGGAGTAAAAATGGTTGGTATGGATTTTGATTCTATGAATATCATTGGTTCAGGAATGGTTTCACGGGGCGAAATGGCGTTGATTATTGCTCAAATTGGATATCAATCAAAATTACTATCGCCAGATTACTATTCTGCAGTTATTTTTGTCATTATTTTAACGACTTTAGCAGCACCATTCATGCTTAAAGGTGCAATTAAGCGTCAAATTAGAAATGAACAACAAAATTAATTCAAAAAAGTGTGGTTTCAAAAAGATTTAAGCAAAGATTGAACTTTCTTGAATTGAAATCACACTTTTTAATTTCCTTTTACTTTTAAAGTGAAATCAATTATAATGTAATTGTGTTTTAGGAAGCGCTTACTTTTTTGATGAAAGGTGAGATCGCAATGCAAAAATTAATTGATTTTAATGAAGAAACCAAGACATTTCACTTACACAATGACTTGATTTCTTATCTTTTTCAAATTGAAGAAGGTGGCTTATTAAGCCACCTGTACTTTGGCAAAGCAGTTCGTCAATATCATGATGAAATGAAATATCCGCATGTTGATCGTGGATTTTCAGGAAATTTGCCTGGATCATTAGATCGTACATTTTCTCCTGATACATTACGACAGGAATATAGTACAAATGGAATTGATGATTATCGTACTCCTGCAATCATTGTCCATCAGGCAAATGGGTCATATAGTAGTCGCTTTCAATTTGAATCCTTTAGAATTGAAAATGGTAAGCCTAAATTAAAAGGATTGCCAAGTACGTATACAGATTCTGATGATGAAGCGCAAACATTAATTGTGACATTGACTGATCATGTTAGCAATATTAAGTTAGATTTATTATATACGATTTATGCAAAGCGAGCTGTTATTACGCGCTCTATTCAAGTTCAAAATCAAAGTGAAAATCCAGTTTACTTAGAAAAAATTGCTTCGATGCAACTGGATTTTCCTGCACGTGATTTTGATGTAATCAGTCTTCCAGGAGCTCATGCTGCTGAAAGACAAATGGAACGTGAAAGATTAAATCGAGGGATTCGCAGTTTTGAAAGTAAACGTGGCTCAACAAGTCATCAAATGAATAATTTTATTGCTTTAGTTGATCCAACGACTACGGAAAATCAAGGCGATGCGTTTGGATTTACACTAGTTTATTCTGGTAATTATCAATTGCAAATTGAACGTGATCAAATTGAACAAACGCGTGTAATTACTGGAATTAATGATTATAATTTTAGTTGGAAATTAGAACAGCATGAAAGTTTTCAATCTCCAGAAGCAGTAATGGTATATTCTCCAAAAGGACTTAATCAAATGAGTCAAACTTTCCACCATCTCATTGCAGAACGACTTGTGCCAAAAAGATTCCGACATAAAGAACGTCCAATTCTTGTAAATAATTGGGAAGCAACCTTTATGGATTTTGATGAAAATAAATTAAGATCAATTGTAGATGATGCTAAAAAACTTGGGATTGAAATGTTTGTGCTTGATGATGGCTGGTTTGGTCATCGTGATGATGACAATACATCATTGGGAGATTGGAAGGTTGATCAACGAAAATTTCCACATGGCTTGAAACATTTTGTTGATTATGTGCACTCAAAAGGACTGCAATTTGGATTATGGTTTGAACCAGAAATGATTTCATATGATTCGGATTTATATCGTGAACATCCCGATTATTTAATGCAAGTTCCTGGAAGAAAACCAGCTCCTTCAAGAAATGAATATTTGCTTGATTTAACACGCAAAGATGTGCGGCGAAATATTGTTACTCAAATCAAAAAGGTTTTACGTGAAAATGATGTTGATTATGTGAAGTGGGATATGAACCGGCATTTATCTGATGTTTATTCTAGTGAACTGCCAGCAGATCAACAAGGTGAAGTATTTCATCGCTATGTTCTGGGTGTCTATGAAATGCTCGCTGAATTAACAGCTGATTTTCCAAATATTTTATTTGAAGGTTGTTCTGGTGGTGGCGGTCGTTTTGATATGGGAATTACATATTATATGCCTCAAACATGGACTAGTGATAATACTGATGCAGTTGCACGGCAAGAAATTCAATATGCAACTTCATTAGTATATCCACCTTCTGTAATGACGGCACATATTTCGGTAGTGCCTAATCAACAAACTAATCGAATTGTTAGTTTAGAAACGCGTGCAAATTGTGCAATGAGTGCAGTTTTTGGATATGAATTAGATTTGACTCAAATGACGGCTACTGAACAAGCAGAAGTTCAAAAACAAGTTGAGTGGTATAAACAAAATCGAAAATTAATTCAATTTGGTGATTTTTATCGTTTGAAAAATCCATTTAATACTAATGAGTGTGCATGGATGGTAGTTTCACCTAATAAAGATGAATTTATAGTAACCACTTTTAAAACTTTTGGAAATGCACAACCAATCTCAACGATTACTAAATTAATAGCAATAAATGCAGATGCAATGTATCAAAACGTTGACACCAAAGAAATTTTTGGTGGGGATGAATTAATGAACATTGGATTTTTTGATCCACTATATCATTCAGATTATACTTCTAAGCGTTATCATTTTAAGTTAATTAATTAAAATATGAAAATACCTTGAACTTACTGAAAATTAATAGCATATTGTGGGTTCAAGGTATTTTTAATTGTATAATTAAAAATAGCTTACAAGAAACCAGGGATATAAATGGAATTTTCACAACGATTAGTTAATTTAGCACTTAGATTGTATCGTTTTTCTTTTGTTAAAGTGATGCGCAAAACTATGATTGCACTATTTCCTTTTGCCGCATTAGGAAGTATTGCATCAGTAATTAATGTTTCAATTTTATCTAGTGCAGGATTTATTGGTAATGTTTTTTACATTACCAAATGGCTTCCACATGTTGCTCGTATTAGATCAATGTTTGCGACCTTTAGTATGTTAACTGTAAAAATATTAGCCGTACTAGCAGCATATCAAGCGGCTCGATATACCACAAAACTATATCATAAAAATAACCAAATGGCTGGAATTACTGGAATGTTAGCATTTTTAATCATTGCATTGCGTCCAATCCAGCAAAGCTATAATGCACAAACTTTTCTTCAATTTAACGTCAATAATCGGCTGATTGGTATGCAAGGAATTTTTATGGGAGTAGTAGTTGGCTTTATTGTAGGGCAAATTTTTAGATTAATGCATAAACAAAGTTCAATTCATACTGATTCCTTTGAAAAAAACTATCAAATGATTTTTCCAATATTAGTTTCACTGACATTAGCAATTATTGTAAACCAAATTTTTATTGAAATTTATCGTTATCAAGTTCCGCAAGCAATTTCAGCTTACTATCAATCATTATCATCTAAAAAACATGGGTTGTTAATGACAGTGATTTTAGGTGGCTGGACAAGTTTTTTTGCTTGGTTTGGTTTTATTGGACCTTATAGTACGAATAGTTTTAATGATGATCCAGCTGCAGTTGCGGATTTAACATATGCATTAAAACACCATAGTCCGTGGAATGTTCCATATAAATACACCCAAACAACTTTATATCATAGTTTTGGCACTTTTGGTGGAGTGGGAATAACTTTAGCATTAGTAATTGCAATTATTTTAGTTGCTAAAACTACGCGTTATCACCGTGTTGCACGGTGGTCAATCTTTCCAGTTTTATTTAATGCTAGTCAGCCAATCTTATTAGGAATTCCAGTTTTACTTAATCCACTTTATATAGTTCCATTTATTGCAACTCCAGTTTTGAATATGTTAATTGCAGCGTTGGCAATTCATTTGCATATAATGCCACCAGTTACTTATCCTACACCACTTGATACACCAGGAGTATTAAGTGCATTTATTGGAACTGGCGGAAATTTTGCAGCATTATTAATTGGAATACTAGCATTAGTAATTGATGTTTTACTTTATATTCCGTTTGTAAAACTCTCAGAACAAATTGAAGTACGGATTATTGAACAATCACCACGCTTGCAAATAATTTAGAGGTGTCAAGATGACAGTTAGAAAACAAAAAAGTAAAATGGTATTGCTAATTGCGATTGGCATCATGATTTTATTAGCAATTCCTTCATATTTATGGACTAAAAAAAATATTAATGAATTAGGAAAATGGCAAAATTCACGGTTATCACCAGTAATTATGATTCCTGGAAGTTCAGCTTCAATTAACCGCTTTGATGGTATGGTTAAGTTGCTGAATGAAACTGATCATCAGAAACATAGCTTACTGAAAGTTAAAGTATTTAATAATGGGAAAATTAAGTATTATGGTAAAATTCGCACAGGTGATAATGAACCAATCATTGTAGTTGGATTTGAAAATAATCATGATGGTTACAGTAACATTTTAAAACAAGCTAAAATGTTTAATAGGGCATTTAAATCGCTGCAAAAACGATATTATTTTAATAACTATAAAGCAATTGGGCATTCAAATGGCGGATTAGTATATACGGCTTTTTTGGAAAAATATTATCAAGATTATGATGTTAAAATGACCAGTTTAATGACAATTGGTTCACCTTTTAACTTTGGTGAGTCAAATCTAAAATATAAAACGCAAATGTTAGCAGATTTTATAAAAGATAAAAAGAACATTCCGCATGATTTAACGGTCTTTTCAGTTGCTGGAACTAAAAATTATGATTCAGATGGGCTTGTTCCTTTGCAAAGTGTGGAAGCTGAAAAATATGTGTATCAGGGACAAGTAGCGCATTATACGGAGATCACGGTTACTGGGGTCGATGCGCAACATTCAGATTTGCCTCAAAATCATCAAATTGTAGATTTGATTCAAAAATATATTTTAAGTAATCCAGGAACAAATAATAGTCCAGTAGGAAATAGTCAAAGTGAAAAGAAATAAATTATAAAAATTCTAAATCAAACTCCCCAAAGATTAAGGCTTTTGGTAAAATAAAAATATAACACTTTTACATTAAAGGAGAGGCGTTTTTTGGAGACGTTTGGAATTATTGTTGGAATAATTTGGTTTATCAACTTGTTTGCGGCAATTGTTACGGTTTTTCATGAAAAAAGAGATATCTCAACAACATGGGCATGGCTTTTAGTGCTTGTATTTATTCCTGTTTTTGGGTTTATTTTATATTTATTTGTTGGACGAAAAATTTCACATGATAAAATTTTTACGATTCAAAAAGAACAAGAAAAAGTTATTAACTCATTAACAAAACGCCAAAAAGAAATGTGGCAGAAACGTGATCTAGACAAAGGAAGCACTCAGCAAGAACGTGAACTAGAGCATTTGTTTTTAGAATCAGAAGGAGCTTTTTTAACTACAAATAATCAAACCAAGCTGTTTGATGATGGACGGGCGTTTTTTGATTCTTTATTAGCTGACATTAAAGATGCACAAGAAAGTATTCACGTTGAATTTTATACATTTTATGCTGATGACATTGGTCATGAAGTTTTACATGCATTGGAAGATGCTGCTGCTCGTGGCGTAGAAGTACGGGTCTTATATGATATGTGGGGTTCAAAAGGAACCAACTATAAATTTTTCAAAAAATTGGAAAAACTTGGTGGTGAAGCTCAAGGATTTATTTCAAGTTCTTCCAAGCAAGTTATTACTACTCCGCGATTAAACTATCATGATCACCGTAAACTTGTTATTATTGATGGTAAAATTGGATATATTGGCGGATTTAACATTGGAGATCAATATTTAGGTCGATTAGAAAAATATGGATATTGGCGAGATACTCATATGCGTGTTTATGGAATGGCTGTTATTCAAATGCAAGCGCGGTTTATGATGGATTGGAATACAACTTGTCGGCGGACGACCACTCCTCGATTTGAATTTGAAAAAAAGTATTTTCCGGTATTTGAAGGCAACGGACATACTAAGATGCAAATTGTGTCTTCTGGTCCTGATAGTGAACGCCAACCAATTAAAAGAGGATATCAAAAAATTATTTCAACAGCACAACATTACTTGTATATTCAAACTCCATATTTAATTCCAGATGATTCTGTAATTGAATCCTTAGTGATTGCAGCACTTTCGGGAGTAGATGTTCGCATTATGATCCCATGCAAACCTGATCATCCATTTGTTTATCGGGCTACAGAATATTATGCGAAGTATCTTGTAAATAATGGAGTAAAAGTTTATCGGTATGACAATGGCTTTTTACATGCTAAAACCATGATTACTGATGATACGATTTCCTCAGTAGGTTCAGCTAACTTAGATTTTCGCAGTTTTAAACTAAATTTTGAATGCAATGCATTTTGTTATGATTCAAATTTAACAAAACAGTTAAAGGCAATCTATGAAAAAGATTTAGAAAAATGCACGTTATTGACACCAGAATATTTTGAACAACAATCACGTTGGCGTAAATTTAAACAATATTTCTCAAGATTATTGTCACCAACACTTTAAATAAAAAAGGAAGGTCACTTTTTTGCGACCTTCCTTTTTTATTTCTCAATTTGATTAAATTCTTTAGCAATCTCTTTTTCATCTGTAGGTGTGATTTTAGAATCAATTTGTGGATGTTTTAAAATTAAATTCAATCCGACTGCGCAAATACTTGCAATTACAATGCCATTTCCTAAAAATAATTGCAATGCTTGTGGTAAAGATTGGAAAATTTGTGGATAAACCGAAACGCCTAAGCCACTTCCTATTGAAAGGGCAACAATTAACGAATTGCGTTCATCGGTAAAATCAACATTAAAGAGCATTCTGATTCCTTGAATACTAATCATCGAAAACATTACTAGCATTGCACCGCCTAAAACAGGAGTAGGAATGATTGTGGCTAAAGCACCAATTTTAGGAAGAAGTCCCATTAACATTAGTAAGCATGCAGCCCAATAAATCGGCTTCTTTGATTTAATTCCAGATAATTCTAATAAACCAACGTTTTGAGAAAAAGTAGTGTAAGGGAAGGTGTTAAATAACCCACCTAAAATTACAGCCAGACCTTCTGCACGGTATCCTTTTTTTAAATCAGTTGCAGTGATTTCTTTATTAAGTAAGTTTCCAAGAGCAAAAAAAACTCCCGTTGATTCAATCATTGAAACCAATGCAATAATAATCATTGTTAATGAAGCAGAAAGTTGGAAGTGAGGAATTCCAAAATAAAATGGTTGGGGAATATGAAACCATGCAGCTTGCATGATGGGCTTTAGTGAAACCATTCCTAAAAATGAAGCAACAATTGTACCAATGATTAAGCCGATTAAAACAGCAATTGAACGTAAGAAACCATGCGTCCAAAATTGAATACCTAAAATTACTAAAATCGTAATTCCTCCAACTAATAAGTTAGGAATCGCACCAAAATTTTTAGCCGTTGCATCTCCGCCACCTAAATTTTGAATGGCAATCGGAATTAAAGTTAACCCAATCACGGTGATTAAACTGCCAGTCACAACGGGTGGAAACAATTTGCGAATTTTGGAAAATTGACCTGCAATTAAAAACACAAAGATTCCAGCAACAATAATTGAACCATACATTGTACCAATTGAATATTCTTTACCAATCATTTTTAAAGGCTCAACAGCTTGAATTGCACATCCTAAAATTACGGGAAGTCCAATCCCAAAATACCGGTTACGTGCAAGTTGTAAAAATGTGGCTAAACCACACATAAAAATATCAATTGAAACTAGATAGGTCATTTGAGAACTGTTAAAATTTAAGGCAGTTCCGATTAGTAATGGAACTGCAATTGCTCCTGAATACATTGCAAGTAAATGTTGAATGCCTAAGATAAGTGTTTTTTTATGACTAAGTTGTTTTTTGTTTTTCATGTTAGTCCTCCACGAATTGAACAGTGTGATTTTGAAGTGATTTAATTTTGACAAGTGAATGTAAATTAAAGCCTTCTTTTAAAAGCCTTTCTCCGCCTTGTTGAAAGGCTTTTTCAATCACAATTCCAATTCCGCTTACTTGACATTGCGCTTGTTGACAAATTTGAATTAATCCATGGACGGCTTCGCCATTAGCAAGAAAGTCATCAATAATTAAAACATGATCAGTTGAAGATAAAAAATTTTTATCAACAAGGATGTGATTTGTAGTTTGCTTAGTATATGAAAAGACATCTGCAGCATAGTTATTAGAACTCATAGTGGTACTTTTAGTTTTGCGAGCAAATACAACCGGAACTTGGAATTCTAAACCAGTCATTAAAGCTGGTGCAATACCTGAAGATTCTATAGTCAAAATTTTAGTGATTGCCAGGTCAGCAAAAATTTTTTTAAATTCTTGGCCAATTTGCTGCATTAAAAGGGGATCAATTTGATGATTAAGAAATGAATTAACCTTTAAAATATCATTTGAGATGACTTGACCATCTTGGAGAATACGACGTTTAAGTGTTTGCATGAGTAAACTTCCTTTGTAAAAAAATTTGCTTAAAGTCGCAATGATCGATGATAAAATAGCAAAATTCTATTATATAAAAAAAACAGCTTATAGTCCGAATGTTTACGGTATCGGGTAGAAACTTGCTAACCATATCATAGCGATTATATAAGCATGGTTTATTTGATGATTGTAGTTTAATTTCTGATAAATGTCAATTCTATATTGAATTATTATTATATATTATGGTGGATATGTTCGATATTTATTTGAAATAATTCTTTTGATTAGGTATACTAATATCAGTGATTATTATTAATGTTTGTAGGAGATAATAAATAATGAAAACCTTTGATTATGAAGATGTTCAGTTGATTCCGAATAAATGTGTTTTGAAAACACGTAAAGATGCTGATCCTAGTATCGTATTTGGTAATCATCGCTTTAAAATTCCTGTTGTTCCAGCTAATATGGCAAGTGTAGTTGATGAAAATCTTGCTAAGTGGCTTGCGGACAATGGGTATTTTTATGTAATGCATCGCTTTGAACCTCAAAAAAGATTAGCTTTTGTGAAAGAAATGACTAATGCCAATCAGATTTCTTCAATTTCAATGGGGATAAAGGATTCAGAATATGATTTTGTAGATGAACTTAAGTCAAATGGATTAAATCCAGATTATATTACTATTGATGTTGCACATGGACATTCAATTTATGTTATGAAAATGATTGAATATGTAAAAAAGCAGCTACCTAATACTTTTGTAATTGCAGGAAATATTGCAACCCCTCAAGCAGTAATCGATTTAGAAAGTGCAGGAGCAGATGCTACTAAAGTAGGGATTGGACCGGGGAAAGCATGTATTACAAAATTAAAAACTGGTTTTGGAACGGGCGGTTGGCAACTAGCAGCATTAGAACAATGTGGTCAAGTAGCACAAAAACCTTTAGTTGCGGATGGCGGAATTCGTTATAATGGTGATATTGCAAAATCAATTCGTTTTGGAGCATCAATGGTGATGATCGGTTCGATGTTTGCCGGTCATCTTGAATCTCCCGGTGAAGTTGTAACAATTGAAGGTAAGAAATATAAAAAATACTGGGGTTCAGCCTCAGCCGTTCAAAAAAATCATGAACATAACGTTGAAGGAAAACAGTTATTAGTACCATATAGAGGAAAAATTGCTGAAACATTAAAAGCAATGAAAGAAGATTTACAATCATCAATTTCATATGCTGGTGGAATTGATTTAAATGCACTTAAAGAAGTCGATTATGTCATTGTAAAAAATACAATTATGAATGGCGATCATTTAGGTGACTAAAATAAAAAGAGTGTGGCAAAAACTTGCATTAGCAATTTTGTCACACTTTTTTTATTTAATACTAACAAATGAATTGAATTTCATGTATTTATAATGAAGGCGCATATGTGAAAATTCAAAAGGAGTACCATTATCTAAAAAGAAAATGCCTTCCATAACGCCGACTGGTTCAACTGGAGTTAATTTTAAAAGTTCTTGATCTTGTTGGGTTGAAGGTTCAGCAAAAACAGACATAAATGATTTTGAAACAGATTGTTTCGTTTCAGCTTGAGCATAATCAAAAATTGATTTTTTCAGAATATCGGTACTTAATTTAGGAAGTAATTTAATTGGGATATATCCAGTTTCAATCATAAATGGTTGTTCATCAAAAAAGCGCAACCGTTCAATTTTATAAACAAAATCTTCAGGATCTAAAAATAAATCGCGTTGCAATTCTTCAGTTGGACGAGTGACGTTAAAGTTTAATACTTTAACAGTAGGTTTTTCTCCATTCAACTGAAAGTTATCTGAAACACCAAGATTTTTACCAGATCCGTAGTTAAAAACTGATTCATTTTTTAAGTAAAGTGGATTAATAAAAGTTCCAGATCCACGTTTTTTAAAAATAATGCCATCATTTGCCATGCGACTTAATGCCCGCTTAATTGAACTGCGACTAACATCATAATGCTCTGCTAAGCTGCGTTCATCAGGCAATTTCATATTTGAAAATTCTCCAGCAAAAATTTTCTTTTTTAAATCAGCAATAATTTGTTGATATATTAACTCAGCCATATGTTTAACTCCTTAGATTGTAATAGGCAGTTTACAAAAATCTTTCCTTATACAAGTTAATCACAAGAAAAAACAATTGACAAGTAAGGGCTTTAAATCGTTAAATGATGCAAAGTAAATGTAAAAAGTATATAATCTTTAGTAGGTAGCTTACTTATCTTTAAATAAGTTAATTTACATAAAAGAATTGAAAAGAGTTCAACTCTAGTATAGGAGGATATTATGGCATCAGTATTAGTTGTCGGCGGAGCCGGATATATTGGTTCACATATGGTTGATCGGTTAATTGAAAATGGTGAAAATACTGTTGTAGTTGACAATTTAGCAACAGGTCATCGTGCAGCCGTAAGTGACAAAGCTAAATTTTATGAAGGTGATGTTGCAGATAAAGATTTTATGCGCAAAGTATTTAAAGAAAATCCAGATATTGATACAGTAATTCACTTTGCAGCTTATTCTCTTGTGGGAGAATCAATGCACAAACCATTAAAATATTTTGATAACAATGTAGCTGGATTAGTTAAGTTACTTGAAGTAATGAAAGAAGTCGGTGTTAAAAACCTTGTATTTTCATCTTCAGCTGCAACATATGGAATTCCAGATCATACTCCAATTAAGGAATCTGATCCTCAAAATCCAATTAATCCATATGGTGAAAGTAAGTTAATGATGGAAAAAATGATGAAGTGGGCAGATGAAGCATATGGGATTAAATATGTTGCTTTGCGCTACTTTAATGTTGCTGGTGCAAAGCCAGATGGATCAATCGGTGAAGATCATGGTCCTGAAACTCATCTTGTACCAATTATCTTACAAGTTGCATTAGGAGAACGTGATAAACTTCAAATTTATGGAGATGACTATAATACTCCGGATGGAACTAACATTCGGGATTATGTTCATCCCTATGACTTAGCAGATGCTCATATTTTAGCGATGAATTATTTACGTGATGGTAATCCATCAGATGCATTTAACTTAGGTTCATCAACTGGCTTTTCAAACTTAGAAATGTTAAAAGCAGCACGTGAAGTAACTGGTAAAGAAATTCCTGCGGAAATTGCAGGTCGTCGTGGCGGTGATCCAGATTCATTGGTAGCTGCTTCAAGCAAAGCACGTGAAATTTTGGGATGGGATCCTAAGTATGACGATGTTCACAGTATTATTGAAACCGCATGGGCATGGCATTCTAAACATCCACATGGATTTGAAGATCGATAATAACAAAGACTATGATTGATGTCATAGTCTTTTTTTATAAAAATTTAAATTAATTGTTTTTGAAAAATTCTAACAATTAAATACGAACAATAAAGCTTAAATTAAGCGTTAATGTGAAATAATTTTTTTGAGCAGTTTTACACGTTCTAACGGTATGATAGAATTAAATTTAAGAGGAAATGTTTTTATTGGAGTGCTGACGGGAGGATTTTGAAAATGGATATTTTACAAAAAACATTCGGCCGTTATAATAATGAAAAAGTTACTGAAATTAAATTGATTAATGATAATGGCGTTGCAATTTCTTGTTTAACAATGGGAGCAATTTGGCATCAATTTCTTGTGCCAAATGAAGATGGAACTTTCCAAAATTTACTTTTGAGTTTTGATGGGATTGATGACTATTACGCCAACAATCAAAATATTTGTAAATCAATTGGCAGAGTTGCTGGTCGAATTAAAAATGGATCATATATGCTTAGTGGCGAAAATTACAGCTTACCGCAAAATGATCATGGAAATACTTTACATGGTGGGGAACATGGATTTTCTACTTGGAATTGGAATTATTCAACTTCAACTGGCAAAAATAGTGTCAGTGTAATTTTCCAAAAGAAAATTAATGAAAAAATGGATGGTTTTCCAGGCAATATTTTAGCAACTATTATTTATACGTTAAACAATAATAATAAAGTCACAATTGCTTATAGCGCAATGAATGGGAAAATTGATACGTTATTTAACCCAACTTGTCACGTATACTTTAATTTAAGTGATCGCCGTGATTTAACTACTCATGAATTGCAAATAAATAGTAGTAATATTTTAGATACAAATGAAAAGTTAATTCCTACAGGAAAAATTATCGATGTAACTGATACCCCGTATGATTTTCGCAAATTTAAAAATGTGGCATTAACAGTTGGAGAACTTCATGGTTTAGATACGGCATATGTTGTTAACGAACCAGGGCAAGCTACTAAACCAATTGCAATTTTAAAAGATACAAAAAGTAACCGCCAAATTACGGTTAATTCAGATCGAAATGGTTTAGTAGTTTATACTCCTGAAAATATCGCTAGTGAAAAAATTTCATTTAGTCGAGATCATGGATTACCTGCACAAAAAAATGAAGGAATTGCTTTAGAAGCGCAAATGTTACCGGATGCAATTCACCATGATAATTTTGGCGATACTGTTTTACCAAGATATAGTAAACGGACATATCGTTGTTCATTTACTTATAACCAAGCACTTAAGTATTAGTGAAAGGATAAAAGAGAATTGAAAAACTACTTATTTGATTTTGACGGAACGATTGCAGACTCAGGAGATGCTGCCATCCTAGCAACTCAAGAATGTTTTAAAGACTTTGATTTAAAAGTTCCAACAGATGAACAAGTTCGTTATTATATGGGAGTTCCAATTGAAACTTTTATTCCTGAAATGGTTGAAAAGCAAGAAAAAAACTATACAGATGCACAGTATGAAGAAATGTATGATAGTTTTCGGAAATACTATGGCGAAGTTGAAACCAAAACTACAAAATTATTTCCAGGAATGAAAGCAACCTTAGAGCAATTAAGTAAAGAAAATAAGAATTTATATATTGTTTCAAGTAAGCATACGACTTCATTAAAAAGGAATTTAAGGCAATTAGGTATTATTGATTTATTTGCTGAAATTGTTGGTTCTGATCAAGTAAAAAATTATAAACCTGCACCTGATGGAGTGCTAATGGTATTAGCGCATAATAATTTAAATAAAAATGATTCTGTGATGATTGGTGACGCTAAATATGACATTGAAATGGGACAAGCAGCTGGCGTGAAAACATGTGGTTGCTTATGGGATGCATTTGATAAAGTAGCTCTTGAAAAACGTCATCCCAATTATTTAATTGATAAACCAGAAGAATTACTTAATTTGTAAATAATTGATTGGCTGTGGCGCATGCCACAGCCTTTTTGTTGATAATATATTTTGAAAATACTTTTAAAATTTACTGAATCTTTAATACGGTTTTTGTATAATAAAAAGATGTAAGGGAATAAATGGAAGGGAAGTTTACATGCATTTATGGAATAAATTTTTAGAAAATACACGTTTACGTCGTTTCGTTGTTTTAATGATTATTATTGGTACGTTATTTGTATTTCGCAGTATGATTAGTATCATATTATTAACATTTATTTTTTCTTTTTTGATTATTCGCTTAATTAATTGGATTCAAAAAAGAATTAATGTCCCATCACCTGTAATTGTAGTTACAGTATTTTTATTATTGATTGTGTTAATAATTGCAGCGGTGACAATTTATGTTCCTAAATTAATTGTTCAATCAGAAAGTTTAGTGCGCTCATTAATTCATTTCTACAATAATCTACCACAAGGTACTGGTAAAGTTGCAAGTTACATTACAACATATATTAAAGAAAGCAATTTTTTACATCAAATCCAAGGAAGTATGACCGTTATTTTTGGTTATATTACTAAAGCAGGCTCAATGGGATTTACCTTTTTGATTTCGCTTTTATTAACGTTTTTCTTTACAATCGAAAAAGAAACGACATTTAAATTTTCAAGAAGTTTTTTAAGTGGACCATACTCATGGTTTTTTAGTGATATTTACTATTTTGCTAAGATTTTTACAAATACATTTGGAGTAGTTTTAGAAGCTCAATTTTTAATTGCAATTGTCAATACAATTTTAACTTGTATTGGATTAGCAATTATTGGAGTGCCACAAATTACTAGTTTAGGTGTAATGATTTTTATTTTAAGTTTGATTCCAGTTGCTGGAGTAATTATTTCAGCAATTCCAATGTCATTTGTAGCATATACAGATGGGGGATTTAGAGATGTAATGTACGTTTTAATCATGCTTTTAGTAATTCATGCGATTGAAGCATACATTTTGAATCCGAAATTCATGTCAAGTCGAACGGAACTACCAATTTTTTATACATTCGTAGTATTATTTGTTGCTGAGAGACTTTTTGGTGCGTGGGGATTGATTGTGGGAATTCCAATTTTTACTTTCTTCTTAGATGTTTTAGGAGTAAAGCCGGTTCCTGGACGCCATCAACGTCTTCATCAAAAAGCACAGCAACGTCGGAAGAAAGGTGAAAAAAATGGATAGAGAAAAATTTGTTGAAACTTATGCAGTTAATCGAGAAAATACTAACTCAGAAAAATGGGATGGACTAAAAAAACACTTTGGAGAAACTGATTTACTTCCAATGTGGGTTGCTGATACTGAATTTAAAATTCCACAAGCAGCGCAAAAAGCAATGCAACAAAGAGTTGATCATGGAGCGTTTGGATATTCCTTTACTCCTGAGAGTTATTATGATGCATATTTTACATGGCAAAAGGAACGTTATGGAATTGAATTACATGAAGAATGGATGCGCTTTGGAGTAGGCGTAGTTCAATCTTTGAATACGTTAATCCAATTATTGACTAAAAAAGACGATGCGGTAATGGTCTTACAACCAGTTTACTATCCATTTATGCGTATTATTGAAAAAAATCAACGTAAGTTAGTTGTTTCGAATTTAAAGAACAACCATGGCCACTATAGTTTGGACTTAGATGATATGCGGCAAAAAATGGAAGCAAATCAAGTACGAGTTTTAATTTTTTGTAGTCCCCATAATCCAGTGGGAAGAGTGTGGTCAAGTGAAGAACTTGAACAAGTTTTAGAACTTTGTCGGCAAGAACAAGTGATAGTTATTTCAGATGAAATTCATCATGATTTAATGATTGATGGCAGTCAATTTACATCCGTTTTAAATATTAAAGATGGTCTTTATCGTGATAATTTAATTGTACTAGATTCACCTTCAAAAACATTTAATATGGCAGCATTGTTAAATAGTCATGTGATTATTCCTAACCCACAATTAATGTTGCAATATGATCGGTATCAAGAAAAATTAATGATTCCTAAAGGTAGCGTGATGGGACAAGTGGCTGCGATGGCAGCTTATCGCCAAGGAGCAGATTGGCTTGAAGGGTTACAAAATGTCGTTTCTTCAAATTATCATTACTTAGAGCGTGAATTGAAATCTAATTTACCAGAAATAATTATTTCTCCGCTTGAAGGAACTTATTTAGCGTGGATTGACTTATCAAAACTAGTAGCAAATGCTGATTTGCATGATGTAATTATTGAAAATGCGAAGTTAGCAGTTGATTTTGGCGATTGGTTTGGTGCAAGTGGTAAAGGTCATATTAGAATGAATTTAGCAACTCCATCGGAAAATGTAAAGCAAGCAGTTCAAAGTTTAATTACTGCAATTAATAATTATCGCGAAGAATTTTAATAATATACTATGATTTTTTTGAAATTAAGTGTAAAATGTTTTTTGTAATATCTTAATTTAAGAAAGAGGTTTACACAAATTATGACAAAATTAGTATTCATTCGTCACGGACAAAGTGAATGGAACTTAAAGAACCTTTTCACTGGTTGGGCAGACGTTAACTTAAGTGAAAATGGTGTTGCAGAAGCAAAAGAAGCTGGTCGTAAGCTTAAAGAAGCTGGAATTGAATTAGACCAAGCTTACACTTCAGTATTGAAGCGTGCCATCAAGACTTTACACTTCGCTTTAGAAGAATCAGACCAATTATGGATTCCTGAAATGAAGTCATGGCGTTTAAACGAACGTCACTATGGTGCTTTACAAGGCCAAAACAAAGCAGAAGCTGCTGAAGAATTTGGTGAAGAAAAAGTTCACATTTGGCGTCGTTCATACGACGTTTTACCTCCATTATTGAGTGCAGATGATCCTCGTTCAGCTGCTAAGGACCGTCGTTATGCTGACTTAGATCCACACGTAATTCCAAGCGGTGAAAACTTGAAAGTTACACTTGAACGTGTAATGCCATTCTGGGAAGATCACATTGCTCCAGATTTAATTGAAGGTAAGAACGTAATTGTTGCTGCACACGGTAACTCATTACGTGCATTGACAAAATACATTGAAGGAATTTCTGATGAAGATATCATTAACTTAGAAATCCCAACAGGTCAACCAATCGTTTACGATATGGATGAAAACTTAAACATTGTTGATAAAAAAGCTCTTTAATTTTTAAAGTAGTTAAAGGACTGTAACGGTGTGCGTTACAGTCCTTTTTTGTGATGTTTTAGTTATGCCTTGTTTTTTATGTGAATGCTTTAGAAAGACTTTTTAAGTAAAGAGATGCTAGAATAAAAGTAGATAAATAGAGAGGAACATGGTTATGATTAATAAACGGCGTAAATTTGACTGGTTCAGTTTGATTATAGGAATTTTACTTGTAGTTTTAGGAACAGCGGCACTGAATGCTCCAGGAAAAACTTTAAGTTTAATTGCTATTTTTGTAGGTGTCGGTGCGCTGGCAAAAGGATTATATACAATTTGGTTTCGGAAATCAATGCAAGATATGACTGGAATGAACTTAACATTTCTATTAATATCATCAATTGTTGATATTGTAATTGGGATTATCTTTTTATTGAAAATTAAATTTGGCATTGGAGTATTGGCATATTTATTTGCATTCTGGTTTATTTTTGACTCAATTATTCAATTATTTGCAGATCATTTTTTCAAGGCAATGGATCGAAAATATTTTGATTTATTAATTGTGTTAAATATCATCACTTTAATTTTAGGAATAATTTTATTATTTAATCCAATGCTTTCAGTATATACACTAGTAGGTTTAGTAGCATTTTATCTTTTCTTTATTGGAATTATCAAAATCATTCAAGCATTCTAATAAAAAGGCTGTGACAGTTAATGTCACAGCCTTTTTACGTACATTTTAAATTAAAATTCCGTTACAGTGATCTATTTCATGCTGAATAATTTGAGCAGTAAAATCAGTAAAGGTATCAGTGTGCCGCTTAAAGTACTCATCTTGATACTTAACTTTAATTGTTTTGAAACGTTTAGTTTGACGCAGTCCTTTTAATGAAAGACAACCTTCTTGCACGTCATAGGGTTCAAAATTAGCAATTATTTTAGGATTAAGCATCACAATAGGGATTTGAGCAATCGAAAAAACAATGGCATTTTTGTTTTTTCCAATCATATTAGCAGCAATGCCAGCTGCTTTTGTTTGATTAGCAATTAAAGTGTCTTTTAAATCTGCAATAATATTTTTATCTTTATTTGTAAATGGTTTTGCTTTTTGTTGTAAAAATAATTCATCATGAACAATTGGTTGAATCATAAAATTACTCCTTTCCAAAAAGTGAAGCTAATTTTGCAGCCGTTTTGGGATCAATTGAATCTTGTAGTGAATTAGTATTTTCCTGATCATCTTGGGAAGTTTGTGCATTAAATTGAGCTTGTTGCTTGATATAATCAACAATTGCATTTTCGGCTTCTTTAATTGGATTTAATGGTAAAATTCCACCGGCAGAATCAGCATGGCCACCCCCATTAAAGTATTTTTCTGCAAAAGCAGCTACATCGATTTTGCCATTACTTCGTAAAGAAATACTGTGACCATCAATCACTAAAGCGGCATCAACTTGATGACGCTGAAGAAGTGCATGTGCAATCTCAGATTTAAAATCACTTGCATAAACTACCCCAAAAGAATGATCTTCTGCAGTAAACTCAACTACATTTTTTAGATGTTTGTCTAAATAGCGTTGTCGTCTGCCATTAAGTGTATTGATTAATAAAGCATTTTGCGCACGATATTGTTCCCAACCAGCAGCATACACATTTTCAACGAATTTGCGGGACTTACTTAGTGGATAAAACCAAAAAAGTTGATTTAATTCGTCAGCGTTTTTTCTTTCAGCTGAAGGCATATTGGGATCATTTTGCCAATCCCAAGTATCATATGCACGAATCAATTCAACAATTTCACTTAATTCATGTTGGCGAGTTGAAGGAACGTTAACAAAATTAACCATTTTTTGAACCCATTCCCATACTAAACTAGTAGCGCTTGGATTGATATTAGGATTAGTTGGTTGAATACAATTTGCTGAATATTTTTGCCGTAAACTTTCTTCGCTTTCATGATGATCAAAAATTAGCCAATGATTAGCAAAATTTTTTTCTAATTGTTGAAAAGAATAATCGCTATCAGGAGTCATATCCATGATGTAAACATCAGTAAAACTTTGAATGTTTGGCTGACAGAAGAAATGTTCAAGTTCTTTGTCTAAATTGCCGGCAGAGCATGTTGTTAAATCAAAATCAATTCCATTAAATAAATAAGGCTGAAGTGCTTCTAAAAGTAAAGGAGCACCAAATCCATCAAGATCATTATGTGAAAATAGTTTGATATGCTGTTGTTTTTTCAATTTTACTCCTCGATTTCTTATAGTCTAAATTCGTATAAATTATACCATAACAAGAGATGCTAGTTTGACATGTATAGCGTTTTTGGTATCATTAGTAAAAGGAGAAAAGACTTTCAAATTAGGATGGGATGGATATTTTGACAGAAAGGAAAATTCAATATTTTACTAAATTTGATGAAGATTTAGTGGAAAATGCGAATCAAAATTATCAACTGCCAACAAATTTTCAATGGATTCGGAATGATTTGAAATTTAAATTTTTGTCAAATATAATTTCTGTGCTAGCCAAGGGATTTGGATATGGTTTTAATAAATTAATTTTAAAGCAATCATTTGCAAATAAAGCAATACTGGAACCATATAAGCATAAAGGATATTTTTTATATGCTAATCATACCCAGCCGGTTGGTGATGTTTTTTTGCCAATGCTTGCAGGGACCGCACGGCGTTATTATGTGGTATGTGCACAATCTAATTTAGGAATGCCAATTATTGGGCCATTACTTCCATATGGCGGAGCGTTACCTATTCCAAGTGATTTGCACCAGTTACCCCGATTGATTAAGGCTGTTCAGTGTCATATTGAACGCAATGATTTTGTAACAATTTATCCTGAAGCACATGTGTGGCCATACTATACTGGAATTAGACCATTTTCAAAAGCAGCGTTTCATTTTCCAATGAAAGTGAATGTTCCATCATTTGTAATGACAAATACATACCAACGCTGCAAATGGTCTAAAAGACCTAAAATGGTCACTTACTTAGATGGTCCATTTTATCCTCAGCGAAATTTACCGGCAAAACAAGCCCAAGAGCAATTGATGCAACAAGTTAAAACTACAATGCAAAAGCGTGCGCAGTTAAATGATGTCGAGTATATTAGGTATGTCCAACGAAAGGATGGTAAAAACGCATGAATATCTTGTATTGCGGTGACGAAAACATCCAAGATGGATTGTTAATTTCACTACTTTCGCTTTTAAAAAAAACGCCAGCAGATTTACATGTTTATGTAATGACGATGGATTTACATACTGAAAAAAAGGATTATCATTCAATTTCAAAAGCAACGATTAATTATTTAGATGCACTTTTAAAAAAACATAATCAATGTAACTTTGTAAAAAGGTATGATTGTACTAAATTATTTGCGGCGCAATTGCCTCAAGCAAATTTAAAAACACGTTTTACACCATATGCAATGTTACGATTATACGCTGATTTAATTGATGAAATTCCCGATAAAATTTTATACTTGGATAGTGATGTAGTTTGTCATTTAGATTGTACAAAATTTTACCACCAAGATATTTCAAATGTTGAATTAGTTGGTGTACTTGATTATTATGGCAGATGGTTTTTCCATAATAGTTTAACGTATTTGGATTACTTAAACTCAGGGGTATTACTTTTAAATATGGCTGAAATTAAGAAAACAGGTTTATTTAAAAAGGCTCGTGAAATGTGTTGCAATAAGTGGATGTTTATGCCTGATCAATCCGCTTTAAATAAACTTGCACAGGAAAAAAGAATTGTACCACGTAAATATAATGAGCAACGAAAACTACATGCAGATACAGTTTTTCAGCATTTTACAACGAGTTTTCGTTTTTTTCCATGGGTTCATTTGCTAACGGTAAAGCCATGGCAAGTTCAACGTGTTCACCAAAAGTTAAAAATTCATGCTTATGATGACATTTTGAATCAATATCAGCGCCTTGCTCCAAATTTAAGTAAAAGTTAGAAAAGGTGAGTTGTAATGGAAAATGAAGTAATTCCAGTGTTTTTAACAATTGATGATTATTTTACAAAATATGCGAGTGTCTTAATTCAATCAATTATTGATAACGCACGTGAAAATGATCATTACCGGGTGATTATTGTTCATCGTGGATTAAGTGATGAAAATGTATATGCATTAACACAAATGCAAAGTGAGAATGTTGAAATTCAAACCGCATACTTAGATGCAGATTTAAGTGGAATTCCTAATCGTGAAGAGAATTATTTGCGGCTAGATTTCTTTACCCTTTCAATTTTTTATCGTTTATTTTTAGCAAATCAATTTACAGAATATGATAAAGCAATTTATATCGATTGTGATGGAGTTGTTCCAGGAAACTTAGCAGATTTATATCACATGGATTTAGCAAATAATTTAATTGCAGCTGCTCCAGATCATTCTATTTGGCACGTTCCTGGAATGATCAAGTATATTGAAGGGGCTTTGGGCATTAATTATAAATCATATATTAATTCAGGCGTATTGTTAATTAACATGAAAGCTTTTCGTGAAGAGCGCTTTACAGATCATTTTTTGAACTTAATGAAAAAATATCATTTTGCATGTATTGCACCAGACCAAGATTATTTGAATATGATTTGTCGTGATCGGATTTTATATTTAGATGAAACTTGGAATGCAATGCCTAAAGATCATCAATATGATGATGAACAATTAACTGATCCACAATTAGTTCACTATAATTTGTTTTATAAACCATGGCACTTTGATAATATTATGTATGAAGATTATTTTTGGAAATATGCAAATCGAACTGCATATGCAAAGGAACTTCATGCTGAAAAAGATAACTTTACCGCTCAACAACGTCAAGGTGAAGTTGAAAAACTTGATAAATTAATGGATAAAGCAGCAATATTACCTAATACAAGCGGCACTTTTAAAAAGGTAATTGCGCAAGGAGAAAGAGTTAAACTATGATTATTTTCCCAAATCGTGATGCTGTTATTGATAATATTAAACAAAATTTAAAAGAAGAAAAATATAACAGTAAAGTTGAAATTGGTGATCCTCAAATGACACCTGAAGAAAGCATGCAACGGATTACCGAGTATTTTAAAAAACGAGAGACATTTACTGGCAAAGCGAAAAACTTTTGTGCACGGTTTATTTATGCTGCTGTAACTTGGATTGAGAATATAAATACTGAAGTTGTGGGGATGGAAAACTTAAAGGTATTAGATCCCCAACAAGGTGCAATTATTACAAGTAATCACTTCAATCCTTTGGAAAATACAATTATTCGGCGCTTTGTCCAAAAAACTAAAACACATAAGCGCCTCTTCATTATTAGTCAAGATACTAATCTAGGTATGAAAGGTCTTGTTGGTTTTTTGATGAATAATTTAGATATAATTCCGATGAGTCAAAGCATTAACTATTTAGGGCATACGTTTCCTAAAGCCTTACAAAAAGTGATTGATGAAGGCAATTATATTTTAATTTATCCTGAAGAAGAAATGTGGTTTAATTATCGTAAACCACGCCCATTTAAACGGGGGACTTATTATTATGCAGCTAAAATTAATGCACCAATTATTTCTTGTTTTGTTGAAATGCAAGATTTAAAAAGTTTTGAACCAAATTCAAATAAAAAAATTCATCGTGTGAAATCAACTTTACATGTATTACCAGTAATTTTTCCTGATCCAAATAAATCTGTTAAGGAAAATAGCATCGAGATGATGAACAAAGACTACCAACAAAAGAAAGCAGCTTATGAAAAAGCATATGGTAAAAAGCTTACATATGATTTTGATCCAAGTGATATTGCTGGATGGGTAGGTCCTCAAAAATAATAAAAAAACGTTGAATTTTAATTCAACGTTTTTTTATTATTCATTATTCATTTATTTTAAAAGCAATTGATTGATAAGGTTTTAATTGAAGGGCATCTTTTAAAGTAATTTTTGCAGAAGTACTATAATTATCAATTAAAACTTCAGCTTCTTTATTTTGAAATTCGTGAGGTAAGTTTACCCATGGTTCATAACCATAAAAGTTATTTAAAACTAATAACTGTTCATTTGAATCGTCTAAGAAACGTTTATATGCAAATACTTGAGGGTGTTCTTTAAGTTCAGCTTTAAAATGTCCTTTAGAAATTAACTCTTCATTTTTTCGCAAGGCAATTAATTTTTGATAGTAGTTAAAAATTTCACCATCGGTTAATTCATTTTCAACATTAATCATTTCTTGATCCGTTGGTTTTAGCCATGGGGTTGCATTAGTAAAACCAGCATTTACAGTATTATCCCAGTGCATTGGGACACGTGAATTATCACGTGCTTTAGTTTTAATAATTTCAAAGGCATCATGCGCATTGTTTCCAGCATTAAGCAATTCTTGATATGCGTTTAAACATTCCACATCTACATAATTATGAATTGAGTAGTAGTGCGGATCAATCATACCTAATTCTTCTCCCATGTAAATATATGGAGTTCCACGTAAAAGATGAATTGCACTTGCCAGCATTTCAGCTGATTTTTCACGGTAATTAACGGGATCGCCAAAACGATTTAATGCCCATGGTTGATCATGATTATTCCAAAAGAGAGCTTGCCAGGCATTTCCTTGATCCATTTTAGTTTGCCATTCATTGAAAATTTCTTTAAGTTTCATAAAATCAAATGGCTTTTTCGTCCATTTTTCGCCATTATCATAGTCAACTTTTAAATGATGGAATGAAAAGACCATTGAAAGTTCATGATTCGAAGGTTTAGTATATTTAATTGAATTTTCGATAGTAGTTGATGACATTTCACCTACTGTAATTGCATCATGATCTTGGCCAAAACTATTTTGATTAAGTTCTTTAATATAATCTTGAACAATTGGAGTATCAGTATAAAGCGTTTTTTCTTGAATTGGATCAGTTGAGTCAACTAATTGCTCATCTTTTCCGATTACATTTAAAACATCGAAACGAAATCCTTTAACCCCTTTTTGACGCCAAAAATTAACTACTTTAAATGCTTCTTGGCGTACATTAGGATTATGCCAGTCAAGATCAGCTTGGGTTTTATCATAAAGGTGAAGATAGTATAAATCGGTATTACCAAATTTTTCCCATGCAGGACCGCCAAACTTGGATTGCCAATTAGTTGGTAAATCACCATTTGGCTTTGCTTTTCTTAAATAAAAGTAGTCCATGTATTTTTGATCACCGGCAAGTGCTTTTTGAAACCATTCATGTTCAGTTGAGCAGTGATTAAAAACCATATCAAGCATTACATCAACGTTGATTCCTTTTAATTTAGTAACAAGTTCCTCAAAATCTTTCATTGTTCCAAATTTAGGATCAATTTGATAATAATCAGCAATATCATAACCATTATCATTTTGAGGTGAAATGTAAAATGGATTAAACCAAATCATATCAATGTTAAGTTTGGCAATATAAGGGATTTTTTCAATAATTCCACGCAAATCACCAATTCCATCGTTATTGCTATCATAGAAAGATTTAGGGTAAATTTGATAAATAACTTTTTTTCCTAGGTCCATAAAAACATTCCTCTCTAATTAAATTTGATTTTTTGTCTGCGTGCAAAATCGCTAAATTTAAATTTATCAGGACGATGATATGACTCAGTTAATTGAAACAAACTTGTATCAGCTAAAAATGACATACTCCGTACAATAACTACTAAGCAATCACCTGTGAGGTGAAGTAAATCAGCAATGGCATTATCAGCTTTTTCAACTGTGATTTCTTTAGTTGCATAAGAAATTTCTAGTCCAAGTTGATTTTCAATATAGTCATATAAAGAATTTTGAGCAGCTGATTGAGGCAGTTCTTTGATTGGAGGATTTAATAAATAATCTCGATCAACTACGAGTGCTTCGTGATTAATGCTGCGTAATCGTTCAACATAAAAATTGTTTTGTTGCTTAATTCCATGATTAATGAAGTAGGATGGAATAGTTACATTTTTTTGATAATTTAAAATCGTTGTTGCCGCATTCATTTTTAATTTTTGATTTAATTCTTTAAAACTAGTAATTCCGGAAACTGGAAAAGTGAATTTTTGATAATCTAAAACTACCGATCCTTTTCCTTTGATTTTTTGAATTAATCCTAAGTCAGTTAGTTGGGTTAAGGCATTGCGAATAGTTTCACGTGAAGTGCCATAAAGCTTAGTTAATTGATTTTCGCTTGGTAAGAAATCGCCCGGACAATACTGTTGATGATAAATTTTTTCAGCTAAATCTTGAGCGATCATGTCTTGCTTACTCACGGTTTCACTTCCTTTACCAAATTTCACTTTATATTTAATCATAAATTGTATAGTCAAGCAATAGTGTGAATTAATAAATTGCCTTTAAAATAAAAATGAAAACGATTAAAAAAACATATTGACAACTTGTATATACAGGTTGTAAAATGTTTTTGGAAATTAAAGAAAGCGTTTTAATCGAGGAGGAGTACTCATGGTAAAATCAAATGTAAAACTTTTAGCTCCTGCAAATGGAACTGTTTTATCATTAAGTGAAACAAAGGATCCAATTTTCTCGGCGGAAACAATGGGGCAGGGGTTTGGATTAGAACCAAATGAAACTGGCAAAATTAAGGTAGTTGCTCCTGTAAGTGGTCAAATTACAATGGTTGCTGATACTAAGCATGCGATTGGAATTACTACTAAGGATGGATTAGAAGTATTAGTTCACATGGGGATTGATACAGTCAGTTTGAAAGGAACTGCATTTACGTTGCACTGTAAACAAGCAGAAGAAATTCAAGCAGGTGATGTGATTGCTGAAATGGATTTAGCAGCAATTAAAGAACATGCTCTTGAAACTACAATCATGGTAATTGTGGCTAACTCTGCTGATAAGGTTGAAAAATTAACAGTTAATGCAAAGGAAGTTTCAAGTAAAGCAGTTGCTGCTACCGTAGAATTAAAAGAAAATAAAAAGAAGAAAAATGGTAAAAAAGATTATGACCAATTAGCTACTCAAATCATTGAATTAGTTGGTGGCAAAGAAAACGTCAACAGTTTAATTCATTGTATTACACGGTTACGTTTTTATTTAAAAGATGAAAGTAAAACCCAAACAGAAAAATTAAAGCAAACCTCTGGTGTGATTGATGTAATGAAAGCATCAGGACAATATCAAGTAGTGATTGGTAATGAAGTAACAAATGTGTATGATGCTGTTATGAAAAAATTAGGGTCATTGGATGATGAAGGCATTGAATCAACTCAAGATGATGGTAAAAATCCAATTAGTAAAGCATTTGGAAATTTAATTGGATTTATTACCGGCTCAATGAGTCCAGTAATTGGTGTAATTGCAGCTTCAGGGATTATTAAAGGAATTTTAGCATTACTTACCTTACCTCAATTAGGATCATTGTTAGATCCTAAGGGAATGCTTTACTTAACAGTCAGTGCAATGGCTGATTCAGCATTCTTCTTTCTTCCAATTTTAGTTGGTTATTCCGCAGCTAAAAAATTGGGATCAGATCCAATTGTAGCGGCTGTAATTGGTGGAGTACTAACTTACCCACAAATTATTGAATGGGGAAAATCATTTAAGACAATGTTTGAAGTTGGTGGCTTCAAATTTGAATTCTTGAACTACACATATTCAATTTTTCCAATGATTGTGGCTGCATGGATTGCTAAAAAAATAGGTGATTGGTTTAAAGATCATCTCCCAAGTTACTTACAAATGATTTTTAATCCATTATTTACAATCTTGATTGTTTCTACAATCACATTAGTAGTAACTGGTCCAATTATTCAAGGCGCTGCAAATGGAATTGCAGATTTCATCAACTGGTTAGTTCAAGCATCTGGTTGGTTAGGTGGTTTAGTAATTGGTGGCCTTTATCAGTTATTAGTTATTTTTGGTTTGCACTGGGGTGTTGTTCCCTTAGTTGCACAACAAATTGCACAAACTCATCAAAGTGCATTAAATGCAATTATTTCAGTCACAATGGTTGCACAAGGGGCTGCTGTATTAGCAGTTGCAATTAAATCTAAAAAAGATAACATGAAAGAATTAGGTTTTGCAGCTGCAATTTCAGCTTTCTGTGGTGTAACTGAACCTGCAATTTACGGAATTAATTTACGTTATAAAAAAGTATTTATTTCAGGTTTAATTGGATCAGCAGCAGGTGGTTTAATTACTGGGTTGATGCACGGAACAATGTATGGTTTTACCGGATCATTAATTGGTTTTTCATCATTCTTCAATCCAGCAAATCCAACTCAATTGACAAGTTTCTATGCATTCTTGCTTTCAAGCGTTGTAGCAATTATCGTTTCATTCCTGATAACATGGTTCTGGGGATATAATGATAATATGACAATGGGTAGAAAAGTCGAAAAGAAAAGACGTCCAGGAACAAAATAATTTAGTGAGATTTATCAAGTTGTAGTTTGATTCACTGCACCTGATAAATCTTTTTTTAATTAAATGAATTTTGGTTTAATTAATTCATTCTAGTGGTTTTTTTCTCTATAATTAAAAAGTAAATTTGAATTGACAACTCAAATTTGTGTTGAGTACAATATAAAATATTGAAAATAATTGTGGAGAAGGAATTTGAATGAAAAGAAAAAAGTTAACCCTTGCTCAAAAAGTTAATGTGTTACGAGCAATTGTAATGGGTGCAAATGATGGAATTTTATCAGTTGCTGGAATTGTTATTGGGGTTGCAGGAGCTAGTGCTGGTAATTTTGCGATTTTTATTTCTGGAATTGCTGGAATGCTTGCGGGAACAGTTTCCATGGCAATGGGGGAATATGTTTCGGTAAATGCTGAAAAAGATTCCCAAAAACAGGCAATTGAAAATGAAAAACAAGCACTTAAAGAAGATTATGATCATGAATTTGATTTTGTTAGGCAAAAGTATTTGAAAAAAGGAATCAAACCAACCTTAGTTGAAAAGGCGGTTAATGAAATGATGACTGAAAATGCATTGCGCACGATGGTTCGAGAACGCTATGGATTTAACTTAGGTGAGTTTACCAGTCCATATGCAGCTGCAATTGCATCAATGATTTCATTTCCACTAGGTTCAATTTTGCCATTATGTTCAATTTCATTTTTACCATCCTCAATTAAAGTAATTGGAACTTTTATTGCGGTTATCTTTGCTTTGGCAATAACTGGATTTATTGCAGCTGAATTAAGTCATGCCAATAAAATTCATGGAACGATTCGAAATGTGGTTTCAGGTATTATTACAATGCTTGTAACTTATGGCATTGGAAGATTATTTGGACACTAGAAAGGAAGGACGCTAAATGGCAAAGAAAAAAGTAAAAGACCAACAACGTTCAGCAATGGGTGAACGATTAAACGTTTTACGTGCAGGTGTATTGGGATCAAATGATGGGATTTTAACAGTTGTTGGAGTTCTTTTTAGCGTGGCGGTTGCAACTCCTAATCGGTTTACAATTTTTATTGCAGGTTTATCAGACTTATTAGCATGTGCATTTTCAATGGCTTCGGGTGAGTATGCTTCAGTTAGTACACAACGAGATACAGAAAAAGTAACGGTAGAAGAGGAAAAAAGGTTACTAAAAACTAATCCAGAAGACGAATTAAAAGCAGTTCAAAAATATTACATGGAAAAAGGCGTATCAGAACAAACTGCAAAGAAAATTGCAGAGGATTTATTGAATAAAAAACCGCTTGAAACGGTTGTTGATGTTAAGCATGGATTGATTTTAAATGAATATATGAATCCCTGGAATGCAGCATTTTCATCATTATTTTCAGCTGCATTAGGTGGAATTTTCCCACTAGTAGCGATGTCACTAAGTCCAGTTAAAATTATGTGGCCAGTAACGATTTTAGCGGTATGTATTTCAGTTTCACTAACTGGATATTTAAGTGCAAAATTAGGAAATGGAATGGTTAAAGTAGCCATTCGAAGAAATTTAATTGTCGGAATTATTACAATGATTATCCACTATACTTTAGGGTTAATGATTTAGACTAGACTAAAGATAAAAAGTTCGTTAAAATAAAGTTAATTACTCAATGAACAGAATTTAGTAGAAATTTTACATTACAGAGAGGTCTGGAAAGCTGCAAAGGATCATAAATTTCGAAGTGGGTCTGGGAGAGTATTTAGTTGAATTAATTTTGTTTTTAAGTGGCAGTAAAAACTGCAATTTAGGTGGTACCACGGTGAAAGTCGTCCTATTTAGGACGACTTTTTTGTTTAGAAAGGAATGATTTGGTATGACAGATAAACCAATAATTTTAACAGGAGATCGTCCGACTGGTAAGTTACACATTGGTCATTATGTAGGCTCTTTAAAAAATCGTGTAGAAATGCAAAACTCAGGAAAGTATACTCCTTTTATTATGATTGCTGATCAACAAGCATTGACTGATAATGCTCGCGATCCAGAAAAAATTTGCAAGTCCCTCATAGAAGTAGCGCTTGATTATCTAGCGGTTGGAATTGATCCTGAAAAATCAACAATTTTTGTTCAATCTCAAATTCCAGCATTGGCAGAATTGAATTTATACTATTTAAATTTAGTAACGGTTTCGCGGCTTGAACGGAATCCAACAGTGAAGGCTGAAATTCAACAAAAGAATTTTGAACGTTCAATTCCAGCAGGTTTCTTTACTTATCCAGTAAGTCAAGCTGCAGATATTACGGCATTTAAGGCTAGTTTAGTTCCTGTTGGTGATGATCAAGAGCCAATGTTGGAACAAACGCGGGAAATCGTGCGAAGTTTTAATTCAATTTATGGAGAAGTTTTAGTTGAACCTAAAGGTGTTTTTCCACCAAAAGGATCTGGTAGAATTCCTGGATTAGATGGTAATGCAAAGATGAGTAAATCACTTGGAAATGCAATTTATTTAGCTGATGATGCAGATACATTACGCAAAAAGGTAATGTCAATGTATACTGATCCAAATCATATTCACGTTGAAGATCCGGGAAAAGTTGAAGGTAACATGGTCTTTACGTACCTAGACATTTTTGATCCTGATAAAGAAAAAGTGGCTGAGTTAAAAGCTCAATATCAACATGGTGGTTTAGGTGATGTTAAAATTAAACGTTATTTAAATGAAGTTTTAGAAAATGAGTTAGGACCAATTCGGAAACGTCGTGAAGAGTTTGCTCAAGACATTCCTGCAGTTTACGAAATGTTGAAAAAAGGCAGTCAAAAAGCTAATGAAGTGGCTAATCAAACACTTGCAGAAGTACGGCAAGCAATTGGGGTAAATTACTTTGATTAAATTTAAAGCAAAAAATATTAAGTAGTAAAAATAAGCCTAAAAGAATTTAATTTCTTTTAGGCTTATTGAATTTATTGGTAAGCATAGTTGTGTTTATAGTATTTAGCTGATAGCGCGGTTAACTCGCCATTAATTCGCAAATCATGAAGCGCTTTTGAAACTTGACTAGTTGTCTTAGCATTGGTGGAGATAGCGACAATCTGCTCTGCGGTAATATTTACGTTAGCGATTTTTTTGAATTCAGCATGATTATTTCCGTTTTGCAATTGGTCATAGTTAACATGATGAGTTAAATAATTATTTAACTGGTATTGATTTAATAATGCTGCTTTGATTTTTCCTTTTTTTAAAGCGGTAATCAATGAATCAGTTGAAGAAAAGGTGATGGCTTTCATTCCAAGTGAATTAATTAATGAAGCTTGAAAATGATTTTTAAGGATACCAACGGGCCGATTTTTTAATGTTTTGACTGAATAGTTTTTTTGACCAAACAAAACATTTTTTATGTACAGTTCGGGTTCACTTTGATGTAGAGAGTGCGTGGCTGACTTAGGAATACTTAAACCAAGGTCAACTTTATGTTGCTTAGTTGCATTGATTAGTTGCTGTTGCGAAGAATATGTTTTGATTTTGATGGATTTATTTAATTGTTTTCCGATTTTATGTGCAAGTTCGACATCAAATCCGCTTAAATGATCATCTTTTTTTATATAATTAGGTGCTTTTTTGATGATACCAACTTTCAAAGTATCGGCTTGAACAGATGGAATTAATCCAATTGCAATAAAAAATGTAGTTGCAACTAAGAGATATTTCAAATATTTTTTCAAAGCCAGCGTCACCTCTGCGAATATTGTTAAATTTATTATATAATATATCTAAGAATAATTTAACTAGTGGAGAAAAAATATGCGAGGTTTTGAAAAATATTATCGAAAAACAAGAAATGAGCGGTTAGCAATTTTACGAGATTCTTATTTATTAAACGATGATGAAATTGCAACGTTAGATGAAGCAAGGCTAAATCCAGAAATTGGCGATACAATGATTGAAAATTTTATTACTGATTATCGGATACCAGAAGGACTAGCTTTAAATTTCAGAGTTAATGATAAAGATTATCTAGTGCCTATGGTAACAGAAGAACCTTCTGTAATTGCAGCAGCCAGTAATGGAGCACGCTTGACAAAGAAGGCGGGTGGATTTTATGCCACTCTTCCAAGTCGCTTAATGCTTGGACAAATTGTGATTGAAAATGTTAAAACAATGGATGATTTAGTTACTAAAATTGAAAAATGTCAAGCACATTTAATTGAAGTTGCTAATCAAGCGCATCCTTCAATTGTTCGCCGGGGAGGAGGAGCACGTTGGATTAGATGTCGGATTTTAGCAGATGATTTATTATCAGTTGATTTAGCTGTAGATGTGCAAGAAGCAATGGGTGCAAACATGTTAAATACGATGTTAGAAGCTGTTGCTGATGAAATTGAGGAGTTATATCAACAAGATATCTTAATGAGTATTTTATCTAACTATGCTACTGAAAGTTTAGTAACTGTAAAAACAAAAGTGCCAATTAAAGCATTATCCAAAAAAGACTTTAGTGGCAGAGAAGTTGCTCAAAAAATTCAACAAGCTTCGCGCTTAGCGCAACTAGATTGCTATCGAGCTACTACTAATAACAAAGGGATTATGAATGGGATTGATGCAGTGACAATTGCAAGTGGAAATGATTGGCGCGCAATTGAAGCAGGGGCACATGCATATGCAGCCAGAAGTGGTCAATATAAAGGATTAAGTATATGGAAAATTAATGGTGACTTTTTAGAAGGAAAATTAACCTTACCAATGCCAGTTGGCTTTGTAGGAGGCTCAATTAAGATTGTTCCTTTAGTTAAAATTAATCATAAGTTAATGAAAGTTGAAAATGCGCGTGAATTAGCTGAAGTGATTGCCAGTGTGGGTTTAGGACAAAATTTAGCGGCTCTTTATGCTCTTGTAACTGATGGAATTCAGCGTGGGCACATGAAACTTCAATTAAAAAGTTTGAGTGCATCTGTAGGAGCAACAGGCAAAGAAATTGGTAAATTAGTTAAAATGCTTGAAAAGAATCATGTTCGTGATTCTCAAAGTGCAAAGAAATTATTGAAAAAACTACGTGAGGAAGAAAAATGACAGAACCCATTTTAAACGATGCAGTTAAACAACTAATTAAAGAAGCAGAAAAAATTCAACCAAATGGAATTGAAATTCAATATAAAGAAAATCAAGCTGGTTTTGTGCGTCATGATCAAGCTCAACACTATTTACGAAATGGAAAATTAGTGATTAATGTACTTGATCAAACCAATGTGAATTATGTAGTTTCACATGAACTTTTACATTTTATGTTGATGTTTCAAAAATTACCGCAAATTTCTTTTAATTTAGAAAGTGGTAAGAAAAATTTAGATACAAAATACATTGCTACTGGAATGGAATTATATGACATTTTGATGCACTTTTTTGTTTATGATCAACAACGCGAACTAGGATTGATCACAAATGAAGTTGAAGAACTTTACTGGAATGGAATTTTAGCAGTTTTAAAGCCTGAACCAAGTGATCATCAAGATGAATGGATGGTTTTAAGGACAGTGAATATTTTAGATGCGCTTGTGTTTTTTAAGGCTAGTCAAGAAGAAATTTTGCCAAAACTTCAAGAATTGTATCCTAAGGCTACCGAACAAGCCCAATATTTGTTTGAAAAAATTACCCAAAAATCGCTTGATTCTGTTGCTAATGTTCATCGTGCAGTTGTAAAACTTTATCAAGAATTTGATAATGTGCTTGATAAGTATCATTTATATGGAATGAATTTAAACACATTTGTTTCACTAACACCAGTTTTAAGTAAACGGCAATTAAGATTAGAGATGCGACAGTTATTTGAAATTTTTCACACAGATTTAAAGGAAAACTTACAATTTAAAACAGCTTATGTTGGTCGCATGAAAAAAGATCAGCAAAATGCCTTTGTAATTCCTCAACCTAAAGGAAATGAAGAACAACAAGCACAAACATTTAAACAAATTTATGAAACGCCGGTTGGACAATATTTAGACTCAATCGGAGTTTCATATCTTACAAGATGAAAACATAAAGAAGGCGAAGTAATGAGTCAACTAAATGCTTTAATTCAAAATGCAAATAAAGTAGTTTTTTTGACGGGAGCAGGAGTCTCAACTGCTTCAGGAATTCCGGATTATCGTTCAAAACATGGAATTTATGCAAATGGGAAAAGTCCGGAGTATCTGTTAAGTCATGATTGTTTAGTAAATGAACCGAAAGTTTTTCATGATTTTGTGGTTAAAAATTTGTATTTTCCTAATGCTAAGCCGAATATTATTCATCAAAAAATGGCTGCTTTAGCTAACCAGCAAGGAGCACAAATAATTACACAAAATGTCGATGGCTTATATCGTAAAGCTGGAATTGATCCTCACAGATTAATTGAATTTCATGGCAATATTTATGATGTATACTGTCAAAAGTGCGGTCAAAAGGTTGACTGGCATGAATTTATTAATGATATTTATCATCAAAATTGTGACGGAATATTAAGAAGTCGAGTCGTTTTATATGGTGAACAAATTGATCCGCAAAATCTTGAGCATTCAATTGAAGCAATTCAAAATGCTGACTTAATTGTAATTGTAGGAACATCCTTTATTGTTTATCCGTTTGCTGGATTATTACAGTATCGACAAGCAACTGCTAAATTGGTTGCGGTTAATAATGTTCCAATTAACATTCCACCTGATGGAATTATGATTACTAATGATGCAGTTAAAGAATTTGCTAAAGTTCAAGTTTAATTATGATATACTAAAATTAATACTTTGTTGAAACGGGAAGGATTAAAAAAAATGGCAAACAAACCAACATTTTATGTAACAACGCCGATTTATTATCCATCTGGAAGATTGCATATCGGGAATGCGTACACTACAATTGCGTGTGATGTATTAGCGCGTTATAAAAGATTGCAAGGGTATGATGTTTTCTTCTTAACTGGAACTGATGAACATGGATTGAAAATTCAGCAAAAAGCTAAAAAATTAGGAATTACTCCTAAAGAATATGTTGATCAAATGGCTGATGACATTAAAGCTTTATGGAAAAAGCTGGAAATTACAAATGACAAATTTATTCGAACAACCGATGTCTATCATGAAGAAGCTGTTCAAAAAATCTTTGAAAAACTTCTAAAACAAGGTGATATTTATAAGGGAACTTATACGGGTTGGTACTCGGTATCTGATGAAGAATATTTCACAGAATCACAATTAGCTGAAGTTTACCGCGATGAAAATGGTCAAATAATTGGAGGAAAAGCACCATCAGGGCATGAGGTGCAACTTGTAGAAGAAGAATGTTACTTCTTTAAGATGAGTAAATATGCAGATCGTTTGGTTAAATATTATGAAGATCATCCTGATTTCATTGAGCCAGCATCACGTAAACAAGAAATGTTAAATAATTTTATTAAACCTGGATTAGAAGATTTAGCATTAACACGTACAAGTTTTGATTGGGGGGTACACGTTCCATCTGATCCAAAACACGTCGTTTATGTGTGGATTGATGCATTGTGCAACTATATTACGGCTTTAGGATATGGCACTAAAGATGACGAATTATTTAAAAAGTTTTGGCCTGCAAACATTCAAATGGTTGGGAAAGAAATCGTACGTTTCCATACAATTTACTGGCCAATTATTTTAATGGCGCTTGATTTACCATTACCAAAACATATTATTGGTCATGGCTGGTTAGTAATGAAAGATGGTAAGATGTCTAAATCAAAAGGAAATGTAATTTATCCAGAAACAATTGTGGATCGTTATGGTTTAGATGCATTACGTTACTACTTAATGAAGGCTGTTCCATTTGGTAATGATGGACGTTTTACTCCTGAAGATTTTGTTGAAAAAATGAACTTTGATCTTGCAAATGATTTAGGAAACTTATTAAACAGAACAGTTGCAATGATTAATAAGTATCGTAATGGTCAAATTCCAGCATTAAAGTCAAATGTAACTGCATTTGATCAAGAACTTGAAGAAACTGCTGCTAAAGCAATTCAAGAATATTGCGACGATTTAGACAAAACATATTTTGCAAAAGCACTTGAAAGTTTATGGAAACTAGTTTCAAGATCCAATAAATATATTGATGAAACGGAACCATGGAAATTAGCTAAAGATGAATCTGATGAATTTCAAGTTCAATTAGATAGTGTCCTTGCTCACTTGGCAGCTAGTTTGCGTGTAATTGCAATTTTACTTCAACCAGTAATGCCTCATGCTCCAAAACAAATTTTTGAGCAACTTGGTTTTGCAACTGATCAAATGGCAATCAGAGGTTTATCATATTTTGAAATGCCCCAAAATGCTACTGTCGTGAAAAAGGGAATTCCTATTTTCCCACGCTTAGACAAAGATGAAGAAATTGAATATATGAAATCAATGATGACAGCGGACGAAAAAGCAAAGGGTCGTAAAAATATGGCAAAATCTCAAGCCGAATTTGATCCAGAAAAAACCACTTTAAATTTAACAAAGAAGGAGATTCGCTTTGATAAATTTGAAAAAGTTGAACTTAAAGTTTGTGAAGTAAAAGATGTAGAGAAAGTGGAAAATGCTGATAAACTTTTAAAATTCCGGTTAGATGCAGGTGATGAAGGCGATCGACAAATTATTTCTGGAATTGCCGATTGGTATCCAGAACCAAAAGAGTTAATTGGTAAAAAAGTGGTCGCAGTCACTAATCTTCAACCACGTAAAATGCGGGGGCAACTTAGTCAAGGAATGTTATTGTCAGCTGAATTTGGAGATCAAGTTCAATTATTAACTGTTCCCAAAAATATTCCAAATGGTGCTTTAATTGGATAAAATTTAATGCTAATAAAATGACATAGCATAGCTAGAAATTAATATAGGGTAAAAGGCTGCGGCATATGTCACAGTCTTTTATTTTTGATTATGTCAATCTTACTTTGAAGGAGGAAGAAAAATGCTTTCAATATTTGATTCCCATACTCACATTAATTCACATGAATTTAATCAAGATATTCCGGATGTAATTCAACGTGCAAAAGCACTCAATGTTGATTCAATGTTGGTTTTGGGATATGATCAACCAAGTGCTGATAAGATGGTTGATTTAATCAATAATTATGAAAATATTTATGGAGCAGTTGGCGTTCATCCTGAAGATGCATTAAATTATGATGAACTTGAAGAACAATTGCGGATTTATTTAATTGAACCTAAAGTGAAGGCTTTAGGGGAAATTGGTTTGGATTATCATTGTGATGTGGATCATGATTTGCAAAAAGAAATTTTAAAAAGACAAATTCAATTAGCACATGAATTTAAGTTACCAGTTGTAATTCATACCCGAGATGCCTTTGAAGATATGTATGACATTTTAGAAGAGACTAATGCTGCTAAGTATGGTGGGATCATGCATAGTTTTAATGGAGATGTTCAATGGGCACAACAATTCTTAGAATTAGGAATGGAAATTTCATTTAGTGGTGTAGTTACCTATGACAATGCCAAAGAAGTTCAAGCAGCTGCTAAATTTGTTCCTAAAGAACATTTATTAGTAGAAACTGATGCTCCTTACTTAACACCAATGCCTTATCGCAATAGAAGAAATGAGCCCGGAATGACCAGATATACGGTTGAATTTTTGGCAAAATTACGTAATGAAAATGTTGATCAATTAGCAAGTCAAACAAGTCAAAATGCAAAGAGGGTTTTAAAAATTCAATGAATGAAAAGATGAAAATACAAGAAGTAATCGTAGTTGAAGGCAAAGACGATACTAAAAGAATTAATTTGGCAGTTAATGCTGATACACTTGAAACTCGCGGATCGGCAATTAGTGATGAAACTTTAGATCAAATTGCCATTTTACAAGATAAGCGGGGAGTAATTGTTTTTACTGATCCAGATTACTCCGGTGAAAAAATTCGTAAAATTATTCAAGAAGCAGTTCCAGGAGTCAAGCATGCGTTTTTAAATCGCAAAGCAGCTACTCCTTCACATCAAGGCAGTTTAGGAGTTGAACATGCAAGTATTGAAGCGATTCAAGCAGCTTTAAAGAATTTATATACAGAAGTTCCAAACGCCCCTGCTCTAATTTCACGTGAAACATTGATGAATGCAGGCTTAATTAATGGAACCGATGCTAAGAAGAAAAGAGAATTGCTTGGTGAGATTTTGAACATTGGATATACCAATGGTAAGCAATTATATAAACGATTACGTTTATTTGAAATTACTCCAGCTGATTTTGAAGATGCAATGAAAAAAGTCAACCAACAATTGAAAGGAGGATCAAAAGATGAGTGAAATTGAAATTGCTAATCCAACACGAACACGTGCAATTATGGAAACATATGGGTTAAATTTCAAAAAAAGTTTAGGACAAAATTTTTTAACTGACATTAATGTTTTGCATAAAATTGTGGCTGCAGCTGAAATTAATGGAGATGATGATGTAATTGAAGTAGGTCCTGGAATTGGTGCATTAACAGAACAATTAGCAAAAAAAGCTCATCAAGTGATGGCATTAGAAATTGATGAGCGGTTAATTCCAGTTTTAGGTGAAACCTTGGCTCCATATTCAAATGTGACAGTTTTACATCAAGATATTTTAGAAGCAAATTTAAAAGAATTAATTTCGCAAAATTTTGATGGTAAGCATCGGTTAAAATTAGTAGCGAATTTGCCATATTATATTACTACACCAATTATTATGCATTTATTGGAAAGCGAAATTAAATTTGATGCAATTGTAGTAATGATGCAAAAAGAAGTAGCTCAAAGATTGGCGGCAAAGCCAAGTACAAAAGATTATGGTTCACTTTCGATTGCAGTTCAATATTATACAGATGCACAAATTTCATTTATTGTTCCTAAAACAGTTTTTGTTCCGCAACCTAAAATTGATTCTGCAGTTGTTAAGTTAGTTTCACATCAAATTAATAAAAAGCCTCAAAATGAGCAAGCTTTTTTGAAATTAGTTAAGGGCGCATTTGCGCATCGGCGGAAAAACCTATGGAACAATTTACAAGGTATATATGGTAAAAATACAAATACTAAAGAAATGCTCGAACAAGTTTTAACCCAAGTTGGAATTGATAAAAAAGTACGTCCAGAGCAACTAACAATTGATGAATTTATAGATTTATCTAATGCATTAATAGAATTTAGTTAGAATATGTGTGATTATCTTGCATTGAATTGCTGATTTATGGTAAAATTGAGTTTTTTTCTTTAATATGTTACACTGTTTAACATAAATGGGAGGATGAAACATATGCCAAGCACTTTAATGCAAATTAAATCAATGTTAGATATCCATATTGGGGAAAATTTGACAGTAACTTCACATGTTGGTCGAAAGAAAGTTTTAACACGACGGGGAAAACTAAGCGAAACTTTTCCTGCGATTTTTGTCGTTGAATTAGACCAAGGTCAAAGTGCTGTTGAACGTGTTTCATACAGTTATACAGATGTTTTAACACGTAACATTAAATTAAAATTTGAGGGTGAAAATGATTTCGGCGTAGATGAAGGAATTATTGAACCGACTGATTTTGAATCAGAAACGGAAGTTGAAGAGTTTTAAAAAAACGATTAAATTCAAATGCAATGATTGCATGAAACCCTTCGAAAATTAAGGAAATAAATGGCTAAGTAATTGATTAAGAGGGCCTTAAATTGAAAAAAACAATTAAAAATATTTTTAAAGTTTTAGTTGGAATAATAATCGTTGCATTGATTATTCAATTTATTTTGTTGATTCCAAGTCCTCAAAAAGATTTGCGAATGAATCATTTGCGACATGATATTAAGTATACGAAGATGCCCACGCTTCTAATTAATGGATATGGTGGGAGTAACTATACTTATAATAAAATGATTAATTATTATCAAAAAGAAAATATCGCGCAAAAAACGATGACAATTCATGTCCGTCCCGATGGAGATGTTAAAGTTTCTGGATCAATTAAGAATAAGAAGAATGCTTTAATTCAATTGCTCTTTGATTGGAATTTAAGTCAAACCTATAATTCGCAAACTAAATGGACAATTAAGGTAATCAAAATTTTACATGAAAAATATGGGGTCGACCAATTAAATATTGTAGGACATTCTTGGGGTGGAACTGAATTTTTGCATGCTTTAGGCCAATCAAAATGGCTTCAGCGCAATGTAAAATTTAATAAGGTGATTTTACTGGGAACTCCTGTAAATGAGGCTGTTAATAATAAGATTTCATATCAAAAAGCACAGCAAGAAGATAAAACTGATGCACAGTATCAAAAGTTAAGAAAAGAATACGAAAAATTGGATCCAATTGGAAAAATCCACTTTTATAATGTGATGGCAGATTATAAAAATAATACAGATACTTCAGTTCCAAATGTTCAGTCAGAATTTTTATATAATATCTTAGATTCAAAATGGTCAACTTGTGAAACTAAGATATTTTATGGGATTCGGCACTCAGGATTGCACCAAGATGTTAGTGTTTTAGACTACGTTGCCCATCAGTTATATAATAAAAATAGATAACAAAAGAAGCTATGAATTTTTAATTCATAGCTTCTTTTATTTTGATTTAGAATTAATTTTTACAGTTAGTCAAGTTAAATGGACGGACTAAATAAACTTCATCGCAAAAACCCCGTAAACTATTATAAATATGTTGTGCACGTGATAGTTTTTGAGAAATTCCAAAAACAGTTGGACCAGTTCCACTCATTTGAGCAGCATCAGCTCCAAACTTAAGCATTTTTTCTTTAATGCGTGTAATTTCAGGATATTTTTGCACGGTAATGGGTTCAAGACTATTTCCCATAGCAGTTGTAAGTGCATCCCAGTTTTGCGTTTGAATTGCTTGAACAACTTTATCTACATTTAAATGCTCAATTTCACTAAAGTCAATTTGTTTTAAAATTGATGGAGTAGACACACTAGCTTTAGGTTTAGCAACTACAAACCAAAAGGGAGTTAAGGAATTTAAGGGTGTAATTTTCTCTCCTTTTCCTTCAACGAGTGCAGGACAACTATAAACGCAAAACGGAACGTCTGAATCAATTTCAAGTCCAATCGTGGCGAGTTCTTCTAAAGATAAGTTAAGATTCCATAGTTGATTTAATCCGCGTAATACAGCAGCTGCATCAGAGGAACCTCCACCCATTCCAGCTGATACGGGAATATGTTTGTCAATGCTAATGGTAATGCCTTGATTGATATTAAACTTTTGTTGCAAAGTTAACGCAGCTTGATAAGCTAAATTGCGTTGATCTTGTGGTAAAAATCCGGTATTTGTGATCACTTTAATTTCGTTAGATTCAACCGAGGTTTTTAAATGCACATAATCAGCTAAGTCAATTGCTGTCATTACCATTCGCCATTCTGGATCACCATCAAGATGGCGAAACAAAGCATCTAAGCTTAGATTTAACTTGGCAGGAGCTTTTTGTAAAATCTCCATCGAACCCCTCATTTCACAATTAATAATTATGTATTATTATAATGTTTTTTCAATAACTTTTAAATAGCGAAGAAATCCATTAAGTGGATAATTGCGCGATTAAGTGATAACTACTATAATTATCTTATAAAATCTTTAAAAAAGAGGCTGATTTAATTAATTAAAGTGATCAAAGGAGAATAAAAGATATTGACTAAATTAAAAATTAATGATAGTCTTACTCTATTCAAGTTTAAAAACGAATATTTATATGTTAACGAAAGTTATTATTTATTTTCGAATTAATATTAGGAGTATGGCTTTAAGGATACGATAAAAATAACAGAACGTTAGCGTCTATAATTATTAATTAGGCCGATAAAATTATGGAGGATATGAACTATGAAAGTACGTAGAAGTGACCGCTTAATTGACATGACTAGTTATTTTTTAAACAATCCGCACAAGTTGGTTTCATTAACTTACTTTGCTAAGCGTTATGAATCAGCCAAGTCATCAATTAGCGAAGATTTAGCTATTATTAAAAGAACTTTTAAAAATCGTGGAACGGGAATTTTAGAAACAATTCCAGGAGCTGCTGGTGGAGCACGTTTTATTCCTGGGATTGCTGAAGAAGATGCTGAAAAATTTATTTGGGAGATGGCAGCTGAACTTTCACAAGAAACACGTTTATTGCCTGGTGGATATGTATACTTATCTGATTTACTAGGAAATCCTGAAGTTTTAAGACGTGTTGGAAGATTAATTGCACGCCAATATATGGGGCGACAAGTTGATGCAATTATGACGGTTGCGACTAAGGGAGTGCCAATTGCTCAAAGTGTAGCATATTATTTAAATGCACCATTTGTAATTGTGCGGCGTGATTCAAAAATTACTGAAGGTGCCACTGTTTCAGTTAATTATGTATCAGGTTCAAGTCAACGAATTGAAAAAATGGAATTATCAAAACGAAGCTTAAAACGCGGTTCACATGTGTTAGTTGTGGATGATTTCATGAAAGGTGGCGGCACAGTTAATGGAATGAAGTCAATGATCGAAGAATTTGACTCGGAATTAGTAGGCATTACTGTGTTTGCTGAAGCTTCACTTGATCAAGAACAACGCTTAGTTGATGATTATACTTCATTATTAAAAGTTGACAATGTTAATACAGCAGCCAAGACAATTCATGTAGGTGCTGGCAATTACATTGAAAAAGTGTTTGGTAAACGCCTTGAAAAATAGTTGTATAAATGAGGTTGTAGCGTAAAGTTACACCTCATTTTTATTTACAGTTGATTTAGTATAAACTTTTTGATTAAGAAGAGTTTAATAGTTATGATCAATATTTGAAGTTGAAGTTTTTTTAAGTTAAAATTTGATTATATGAAGATAATTTTAAAAGAGAATGAGGAATTTAAATGACAGCAAAATTTGCAATTATTTTAGCTGCGGGTCAAGGTACTCGTATGAAATCAAAGTTATATAAAGTATTACATCCAGTTTGTGGAAAAGCAATGGTTGATCATGTATTAACTCAAATTGAATATGATAATGTTGATGAAATTGTAACAATTGTCGGTCATGGAGCTCAAAAAGTTGAAGAAACTTTAGGCAATCGTACAAAGTATGCACTTCAATCAGAGCAATTAGGTACTGGACATGCCGTTTTGCAAGCTGAGGAAATGCTAGGAAACAAAGATGGAATGACATTGATTGCTTGTGGCGATACTCCATTATTTACGGCTGATACATTTAATAAACTTTTTCAATATCATGAAGAAAACCACGATGTTGCAACAGTTTTAACTGCACGTGCAACTAATCCATTTGGATATGGACGAGTAATTCGGAATGCTTCAAATGAAGTTGAAAAAATTGTTGAACAAAAAGATGCTACTAGTGAAGAAGCAAAAATTAATGAAATTAATACGGGTGTTTATGTTTTCGATAATCGTGAATTATTTAAGGCATTACACCAAGTAAAAAATGATAATGCTCAAGGCGAATACTATTTACCAGATGTGATTGGTATTTTGCAAAATGAAGGAAAGAAAATTGGTGCATATGAAATGGCTGATTTTGAAGAATCAATGGGAGTAAATGATCGAGTTGCTTTATCTAAGGCAACTAAAGTAATGCAAAAACGAATTAATGAACAACATATGCGCAACGGGGTAACTATTGTTGATCCAAGCAGCACATACATTGATGTTGATGTCAAAATTGGCAAAGATACAGTGATTGAACCTGGTGTTCAAATTAAAGGAAAAACAGTGATTGGTGAAGACTGTGTAATTGGTGCTCATTCTCAAATTATTGATTGCACAATTGAAGATCAAGTGACAGTCACTGTTTCATATCTTGAACAATCAATTATGCGGAAAAATTCTAATATAGGTCCTTACAGTCACTTACGTCCCCAAGCAGACATTGGTGAAGATGTGCATATTGGAAACTTTGTTGAAGTCAAGAAAGCTCAAATTGGTAAAAATACTAAAGTAGGTCATCTAACTTATGTTGGCGATGCAACTTTAGGTAAGGACATTAACGTTGGTTGTGGCACAATTTTCATTAATTATGATGGAATGAACAAGCATCATACAAACGTAGGTGATTATTCATTCATTGGAAGTGGTGCTAATTTAGTTGCTCCACTTGAAATTGGTGATCATGCATATGTTGCTGCAGGTTCAACAATCACAAATGATGTTCCTTCACGTGCAATGGGAATTGGCCGTGGACGTCAAGTTAATAAAGAAGGATATTATGACAAATATCCAGTTGCTCAAGCAGCAAAAAAAACAGAAGAAGCAGAAAAAAAGAATAAATAATTGATTTTAACTTGCTTTTGAGACGATAAATTAATACTATAATAGTAGACTAATCATTATTGGAGGCAATCATGGCTGAACAAAGTTATAGTTCAAAGGTAAAAATTTTTGCTTTGAATTCAAACAAACCGTTAGCAAAAAAAATTGCAGATGCCGTTGGCGTTCCTCTCGGTGAAACATCTGTCGATCGTTTTAGCGACGGTGAAATCCGTATCAATATCGAAGAAAGTATTCGTGGAGATGAAATTTTCATTATCCAATCAACTTCTGCTCCGGTCAATGACAATTTAATGGAATTGTTAATTATGATCGATGCATTAAGAAGAGCAAGTGCATCAACAATTAATGTTGTAATGCCATATTATGGCTATGCACGTCAAGATCGTAAGGCACGTTCACGTGAACCAATTACTGCTAAGTTAGTGGCTGATATGCTTGAAAAAGCAGGAGCAGATCGAGTAATTGCACTTGATTTACATGCTGCCCAAATTCAAGGATTTTTTGATATTCCTGTTGATCATTTAATGGGAGCTCCACTTTTAGCTGACTATTTCTTAAAAAATGGTTTAGAAAAAGATGCAGTAGTAGTTTCACCTGATCATGGAGGAGTAACTCGTGCCCGTAAATTGGCTGAATTTTTAAAGGCCCCAATTGCAATCATTGATAAACGTCGTCCTAAGGCCAATGTTGCTGAAATTATGAACATCATTGGTTCTGTTGACAATAAACGGTGCATTATTATTGATGATATGATTGATACAGCGGGGACAATTACTTTAGCATCACAAGCATTAATGGATGCAGGGGCTAAAGAAGTTTATGCATGTGCAACTCACCCCGTATTATCAGGTCCTGCAATTGAACGGTTAGATAAGTCTCCAATTAAAAAAATTATCGTAACAGATTCAATTCAAATTCCAGAGGAAAAACAAATTGATAAATTGACTCAAGTATCTGTAGGTCCACTTATTGGCGATGCAATTCGTCGTATTCATGAAAATAAACCAGTTAGTCCATTGTTTAAGAACCGTTTTCGTTCGAATGCAACCCCAAAGGACTAATTCATAAAAAAGATTGTGACTAAATTTAGTCACAATCTTTTTTTTATTTAATTCTTTTTACAACCTTATAAGATTTAACATTTTTAGTTTCACGTTTTTCTTCAGCAACTGCGGCTTCTTCATCAAAAACCAAATATGATTGATCACCTTTTCTTTTAACTAATAAAACAGGTTTTTCAACTTTTTGATGATAAACTTGAGCTGCAATGTAAGCTTTGTTGTAATCATAGTCACTGGCGATTGATTGACCAGGGTTGAAAAATACATCTTCATTCATACTCATCTTAATCTCTCCTTTAGTGACAAAATGATGATTAGTATATGTATATGATAACATATGTGAAAACGATCACAAAATTATTAACTTGGGGATTTTTATATAATTAAAGGTTGAAAAATGGTATAGTCCATTGTATAATTGGACTATACCAAAGCGGAACGAAAGGATGTTTAAAATGAAAATCATTACTGTTAAAGACCAAGTTGCCGGCGGAAAAGAAGCTTTAAAAGTTTATCAAAATGAAATTAAAAATGGTGCAAAAGTTTTTGGATTAGCAACTGGAAGTACTCCCATTACAACTTATAAAGAAATTGTTGCAAGTGATTTAGAATTTTCAAACTGTATTTCAATTAATTTAGATGAATATGTTGGATTAAAACCAACAGATCCTCAAAGTTATCATTATTTTATGAATGAACATTTGTTTAAATATAAGCCATTTAAACATTCTTATATTCCAGATGGAACTAATCTTGATGCCCAAGCTGAGACAACTCGTTATAATCAAATTATTGATGAACATCCAATTGATTTACAATTACTAGGATTAGGACGTAATGGTCATATTGGTTTTAATGAACCTGGAACACCATTTGATTCATTGACAAGTAAAATCAAACTTACCCAATCAACAATTGATGCTAATGCACGTTTTTTTGATCATCAAGATGATGTGCCTAAAGAAGCATATTCAATGGGAATTGGCTCAATTATGAAAGCCAAGCATATTTTATTAGAGGCATATGGAAGTAAAAAAGCAGAAGCTATTAAAGCTATGATTAAAGGTCCTGTAACTCCAGAGGTTCCTGCAAGTGTATTGCAAAATCATGCTAATGTAACGGTTATTATTGATGGAGCAGCAGCTTCCTTATTAAAATAAAAGATTATTAACTTAAAGACTGCGATATAAATTGTAGTCTTTTTTTTATTCTTATTTGCCAGTTTAACTACTTTTGTTCCAACTTGATGGTATTATTACTTTAAATTTTTTTAGATGAATGGTATTGTTATGAGTGATTGTTGAGGTGATAAATATGCATAATAAAAAAGCGATATTTGGAGCAATCATCATTATTTTAAGCGGTTATTTTTTGTACTTTTTTACTTCTAACGATGCTTGGTTATATCATCAAGAAATTGGACAGGTAATTAAAATAAAAAATGACAAAGCAATTTCTACAGAGGATTCTTTTCAAAATAAAGATGAAACAACGGAACAAATTTTAACGCTTAAAATTCTTAATGGTAAATATAAGGGAAAAAAAGTTATAGTAAAAAATCAATTTTCAAAATCAGGAGCGTATGATCAACAGTATTTTGCAGGACAGCAAATCTTTTTAAATTTGCATCATAGTAAAAAGAAGGCAATTACGGCTCAAATTTCACATTATAAGCGAGATACATATTTGATTATGCTTATATGGTTAGTAGTTGTTTTATTATACTTAACGATGCATTTAAGTGGTCTGCGAGCACTTTTAAGTGTTGCGTTGAATTTTGTAATTTTTCTATTCTTTGTTCAAATGGATGTCACTTATGATTTTACTAACTTCTTTTGGATTTTTGCGGTTAGTGCACTTCTTTTCACCGGATTATCGCTTGTGCTAGTAATTGGGTGGAATAAACAATGTTGGGTATCTTTTTTATCAATTGTTTTTGGAACTACCATTGCACTGGGATTAGGAATTGGAATTTTAAATTTAACGGGAAATTCAGGAATTCACTATGAAGCACTTGATTTTGCTACTCAAGAGCCACAACAGCTTTTTTTATCAGCAACAGTTATCGGACTTTTAGGAGCAGTAATGGATGCTTCAACGGACATTGTTTCAACCTTATTTGAGTTGAAACGAAAACAGCCAAATATCTCAGCTAAGCAACTATTTAAATCTGGACAAGATGTCGGAAGAGCTATTATGGGACCATTAATCAACGTATTATTGATGATCTTTTTTGCGGAAACTTTTGCAATTGCAGTTTTATATTTAAGATCTGGAAATACATATGGTTATACTTTTGAATGGTCAATGGCATTAGGAATTACCCAAGCACTTATTAGTGGGATTGGAATTACATTGGTGATTCCATCAGCGAGTTTCCTTTGTTCACGCTTTTTAGGAAGAAAGGAGGCTAAATAATGCCATCAATCGTAACACTTGGAATTGTATTAGGAGTATTAATGGTAATTGTTGGTGGCAAACAGGGGATTTCTGCTTTTTGTAGTATTATATTGAATTTTGGAATTTTGTTTTTGACAGTAATTTTAATTGCAAGTGGTTTTCCCCCGCTTGCAGTGTCTCTTTTTGCAGGAATTTGTATTTTGGCGATTACTATTTATATGGGAAATCATGATGAGCATTCTACTAACACTGCATTTGTAGCAACGTTAATTGTGTTAGCAGTAATGTTACTATTGATCATTCCGTTAGATCATTTTGCTCAAATTAAAGGTTTTTCGATGGAACAATCTGAAGAAATTGAAGCGTTTAATTTATTAATTGGAGTCAGTTTTGAACAATTGGCAATTTCTACCGCAATTTTAAGTACATTAGGTGCAATTTCTGAAGCGGCAATTGCAGTTGCAAGCGGACTAGAAGAAATTATTGAGCAAAACCCAGGAATTACTAAAAAAGAACTATATAAAAGTGGCGGCAATATTGGATCCCAGATTATGGGAATGACTTTTAATACTCTATTTTTTGGAATGTTTGGCAGTGATTTAGCATTATTTATTTTGTTGGCTAAATTGCATGAAAGTTTTGGTTATTACTTAAATTCGAAGATTTTTGTTTCAGAGTGTATGTTAGTATTATATTCGGCTATTGCAGTTATTGGAGTAATTGTAATTACAACATACTTAACTGCACGAAAATTGAAAAAATAATAAAGAGGCTGTTTTTACAGCCTCTTTATTATGGATTTACTAAACGATCGTTACGAATATATTGATCAAATTTTTGATAAACTGGATTAAAAATTTCAAGTTGGTTGCCTTTAGCAAGCATTTCTTTTGGGAAAAAGAAACGTTCATCACCTAAGATTTTGCCGCTAATTGCTTTAACTAGCGGACTTACAGATGATAGTTCTACTAAAGAACCATCAATTTGCATTAACTCAATTTGAGTTTGCGGTTTGTTTGAAGTTGGATCATAGGAATCATAAGGAAGATCAAAACTATCATTTGTAGCTGAATAATATTTAGTATCAAAACCAGCCTCAGTAATTAATTCTCTTAGTTTTGGAATAAGTAATCGCGTTGCTGAACTGACTTTAGCAGATTTTAATGGTTTACGGTTCAAAAAGCGTAAACTTAAATCTTTTAAAGTGGGATCATCGCACTCACTCCAAATACTAAAACATGTATTTAAAACGCCATCATCTAATTTTAAATATTGAGTTAAATTAAATTGATTATCAAAAAAAGGTTTAAAAGTTTCATATGCAAAATTATGTGGCAGTTTGTCTTCAATATATAAATCTTTTGCCCGCACAAAAAGGGAGCCTAAAATTACTTCCATTGAACGTGAAACAGGGTGAAAGTAAACTTGTTGATACATTTGGAAGCGACTAACAATGTAGTCTTCAACAGCATGCATTCCATTAAAATTAAATGCAATGCCATCTTTATAGGGGCGCATAACTCGCAGAATCCGAGTTAAATCAAAACTCCCATAATTAGTTCCAGTAAAGTATGAATCACGCAGTAAATAGTCCATTCTATCAGCATCAATTTGACTAGAAATCATTTGCACAACTTGAGGATTAGGATAAGTTTTAGCGATAACACTGGCAACTTGTTCAGGAAAGTCAGGACTCACTCGCCGTAAAACTTGATTGACTTCAGTAGTAGGTGAAGTAATAATTGCTTGGGTCATTTTTTCATGATCAGTTTTAAAAATATGCTCGAAAGTGTGTGAGTAAGCGCCATGCCCTACATCATGAAGTAAAGCTGCACACAAAGCAACGAGACGCTCATGATCATCCCATAATCCATCACTAGCTTTTTTTGAAGGGTAATTTCGTTGAAATAAGTCACAAATTTTGCGTGTAATTTCATACACACCAACAGAGTGTGAAAAACGTGAATGTTCTGCTCCATGAAAAGTGAAACAAGTAGTTCCCAATTGTTTGATTCGACGTAAGCGTTGGAATTCACGGGTATTAATTAAATCTAAAATAACTCGATGTTGAATATAAATATAGTTGTGAATAGGATCACGCAAAACTTTTTCCATTGGTAACAGTTCAGCTTTATATGAATTAATGATGATCATCTCCTTTATAAGTTTACTTAAATATCTTTATTATAACGCATTCACTATAGTAATGATATATAATGGACTTAGGAGAAAATTTAAAGATGAGGTGAGTAAATGATCAAAAATGAAATTCCAGTTACAATTGAAATTGAAACATTTCACCAACAAGCAAATGAAACTGAAGAATACGCTGAAAAAGTAAATGGAAAGTGTATCCAAATGGAGAATGTATTTTATTTGCGATATACAGAAAAACAAACTGAAGATGCATTAGTAACGTTTAAGGTGGTTCCTAATAAAGAAGTTCAATTAACTCGTAAAATGGAAGGCCATAAGTTACACTTAACTTTTGATTTGCAAAAAAAAGTAGTAACCCAGTATCATACTCCATATGGAAATATTCCAATTGAAATTGAAACAAATTTACTCAAAATTCAATTTGATCAAGAAAAACAGGCAGGAAAATTAGCAATCAATTATCAACTTTACAATGGGCATGATTTATTAGGAGATTATAAAATTAGATTGCAATTTAACTCTTAATATTGTATGATGAAGAGTAAACTGCTGAAAGGACGTGTACCAATTGGGGCTTGAAAAATTCGAAGGTATGAATAAAAACGAATTGTCGATGATCGAAGTTTCACGAGAAATTTTGCATGAAAAAGGTGAACCAATGGGGTTTGCAGATTTAACTAATGCTGTTCAAAACTTCCTTGGAAAAAGCGATGAAGAAATTCGTGAACGGTTACCGCAATTTTATACAGATTTGAACATTGATGGCAGTTTTATCTCACTTGGAGATAATATGTGGGCATTGCGTTCATGGTATCCATTTGAATCAATCGATGAAGCACTTGTCCATTCTGATGAAGAAGGAGACCAACCACGTAAGAAACGTAAAAAGGTCAATGCATTCTTGGATTCAAGTAATGACGATGATGTAATCGATTATGACAATGATGATCCCGAAGATGATGATTTTGATGAAAATGAAGAACAAAGTCATGAATTAAAAGATTATCAAAGTGATTTAGATAATATGGATGATGGCGATGATCCTGAAGACGAATTGCCAGATGGGATTGAAGGTCAATTAAATGAATTTTCAGACGACGATGATGAATAAAAGCTTGACGTTTGGAAAGTGATTGAGTAAAATCTTATTTGGGCGCTCGTAAAGAGCCACTTGTACGGAAAAGCTCCCTATTCACTTGAATAGGGAGCTTGTTGTTTTTTCATCCCCATTAATTAAATAATTCAAATTTAACTAAAGGAGTTTTTATAATGACCAAGTATATTTTTGTTACTGGTGGGGTAGTTTCCTCACTTGGAAAAGGAATTGTAGCAGCTTCACTTGGACGCTTGCTCAAAAATCGTGGATTAAAAGTTACAATTCAAAAGTTTGATCCTTATATTAATGTTGATCCTGGAACAATGAGCCCATATCAACATGGTGAAGTTTTTGTAACAGATGATGGTACAGAAACGGACCTTGATCTTGGCCATTATGAACGGTTCATTGATATTAATCTTAATAAGTATTCAAACGTTACAACTGGTAAAGTTTATTCAGAAGTATTGAAAAAGGAACGGCGTGGAGATTATTTAGGAAAAACAGTTCAAGTAATTCCTCACATTACGAATATGATTAAAGAAAAAATCATGCGAGCAGGAACAGTTACTGATTCAGATATTGTAATTACTGAAATTGGTGGTACTGTTGGTGATATTGAATCATTGCCATTTTTAGAAGCATTGCGTCAAATGAAAGCAGAAGTTGGTTATGATAACGTATTATATATTCACACAACATTGTTACCATACTTAAAAGCTGCTGGTGAAATGAAAACAAAGCCAACTCAACATAGTGTTAAGGAATTAAGAAGCGTTGGAATTCAACCAAACTTATTAGTTGTACGAACAGAAAAGCCAGTTTCTCAAGAAATTCGCAATAAAATTGCAAATTTCTGTGATGTTGATCCAGAATCAGTGATTGAATCACGTGATGTAGATACACTTTATCAAATTCCATTGAATTTACAAGCACAACATATGGATGATATTGTATGCCAAAAACTTCACTTGGAAACTCCAGAAGCAAATATGACAGACTGGAAGAAATTGGTTGAACGCGTGCGTAATTTAAAGGATTCAATCAAGATTGCTTTAGTTGGAAAATATACTCAATTACCAGATGCATATATTTCTGTAAATGAAGCTTTACGTCATGCAGGATATCAAGTTAATTCTAAAGTTGAAATTAGCTACTTTGATGCAGAAACTCTTAATAAAGACAACGTTGCGGATGAATTGAAAGACTGTGATGGTATTATTGTTCCTGGCGGATATGGTTCACGTGGGTTAGAAGGAATGATTCAAGCAATTCGCTATGCCCGTGAAAATAATGTGCCATTTTTAGGTGTATGTTTAGGAATGCAAATGGCAAGTATTGAATTCGCCCGTGATGTTTTAGGAATTGAAGATGCAACTACTGGTGAAGTAAATCCAGATGCACCACATAAAATTATTGATTTAATGGAAACACAAGAAGATGTTGAAGAAATGGGAAATTCACAACGTCTAGGAGCATATCCATGTAAATTACGTCCCGGTACAGTTGCTGCTGCCGCCTATGATAATCAAGATGTTATTCAAGAACGTCATCGCCATCGTTATGAATTTAATAATGAATATCGTGAAGCATTTGCAGATAAAGGAATGGTAATTTCAGGAACCTCTCCCGATAATCGCTTGGTTGAAATTGTTGAAATTCCAGAAAATAAATTTTTCGTTGCAGCCCAATATCATCCAGAATTCTTGTCACGGCCACAACGTCCTGAAGGATTATTTGCAGCCTTTGTAAAAGCAGCATATAAAAATCGCTAAGGCGTATTAACATACTATTATGGCCAAATGTGATATTCTAAAAATAGCAAGAATAATAAGATGGAGGCGAATTATTAATGAAAGAACAAAAATTAGGGCGACTTGCCGAAGCAGTTGTTAAATATCAAGAAAAGTATCACTTAACTGATTCCGAGTTGGCCTTAACAAGCCATTTTTCTGTAGAGAAAATTCATGCTATTAAAACTGGTCAAACTAAATTAACTCCAGAAGAATATCAAGAATTACAGGAACTGTTGGCGGATGAAAACCCAGTCACCAATGACAATGCTGAATAATTAATAATTAAATTTAACTTAAAAGAGTTTGCAAAACTTCGTATTATATTATGGAGGGATGTAAACTTTTTTTTTGGAAAGGAAGATTTAATGTCAAAGCGCAAAAAAAAGAAACAAAAAGTAACGGTTTCACAAGTGATTATTACAATTTTAGCTGCAATTTTAATTATTGTAACAGGCGGCAAATTTTCAGGACAAATTCCAAATTTAAATTTAGGATTTACTGAAAATGTTCAAGAAACAAGTGACACTCCTAGTCAAAAATTAGCTGCAAGTGTTTTAACGGATAATGTAAAAAAACAACTTGGAAGTGATTCAATCCAATATAACGGTGCAGGAGCATTTATTATTAATAATAATAAAAATGATTTAAATGCTAATATTGCAAGTGCACCATATGCTGTTAATGAAGTTGATCAATTAGGACGAGCGCATATTGGAAATGCATGGCTAAATAAATCATCGCGTGAATATCGGGATCGTAATGAAACCGGAAATGGAAGAACGAATTGGAAACCGAAGGGATTTCATCAGTTGACGAATCTCCCGGGAGATTACCAACATGCATATGATCGTGGACATTTATTAGCATATGCATTAGTTGGGGGAATTCGTGGATTTAACGCTTCAGAATCAAATGTGGCCAATATTGCAACGCAAACCGCATGGGCAAATGAAGCTAGAAGTAAAGATTCTACTGGACAAAATTACTATGAAGGATTGGTTCGCAAAGCATTGGATCAAAATAAACAAGTGCGTTATCGTGTAACTAATATATATGATGGCAATAATTTAGTCCCTTCAGGAGCACATCTTGAAGCTAAATCAGCGGATGGAACATTACAATTTAACGTATTTGTTCCTAATGTACAATCTAATATTAAAATTAATTATGCAACGGGATATGCAACTAGAAATTAAGTAGTAATATTATTTAAAATTGATTGAAACATAAATGGGGATCTTGTATCATAAAAGATGGCACGTTGAATTATTCAACGGTAAAACGGGATTTAATGATTAAAATTATTTTTTATTAGTGAGGAATTTTTCAATGAAAAAAATGATAGTTAAAGGGGAACAACGTCTACGTGGCGAAGTGACAATTGGTGGAGCTAAAAATAGTACAGTTGCATTGATTCCAGCAGCAATTCTTGCAGATACACCAGTTCATTTCGACTCTGTTCCTGAAATTTTAGACGTTCATAATTTAATGCTAATTTTAGAAGCAATGAATGTAAAATCTCATTTTGATCATGGAAAACTTGAAATTGATCCAACTCAAATTGAAAATCGACCTTTACCTGGAGGCGCAATTCGAAGTTTAAGAGCGTCATATTACTTTATGGGGGCATTACTAGGTAAATTTGGTGAAGCAACAGTTGGTTTTCCAGGTGGAGATAATATTGGACCTCGTCCAATTGATCAACATATCAAAGGATTTAAAGCACTTGGTGCACGGGTAGAAGAACAAGAAAATGCAGTTAAAATTACAACGGGTCCAGATGGATTACATGGATCACGAGTTTTCTTTGATATGGTTTCAGTAGGAGCTACTATTAACGTATTATTAGCAGCTGTTAAAGCAAAGGGAACTACAATTATGGAAAATGTGGCTAAGGAACCAGAAATTATTGATTTAGCAACATTTTTAAACAATATGGGAGCTCACATTCGAGGCGCGGGAACTGATGAAATTCGCATTGAAGGAGTTGAAACCTTAAAATCAACTAATACCCATACAATTATTCCTGATCGAATTGAAGCAGGGACTTATTTATCATTTGCAGCTGCTAATGGAGACGGCGTTTTAGTAAAAAATGTTATTACTGAACACTTAGATCCATTCATTGCTAAATTACGTGAAATGGGCGTTACTTTAGAAATTAATGAAGATAGTATTTATGTTCCGGGAAATGATAAATTACAACCAATTACAGTTAAAACATCACCTTTTCCGGGATTTGCAACTGATTTACAACAACCGATTACGCCATTATTAATGCGTGCACAAGGGATTTCTACAATTATTGAAACTATTTATCCTAGGCGCATTAAACATATTGCAGAAATGCAAAAAATGGGCGCAAAAATCACTGCAAAAGATGGTGTCTTTACAATTGAACAAGCTAAAAAACTTAAAGGTGCTACAGTTGAAGCTGGTGAGATTCGTGCCGGAGTTTCATTATTAGGATTAGGATTAATGGCTCAAGGAACCACGGTTATTAATGATGCAGATAACATTTTACGAGGCTATGATCGAATTGTTGAAAAAATGCATGATTTGGCTGTAGATATTGATTTGTTAACTGTAGCAGATGATCTTGCAGAATAAAGGTGTTATGAATGGATAAAAAATCAGAAAACAATAATAAAAAACAATCAGTGCCAGATCAAGAAAGTGAAAAAAATAACGAGATTACGCTTAAAGATCTTGAAAAACTTACATTAAAAGAGATGTATGAGTATGCTCGCAAATATAAGATTCCATATTATAGCCAAATGAATAAAAAAGAATTGGCAATGGCAGTTGTGCGAGCTCAAGCAGAAAAACAAGGTTTCTTTTATATGAAAGGAGTCTTAGAAATTGTAGGTGGGCGTGATTCTTATGGCTTTTTACGACCAATTAATTATGGACCATCTCAAGAAGATATTTATGTTTCTGCCTCTCAAATTTCATTATTTGGATTACGGAATGGTGATCAAGTTGCAGGTTTGGCAAGACCGCCACGTCATGGTGAACAAAATTATGGAATGATGAGAATTGATTCCGTTAATGGTAAAGATCCAAAAGAAGCTAAGAATCGTCCGCATTTTCCTGCATTAACGCCAGTTTATCCAGATCAACAAATTAAATTAGAAACTCAGCCTAAAAATTTATCAACCCGTGTAATTGATATGTTTGCGCCAATTGGCTTTGGACAAAGAGGATTAATTGTAGCTCCTCCTAATGCCGGTAAAACAAGTTTATTAAAGGCGATTGCAGGAGGTGTGTCTGCTAACTATCCTGAGGCGAAATTAATGTTACTTTTAATTGATGAGCGTCCTGAAGAAGTTACTGATTTAGAACGTACAGTTAATGGTGAAGTAATTTATTCTACTTTTGATCAACGTCCTGAAAATCATATTCGAGTTGCTGAACTGGTTTTAGAACGTGCTATGCGTTTGGTTGAAGATAAACAAGATGTAGTGATTTTATTAGATTCATTAACGCGATTGGCGCGTGCATATAACTTAGTTGAAACTCCGAGTGGACGGACTTTGTCAGGTGGGGTTGATCCAGCAGCATTGTATAAGCCTAAAAAATTCTTTGGAGCTGCACGAAATGTTGAGGAAGGTGGCAGTTTAACAATTTTAGCAACTGCATTAGTTGATACTGGAAGCCGCATGGATGATGTGATTTATGAAGAATTTAAGGGAACTGGTAATCAAGAATTACAATTAAGTCGGATGCTTGCAGAACGCAGAATTTATCCGGCAATTGACCTTGATAAATCAGTCACTCGTCGTGAAGACTTACTTTTACCAGCAGAAATTCGCAATGCTATTTGGAAACTGCGCCGCAAGTTAATGACAAATGATTTAACACAAGATACTACGGAAGTACTAGAAATGCTTCGTAAAACTAAAAATAATGAAGAATTTATTGAGCAAATCAGTAAAATTAAATCAATTAAATAACCAAATAAGGATATTGCAACAGTGTAATTTTCATGTTAAGATGATATCTGTTGTATGATTAACAAAATAACTCTGGCTCAGCAAATGAACCAGGGCAAAGGAGCGACATATAAAATGAAACAAGGAATTCATCCAGATTATCATAAAGTTGTATTTATGGATTCATCAACTGGTTACAAGTTTTTATCTGGTTCAACAGCAACATCAGATGAAACAGTTGAATGGGAAGATGGTAACACATATCCATTGATCCGTGTTGAAATTTCAAGTGACTCACATCCATTCTACACAGGTAAGCAAAAGTTTACTCAAGCAGATGGTGTTGTAGATCGTTTCAACAAAAAATACGGTTTTACAGACTAATTTTTTACAGACTGCAGATTTTTACTGCAGTCTTTTTTGTTATAAAATAAAAGTAAGCATAGAGTTATAAAATTTTAAGCTAAGATGTTGCTATTTAATCATTGATTTGATATTTTATACTTATAAAAAGTAAGTATGTTTTAAAAGAAAGGAAGATCGAAGATGTCAATTAAAGAATTAACAGATGCAAATTTTGAAAGTGAAACTGCAAAGGGAGTTACATTTACTGATTTTTGGGCAACTTGGTGTGGTCCTTGTCGCATGCAAGCACCAGTTGTTGATCAATTGGCAAATGAATATGAAGGAAAAGTGGCATTTTCTAAAATGGATATTGATCAAAATCCTGAAGTACCACAAGAATTAGGAATTATGTCAATTCCAACAATGATTATCAAAAAAGATGGTCAAATTGTTGATACAGTTGTTGGATATCACGATAAGGCACAATTAGAACAAATTATTAATCAATATATTTAATTGAGGGATACTATGACAAAAAAATATGATGTAATTGTAATTGGTGCTGGCCCCGGTGGAATGACTGCAGCTTTATATGCGTCAAGAGCAAATTTAAAAGTTGCTTTACTTGACCGCGGAGTATATGGTGGCCAAATGAATAATACCGCAGAAGTTGAAAACTATACTGGATTTAAATCAATTTTAGGTCCAGATTTAGCTGAAGAAATGTATCAAAGTGCAATTCAATTTGGTGCTGATTTCATTTATGGAAGTGTTGAAAAACTAACAGTTGATGATCAAGGAATGAAGCACATTCAAACGGATGATGGCGAATTTGAAGCACCTGCAGTAGTGATTGCAACTGGCTCACAATACCGTAAGTTAGGAGTACCTGGCGAAGATGAATATAGTGGAAAAGGTGTTTCTTATTGTGCAGTCTGTGATGGTGCGTTTTACCGAAATAAAAAAGTAACGGTTGTTGGTGGCGGGGATTCCGCTGTTGAAGAAAGCGAATATTTAGCAAAATTAGTTGCGAATGTAAATATTGTTCATCGGCGTGATCAATTACGAGCACAGAAAATTTTACAGGACCGTGCGTTTAAGAATGAAAAAATTGATTTTACATGGGATACGACGGTAACTGAAATCGTTGGTGACGGAAAGAAAGTTACAGGCGTAATGACTCATAATAAGAAAACAAATGAAGATAAATTAATTTCTACAGATGGTGTATTTATTTATATTGGAAACGTTCCAATGACAGAGCCATTTAAAGATTTAGGAATTACTAATGATCAAGGATGGATTATCACTGATGATGAGATGAAAACAAAAATTCCAGGAATTTTTGCAATTGGTGATGTTCGTGATAAAAAATTGCGACAAATTACTACCGCTGTAGGCGATGGTGGAATTGCTGGTCAAGGAGTCTTTCAATATTTAGAAAGTTTAGCAGATTAGTAAAAAGTTTTAGTAAAAGGCGAACTTATTTAATAGTAAGTTCGCTTTTTGCTTTTTAATTGTTAAAAAAATGATTTAAAATGATTTTTTTAGTGATTATTATTTACAATTAACTTGCAAAAATGTATATTAGTCAATGTAAATTAAATGGATGTTATTGTGATAATATTCGTGTTTTATGGAAGGATGTTAATTGTTGTGAAAAGCATCATAAATTATTTTGAATTAGATCAACTTCATACTAATGTTAAACGAGAAATGCTAGCGGGATTTACAACGTTCGTTTCTATGGCATATATTCTTTTTGTTAACCCGAGTGTTTTAGGTGCAGCAGGAATGAATAAAGGAGCTGTTTTTACGGCAACTGCGCTTTCTTCTGCATTTGCGTGTTTATTAATGGGAATTTATGCAAAATATCCATTTGCTTCAGCTCCTAGTTTAGGAGTGAATGCATTCTTTACATATACAGTTTGTATTGAAATGAAGATTCCATGGCAAACAGCATTAGCAGGAGTATTTGTGGCATCAATAATTTTCTTATTGTTAACTGTATTTAAGCTACGTGAAACGATTATTAATTCAATTCCAACTGATTTAAAATATGCAATTTCTGCTGGAATTGGTTTATTTATTGCATTTGTTGGATTAAAATCAGGTGGCATTATTGTTGCAGATAAATCTACCCTTGTATCTTTGGGAGATTTTAAAGGAACCGTTTGGGTGACTTTATTTGGATTATTGATTTGTGCAATTTTAATGATCATGAATGTTCCTGGATCAATTTTTATTGGAATGCTTGGGGGAGCTATTTTTGGGATTTTAACGGGTTATATTCCAATGCCAAGTCATTTTATATCAGCTGTTCCAAGTTTAAAGCCAACATTTGGGGTGGCATTGCACCATCTTGGAGAAATTAATACGGTACAAATGTGGGTGGTTGTTTTCACATTTTTATTAGTAACATTTTTTGATGCAACCGGAACATTAATTGGATTATCACAACAAGCCGGCTTTATGAAAGATAACAAAATGCCTCGTGCTGGACGTGCATTAATGTCAGATTCAACTGGAATGATGGTAGGATCAATTTTAGGAACATCGCCAGTAGGTGCATATGTTGAATCTTCTGCTGGAATTGCAGTCGGTGGCCGTTCAGGATTAACTGCAGTGGTTACAGGACTTTTATTTATTGTTGGAATGTTTTTCTCACCATTTTTAGAAGTTGCGACTTCACAAGTAACTGCTCCCGCTTTGATCATCGTAGGTGTATTGATGGCACAAAATATGTCAAAAATTCATTGGGAAAAATTAGAAGTTGCAATACCAGCATTTTTAATTTTGATTGGAATGCCATTAACATATAGTATTTCAGATGGACTTGCATTAGGATTTATTGCATATCCAATTACAATGGTAGCAGCAAGAAAAACTAAAGAAGTTCCTCCACTGATGTATATCTTATTCTTTGTGTTTATTGCTTTTATGTGGATTTTAAATGTTAAATAATTGAAGTGAAAATTGATTTAAGATAAGCAAGAAATGTAACAGAAAAATTACAAAATTTTAATATTTACTTTCATTTTTGTGACTTTTATGTATAATTGAGTCATGAGGTGTATTTATGTTAAAAATAGAAAAAACGACTAATCTTGATAAAGATTTGTACAAAGATGCGGTTACGATCAGGGAACAAGTCTTTGTTAATGAACAAAAAGTTCCAATTGAATTGGAAATGACGGGTGAAAATGGCCCTTGTTACTATGTCGGTTACGTAAATACTGATCCAGTAGCGACTGCACGAGTAGTAAAAGGAGAACAGCAGTGGCTCATTCAGCGAGTTGCTGTTTTAGCAACTCAACGAAACAAACATTATGGTTCAGCACTTATGAATGAGATTGAACGGGATGCACGTAAGCAACAAGTTGAACGACTTGTTTTACATGCACAGGATAATGCAGCGGGATTTTATGAAAAAATCGGATATATTGCTGAAGGAGAAGGTTTTACTGAAGCAACTATTCCGCATCATATAATGGCAAAAGAGTTGTAAATTTTAATAAAAAATGATATGATATCGCTATGCGATGAGTCGAGAGATGGTCAGGCAATTTATTGTTCGTACTGCGGTACATTGACCAATTTTCGAAAGCGGCACACATTAACTGCCGGATTGCAGCGTGTGATTTGTTTTTAATGTGGATGAAAGCAAATTGTTCTCAATTAGGATACCGCAAATGGAGGTTGTGACAAATGGCGCAACCTCCATCTTTTTATTTATAAGTTAAAGGAGAAAGCTAATGGGATTATTAATTGGACTAGTAATTGTAGTTGTGCTCATAATTACTTATGTAGTGCTATATAATGGTCTTCAAACTACAAAAGTTAATACTGAAGAAGCATGGAGTCAAATTGACGTTCAATTGCAAAGAAGAAATGATTTGATTCCTAATTTAGTTAATACGGTTAAAGGTTATGCTAAACATGAAAAAGAAACATTTGAAGAAGTGGTCGCATTAAGAAATAAAATTGTTTCATTACCAATAGATGCACATGAAGAAAAAATGGAACTTTCAAATCAATTAACGGATGCATTAAAGTCGATTTTTGCGTTAGCTGAAAATTACCCTGACTTAAAAGCTAGTCAACAGTTTTCACAATTACAAGAAGAGTTAACCAATACTGAAAATAAAATTGCATATTCACGGCAGTTATTTAACAGTTCAGCAGCTTTATATAATCAAAAATTGGTGACTTTTCCATCAAATTTGATTGCTAAAATTCACCATATGACTAAAGTAAATTATCTTGAAGCTCCAACGGCTGTTAAAGAAGTACCTAAAGTTTCATTTTAGTTAAGGAGAGCGATTAGATGCTTTTTCAACAAATTGCTCAAAATAAACGCAAAACGTTAGTAGTGATATTTGGTTTTATTTTGTTAGTAGGCTTAATAGGAGCTGCTTTAGGATACTTTTGTTTTGGTAAGGTTTCAACGGGAATTGTAATTGCAATTGCTGTGGGGATATTTTATATGATTATTACATTAGGCCAGTCAACTCAAATTGTAATGAACATGAATAATGCACACAAGGTTACAGAGCAACAAGCTCCAGTACTTTATCATGTAGTTCAAGACATGGCAATGGTTGGGAAAGTGCCCATGCCAGAAGTATATATTATTGATGATCCAAGCCCAAATGCCTTTGCAACTGGCCCAGATCCGCAGCATGCAGCAGTGGCAGCGACTACTGGATTACTTAACAAGTTGGATCGCCAAGAACTTGAAGGTGTAATGGCACATGAAATTAGCCATATTCGCAATTATGACATTCGGCTACAATCAACAGCTCTTGCCTTGTCTTCAGCGGTTTCTTATTTAGCTAATTTTGGAGTTAATTCTTTATTTTGGGGACGAATTCGCGATGATCGTGATGAAAATCAAGGATTTACTATTTTGATGATGATTTTGTCAATTTTAACTTTAGTTTTAGGACCATTTGCAGCGATGATGGCTCAAATGGCTTTATCGCGTAATCGCGAGTATTTAGCAGATGCATCTGCAGTTGAACTAACGCGTAATCCTCAAGGGTTAATTAATGCATTAAGAGAAATTTCTCAAAGTGAACCAATGAAAAATGCAAATACAAGTAGTGCATCACTATATATTGCAGATCCATTTAAAAAAGATTCATGGACACATTTATTTGATACTCATCCGCCAATTGAAAAAAGAATTGAACGATTAGAAAAAGTGTAAGAAATAAATTAAATATTTGGGAAGTTGTGACGTAAGTTGCAGCTTTTTTTATATTCGCTTATTTTGGATACTTTTGTTGAACCTTGTGTTTTATTTTCATTAAAATTGCTATTATCAAATGAAGCTAGCATTATAATGTGGTACAATTACAGAGAATTATACGCAATTTTTTAACGTAATAAGCAGTGTATTATGAAAGGAAGAGCAACTTTATGAAGATGCAATTATCTGAAATTGCGCGGGTATTAGGAATTGAAGATATTCCTGAGAAGTGGCAAGACGTGACAATCACAAGCGTAAGTTTCGATAGTCGAAAAATGGAAGCAGGCGCTTTATTTGTACCTTTGAAAGGAGAACACGATGGCCATCAATATGTTCAAAATGCAATTGATGCACATGCATCAGCAACATTATGGCAAAAAGATCATCGTGCTGTACCAACCGCAATCCCAGCGTTAATTGTAGATAACACCTTAGAGGCTTTACAGAAATTAGGAAAATACTATTTATCTAAAATTAATCCACGTGTAGTTGCAGTTACTGGTAGCAATGGTAAAACTACTACTAAAGATATGATTGCAGCGGTTTTAAAAACACAATATAACGTCACAAAGACATATGCTAATTTTAATAATGAAATTGGAGTTCCAATTACATGTTTGTCAATGGAGCCGAATACTGAAGTTTTAGTTGTCGAAATGGGAATGGATCGGTTTGGACAATTAGATCAATTAAGTCGCTTAGTAGAACCTGATGTTGCAGTAATTACAATGATTGGTGAAGCTCATATTGAATTTTTTGGGACACGTAGTCGGATTGCAGATGCCAAAATGGAAATTGTCAATGGGTTAAAAGAAGACGGTGTTCTTGTATATAATGGTGATGAGCCATTGTTACGTGAAAGAACTACTGATTTAATTCAAGAAACCAGAACTTTTGGATTGAATTCAAATGATGATTTAATGGCTGAAAGTATTAATAGTACTGAAAATCAAACTACATTTGATGTTCCAGAATTACATGCTTCTTTTGAAATTCCAATGATTGGTGATTATAATGTCAAAAATGCATTAGCAGCGATTGAAGTTGGAAAGTTAATGCATATTTCAATTGATAATATGAAACTTGCACTTAAAGATTTTGCTCTTACTAAGAATCGCACTGAGTGGGTCAAAGGCGCTTTAGGCGAAAGAATTTTAAGTGACGTTTATAATTCTAATCCCACTGCTGTGAAGGCTGTTTTAAAATCATTTGAAAATGTGCCAACAACAGGTAAAAGAATTATTGTTTTAGGTGACATGCTTGAATTAGGTGAAAAATCTGCCGAATTGCACGCATCATTAGCTAATGCAATCCATTCAGATAAAATTGATGAAGTTTACTTGTATGGAAATGAAATTAGAATTTTAGCCGATAAGTTGGTAACTAAAATGGATCCAAGTAGAATTCACTATTATTCGCTTGGAACACAAGAACAGTTAACTGATAATTTAAAAAATCAAGTGACAGCTCAAGATGTAATTTTACTCAAGGGGAGTCATGGAATGCATTTAGAAAACGTTTTGCAAGCGTTAAAATAGAAGAGAATTGAGGAGATTTTTTTGAACTTTAGTGATTTAGGATTGGATCAAGACTTGCTTAATGCAACCCAACGAGTAGGCTTTGAAGAAGCAACTCCGATTCAAGAAAAAACAATTCCATTAGTTTTAGCAGGAATTGATGTAATTGGACAAGCACAAACAGGAACAGGGAAGACTGCTGCATTTGGTTTGCCATTACTTCAAAAAATGGATTATTCTAAAAGAGAAATTCAAGCGCTTGTAATTTCTCCAACCCGGGAATTAGCAATTCAAACGCAAGAAGAAATATATAAACTGGGAAAGGAAAAGAAAGCTAAGGTTCAAGCTGTTTATGGCGGAGCAAATATAGCTCGGCAAATTAAACAATTAAAAAATTATTCGCCCCATATTTTAGTGGGCACACCTGGAAGATTATTAGATCACTTACAACGAAAAACGCTGGATTTATCTCATGTCAAAATGTTGATTTTAGATGAAGCAGATGAAATGCTTGATATGGGCTTTTTAGATGATATTGAAAAGATTATTGCCCATACACCTAAAAAACGACAAACATTGCTTTTTTCAGCAACAATGCCTCAAGCCATTTTAAATATTGGAAAGCGATTTATGGTTTACCCGCAAACAGTTAAAATCAAAGCAAAGGAACTTACTACGGATTTAGTTGATCAATATTTTGTTAAAGTTCGTGATAATGAAAAATTTGATGTAATGACACGCATTTTAGATGTCCAAGATCCAGAATTAACAATTGTTTTTGGAAGAACTAAAAGACGAGTTGATGAATTAGCACATGGATTAGAAAGTAGAGGCTATAATGCTGCTGGAATCCATGGAGATTTATCACAGCAACAACGAAGTAATGTATTAAAAAAATTTAAAAGCGGACAGTTAGATATTTTAGTGGCAACTGATGTTGCGGCTCGAGGACTAGATATCTCAGGAGTTAGTCACGTATATAATTATGACATTCCACAAGATCCAGAAAGTTATGTTCACCGGATTGGTAGAACGGGAAGAGCAGGGAAACATGGAATTTCAGTAACGTTTGTAGTTCCTTATGAGATAGACTATTTACGGGTAATTGAAAAATTAACTAAGAAACGAATGCTTCCAATGAGACCACCAACTGAAGAAGAAGCTTTTGCAGGACAAATGTTAAGTGCGACTAAAGAAATCAGTAAGTTAGTTGAAGATACTGATATCGATAAATATGTTGCAAGTGCTAATAAATTGTTAGAAGAATTTAGTGCATTAGATATTGCTGCAGCCTTATTAAATGATGTTTCAAAGGAAGATTCAAGTACAATTCCAGTTAAAATAACTCCTGAACGTCCTTTGCCACGACGAAATCGGAATAAACACAGTAAGAAAAATAACCGCTATTCAACTAAAAACAAAAAATATCGTTCCCATAATTATAAAAACAAACATACTTCTAAAAGTAAAAAAGTAAGATTTAAAATTCGCCAAAAAACTAAAGGATGATTATGATGATATATGGGTTAGGAGTAGATATTACAGAAATTTCACGAATTCAAAAAATTCAACAAAAAAATCGATCTTTTGCTAAGAAAGTTTTGACTAAGGTTGAACTTAATTATTATCAAAAGCTAACTACTAAACGGCAAGCAGAGTTTTTAGCGGGGAGATTTTCAATTAAAGAAGCATATAGTAAAGCTTTAGGAACAGGAATTGGTAAAGTAGTTGCTTTTATGGACTTAGAGATTTTGAATGATAAAAATGGAAAACCTAAATTTACTAGCCATCCATATGATGATCGGTTTAATGTGCATGGATCGATTTCTCATACTGATCATCTTGTAATGACGGAAGTAATTTTAGAGGAGAAATAGAAGGGGTCAAAAAGATGATTGTTGGTAAACATCGCAATACCTATGCTACTGTTGATTTAGGTGCAATTAAACATAATATTGAAATTGAAAAAAATAATTTAAATAAGGATCAGTCTTTATTTGCAGTTGTTAAGGCAGATGCATACAGTCATGGATTAATTCCAGTTTCAGTTGCGGCACAAGAAGCGGGTGTAGATGGTTTTTGTGTGGCATTAATTGATGAGGGAGTAGCTTTACGGGAAGTCGGAATCGTTAAGCCAATTTTAATTTTAGGAGTGACTCCTGCCAACCAAGCATGCTATATGGCTAAGTATGATTTATCAACTGCAGTTGGCGACTTAAAATTTCTACAAGATGCACAAAAACTCCTAGCTAAAAATCAGATGAAACTTAAGGTACATCTTGCTTTGGATACTGGAATGGGAAGAATTGGTTTTACCAATAAAGCAGATTTAAAAAAGGCTTTGGCATTACTTGAAACATATCCAAATGAATTTGAGTTCGAAGGAATCTTTACTCACTTTGCTACTGCTGATTCTGCTGATCACAAATATTTTAATCAACAATTATCCAAGTTTAACGATTTGATGACAGTAGTTGAAAAAAGACCGCAATATGTGCATGTAGCTAATTCAGCAACTTCAATTTGGCATCGCAAATGTGGTGGTAACCTTGTACGCTTAGGAATTGGAATGTATGGCTTGAATCCTTCGGGCAAAGCAGTTAAACTTCCATCAGATGTTCAATTAAAACCGGCATTTAGTTTATCAAGTGAATTAGTAGCAGTAAAACAAGTGCATGCAGGCGATTCAATTAGTTATGGAACAACATATACTGCTAAAAATGATGAGTGGATTGGAACAGTTCCAATGGGGTATGCAGATGGATGGTTAAGAAGAATGCAAGGATCAACGGTTTTAATTGATGGACAAGAGTGTGAAATTGTTGGACGCATATGTATGGATCAATTTATGGTTCGTTTACCATATGAAATGGAAAAGGGTAAAAAAGTTACTTTGATCGGTGAAAATCATGGTAAAATAAAGACAGCACAAGATGCTGCTGATTATGCAAAAACAATCCATTATGAAATTGTGTGTTCGATTGCACAGCGGGTTCCGCGTTTCTATGTTGATAATAAAGGTTGATGGAGGTTGTTTAAAATGAATTCCAACGTTGCTGTGGAAAAGATTTTAAATTGTGAAAATTTACAAACATATTGCGATTATTATTCAATTTCAGTTGATCAAATTAAAAATGAACCAGAAATTGCAGTGTATATTTTAGAACATCAAAAATCTTTAGAACAAATGATTTCAGGATACAATGAAATGAGTTCACTTAACGCAGATATTAGTAATGAATTTCAACATTGTGAACAAGAATGTCAAAATTTAATTCGACGAATTAGTTAGAGAATTGAGGCAGATAAATGAGTGACAAAATTAAACGAGGTGACATTTTTTATGCGGATCTATCGCCAGTAGTAGGGTCAGAACAAGGGGGGTTACGACCAGTATTAATTATTCAAAATAATATTGGTAATCGTTTTAGTCCGACTGTAATTATTGCTGCAATTACATCTAAAATTTCCAAACCACGGATGCAAACCCATGTTGCGGTGAAGAAAAAAGATGGATTGGAGAAAGATTCAGTGGTCTTACTAGAACAGATTCGTACAATTGATAAAAAACGTCTCAAACGAAAAGTAACTCATTTAGATAACACAATTATGAAACAAGTGGACCACGCTTTAATGATCAGTGTTGGTTTAGCAAATATTAACTAGCAATTATTTATAATTATTTTTAAATACTAAATCAATTAAAAAGGCTTGCACTTTAGATAAGTGCAGGCCTTTTTAAGCATGTAAATTTTCAATTTCAGTTACTTCGAATTTATTGCGCTTTAAACTAGCAACAATTCGTTTTAAACGATGTTCATCTACATTTGAAGGTAATGTAAATAAAATTCTTTGAATATTATTGCTTTCATGTAAATCTAATGAAATGCAACTTGCAATTGAACTGTAGCGTGTGATGATTTTAGAAATTTTGGCTAAATCTCCCCGATCACCACTAGATAAAACAGTTAATACATAACTTCCATTATTAACATTCCATGATTGAGAAAGGGTATTAAGCAAACTACTGTGGGTTAAAATTCCATAAAAATTATTATTTTCATCTAAAACAGCAATGTAAGGTAAATCTTTAATTGTAAAGAAAATATTGAAAAAAGCAGAATCAATTGAAATAAATTTACTTGCATTTTTTAACAATTGGGTAACTGGCAATTGCATATCACCGCCACGAGATTTGTGCCGATAAATATGCATTTTGTAAATATTTCCACGAAAAAGTTTTCCAGTCTTATCTAAAATCGGAACGCACCGAAATCCAGATGATTCTAAAATATCAAGGGCTTCTTCTAAAGTAGCTGTTTCACTAATTGTGGTAAGTTCACTTTTCGGTTTAACAATTTCTTTTAAAATCATTACAAATCTCCTAGAAATTCCATTTCAAAGTTTCATCTACTATCATAACATATTAAGTTATTTCTAAGTAATATTTAATGTGGAATTCTTATGAAAAAGAATCAAAGGTAAAATATGGTATACTAGTTGCGAATAAAAAAGTAAAAGAGCTTGTCAAAATACAGGCTCGTTTTTTGCGTAGTTAAATTAAATTTAGAATGGAAGTAGTTATGATGAAAATAATTGTTGGATTAGGAAATATTGGCAAAAAGTACGATGAAACCAGACATAATACTGGCTTTATGGTAATAGATGAGTTAGCTGCTCAAAACAATATTGAAATTGATAAAGAAAAGTTTCATTCTTTAACTGGTCAAGGAATTGTTGATGGAGAAAAAGTTTTATTAGTAAAACCAAGTACATTTATGAATGAATCTGGGCGAGCAATCAAGCCATTAATGGATTTTTATAAAATATCTCCAGATGATTTATTGGTTATTCAAGATGATTTAGACATGGATGTAGGAAAAGTGCGTTTACGGCAAAAAGGTTCTGCTGGAGGACATAATGGAATCAAAAGTATCATTCAACATGTGGGAACTCAAAATTTTAAGCGAGTAAAAGTAGGAATTGGACGCCCTCAAATTATGACGGTAGTAGATTGGGTTTTAGGTAAATTTACTGCTACGGAAAAAAGCCAATTTGATGAAGGGTGTCAAAAAGCTGTGAATGCAATTGAATACTGGCTTAAAGAAGATAATTTCATGGAAGCAATGAATAAATTTAATTAGAAAGTGATGAGTTAATGGATTTATGTGATTTAGTTGATCAGTCGGTTGAATATCAAAAATTCCAATTAAATTTAAAACAACCTGGGCGGCATTTGTTAACTGGAATTTTAGGATCAAGTCAAACTTTAATTTTGAAAAATCTTTTACAAAAAGAAGATCATCCACTTTTAGTAGTAACAGATACATTAAGTGATGCACAAAAATTAATGAGTGATTTACAAAATGTGATTCCAGAAGAGCAGTTAAATTTATTTCCAGTTGAAGAATTAGTTGCAACCGAAATTGCAACGAGTTCTCCTGATTTTCAAAGTCAACGGGTTCAGGCTTTAGCAGCGTTAAGTACTCAAAAGCCCGGAATTGTTGTTACAAGTGCTTCGGGTATTCGCCGGCGATTAGCTTCAGTTGATGAATGGCAAAACTTAGTTTTAAAATTTAAAATTGGCGATGAAATTAGTTTAGAACAAATTGCAAGTAAACTAGTTGAGATGGGCTATATGCGGCAAAAACTAGTTGATCGCCCTGGAGATTTTGCAATTCGGGGATCAATTTTAGATATTTATGCGCTAAATCATGAACTTCCAATTCGAATTGATTTATTTGATACTGAAATTGACTCAATTCGCTTATTTGATATTGGAACACAACGAAGTATAAAAGAAATTGAAAAAGTTGAAGTTTTACCAGCAACTGATTTAGTAGTTTCTAAAAAAAGACTCCAACAAGGAGCACAAAAACTTGAAAAAATGAAAGCTTCAATTGTCAACAAGGTTTCTCAAGACAAGCAAGCAGCCTTTTGTAATGCAATTGATACAATTATTCAAAATTGGAAAGATGGTATTTTTACAAAGGAACAGCGGATTTTTACCCAGTTATTGTATCCGCAAAATCCAACATTATTGGACTATTTTGATGAAGATGGATTATTAGTTTTAGATGAATATACTAAAATTTTAGATAAGGCTGATCAAATTGCTCAAAGTGAACAACAATGGTTATCTGAAAAAGAAGACTTAAAACCACTACTAGATGAAATTAATTTGGGGAATCCTGTGCGCTCATTGATTCGGGATACTGCGCATCGTTCTTTGTTTACTGCTCTTTTTAAAAAAGGAATGGGACGATTAAAGTTTGTGTCAATTGATGAATTAAAAGTTCGAGCAGTACAGCAATTCTTTAGTCAAATGCCACTATTAAAAACTGAAGCAAGTCGCTGGAATAAGCAAAACGATACTGTTGTGGTATTAATTCAAGATGAAGAACGTCTCACAAAAATTTCACAAACTTTGGATGATTTTGAAATTCCTAATATTTTAACGCAGTTGAATGCCATTCAAACGGGAGTATTTCAAGTAGTTCAAGGTAGTTTACAAAGTGGATTTGAAATTCCTAGTTGTAAACTAGTAGTTTTAACGGAAACAGAATTATTTGCTAAAGCCACTAAAAAGCGACCTAAACGATTAACAATGGATAATGCAGAACGCCTTAAGAGTTATACCGATCTTAAGGAAGGAGATTATGTAGTTCATGTTAATCATGGTGTAGGACGTTACTTAGGGATTAAAACCATGGAAGTTGATGGAAAGCATCAAGATTATTTGACTTTAGAATATCAAAAAGAAGCCAAATTATACGTTCCAGTAAATCAACTGGATCGGGTGCAAAAATACGTTTCTTCTGATGCTAAAGTTCCTCGGCTAAATAAATTAGGAGGAACTGAGTGGCATAAAACTAAGGCAAGAGTCGCTAGTAAGATTGAAGATATTGCTGATGAATTAGTTGAATTATATGCTAAACGTGAGGCTGAAAAAGGATTTGCATTTCCAAAAGATGATAGTTATCAAAAAGAATTTGAGGATGCTTTTCCATATTCAGAAACGCCCGATCAATTAAGAAGTACTACAGAAATCAAAAAAGACATGGAAAGTCCTCACCCAATGGATCGCTTACTAATCGGGGATGTTGGTTATGGAAAAACAGAAGTAGCACTAAGAGCTGCTTTTAAAGCAATTGAAGCTGGTAAACAAGTTGCTTTTTTAGTGCCAACCACTGTATTAGCACAACAACATTATGAGACCATGGAACAACGTTTTGAAGGATTTCCAGTTGAAATTGGAATTTTATCACGGTTTAATACACCTAAAGAAACAAAACAAGTCTTAGAAAATTTAGCAAATGGTAAATGTGATATTGTAGTTGGGACTCATCGTTTGTTATCAAAAGATGTTCACTTTAAAGATTTAGGACTATTAATTATTGACGAAGAACAGCGCTTTGGAGTTAAACATAAAGAAAGATTAAAACAATTAAAGGCAACTGTTGATGTTTTGACACTAACAGCAACGCCTATTCCGCGAACTTTGAATATGTCAATGCTTGGAGTTCGTGACTTATCGGTAATTGAAACGGCTCCAGTTAATCGTTATCCAATTCAAACATATGTAATGGAACGTGATTACCAAGTTATTGCCAATGGAATTAGACGTGAAATTGAGCGTGGGGGTCAAGTTTTTTATTTGCATAACCGGGTAAAAGACATTGATGAAAGAACTGTTGAACTTCAGCACTTAGTTCCAGAAGCGCGAATTACATTTATTCATGGCCAAATGACAGAAACCCAAATGGAAAAAATCTTACTTGATTTTATTCATGGTGAATATGATGTTTTAGTAACTACAACAATTATTGAAACAGGAGTAGATATTCCTAATGCAAATACTTTATTTGTAGAAAATGCTGATAAAATGGGCTTAGCTCAGTTATATCAATTGCGGGGGAGAGTAGGTCGTTCTAGTCGAGTTGCGTATGCATATTTTATGTATCAACCTAATAAGGTTTTAAGTGAAGTCAGTGAAAAAAGGCTTGAAGCGATTAAAGATTTTACTGAACTAGGTTCTGGATTTAAAATTGCAATGCGCGATTTAGCAATTCGGGGTGCAGGTAATTTACTTGGAAAGCAACAACATGGGTTTATTGATTCAGTTGGTTATGATTTATATACTCAAATGTTAAATGAAGCTGTTGCACGTAAACGCGGAATTAAACAAGTTGAAAAAACAGATGCAGAATTAACTTTAGATGTTGAAGCATACATTCCTGATAGCTATATTACTGATGAACAACAAAAAATTGAACTTTATAAGCGAATACGTCAACTAAATTCATTTGAACAGTATCAAGAAGTTCAAGATGATTTAATTGATCGCTTTGGTGATTATCCGGATGAAGTGTCTAATTTATTAGAAATTAGTTTGCTTAAAATGTATGCAGACCTAGCATTAGTAGAAAAAATTTATCAAAAAGATGATTCAATTATGATTATTTTTTCACACAAAGGAACTCAAAAATTAACTGGTAAAGATTTTCTTGAAGCAGCTGCTCAAACTAAATTAAGCACTCAAATGAATGTTGAAAATTCGCAAATGAAGATTATAATAAGAAAAAAAGCCCAACAGTCAATGGCACAGATTTTATTGCAAATGCAAGATTTACTTAAAACAATTGCTTCAAAACTTGAAAAACAGGAGAACCATCATGAAAAATAATCAAATGAAAACTGTAATGCATGGCGCATTGATTTTATCTTTAGCATCTTTAGTTGCTAAAGTTTTAAGTGCCTGCTACCGTATTCCATTTGAAAATTTAGTTGGGAATACAGGCTTTTATGTTTACCAGCAAATTTATCCCATTTATGGAATTGGGATGACGTTTGCATTAACTGGATTTCCAGTTTTTATTTCAAAATTAATTGCAGAACAAGAAGAATTTGAAAATAAAATTCAAATTTCCAGACAAATTTTTGTAATTTTAACATTTTTTGGAGTTGGTTGCTTTGGATTTTTAAGAATCTTTGCATCTAACATTGCCTTTCTAATGGGTGATGTTGAATTGGCCGGATTAATTCGCAGCGTCGCATGGATGTTTTTATTTATGCCCATTTTAGCAGTGGGGCGTGGATATTACCAAGGAATTTTTAATATGACTCCCACTGCAATTTCACAAGTTACTGAACAGTTTATTCGGGTAGCAATGATTATTTTAGTTGCAATTATTGCGGTTCAGCGTCATTGGAATGTTTATCATATGGGAAGTTGGGCAATGTTAACATCTACTTTTGGAGCGATTGGAGCAAGTTGTAGTTTTATAGCATTTTATAGTCATCAATTTTGGGAATATCCCCATACAAGTAAGCAAAGCTATTTTTATTTAGCTAAAAGATTATTTTCAGATGGATTAATCATCTGTTTATTTGCGGCCATGATGGTGTTGCTTCAATTAGTCGACTCCTTTACTGTGAATAATAGTCTAGTTGCTTCTGGGGTAATGCCTGATATGGCAAAAGTAATTAAAGGGACTTATGATCGTGCTCAACCACTTGTTCAATTAGGCATGGTTATTGCTGTTAGCTTTTCGTCAAGTTTATTGCCAGCATTAACGGATGCATTGCAAAAAAGACAGTTTGCTAATTTCAGAAGAATTGCTAAAACGTTGATGCGACTTAGTGCTACCATTGCAGCAGCGGCTACAGTTGGAATGATTATTTTAATGCCATTTATTAATACAATGCTTTTTGGTACCCCTGAACTTTCAAATACAATCAGTGTATACGTTGTAAGTGTATTTTTGATTACGTTAATTAGTACTTATAACTCAATTTTACAAAGTTTAAATCAGTTTAAGATTACAGCGGTGGGATTAATTCTTGCAGTAATTGTAAAAGCATTGACTAATTCATTTTTAATTATGAAATTAGGAATTATTGGTGCAAGTATTTCAACCGTATTGAGTTTAATTGTGGCATTAGGCGTTGTTTTATGGGCACTTCCATCGAATGTAAAAGGACTTTTTTTTAGCAAAGATGGGTTTGTCAAAAAATTATTACTAGCACTTTTAGCAATGGGAATAGGTGTTAAGTTATCAAGTTTATTTTTATCCACAATTTTACCTGTTACTCGTAAAGCAACCATAATAATAACATTTAGTGGCATTATTGTTGGAGTAGCAGTATTTATGATTATGGTAATTGGACAAAAAATGTTTTCAACACGTGAATGGCTACTTATTCCTGGTGGAAAAAAAGTAGTTGCAATCGTTTCTAAAATTAATCACAGAAAGGTGGAAAAAGATTAATGAGACTAGATAAATTTTTAAAAGTTTCACGGATTATTAAACGTCGTTCAGTAGCAAAAGAAATTGCGGATCAAGGCAGGATTACAATTAACCAAAATCCCGCTAAATCATCATCTAAAGTGGCAGTGGGTGATCAACTTGTAATTGAATTTGGAAATAAAACTTTAACTGTAAAAGTTGACGAAATCAAAGATACCACTAAAAAAGATGATGCTCAAAATTTATATACAGTAGTTTCAGAGGAATACAAGGAAGATTATCGAATGTAGTACTTTTTTGAAGCGAGGTTTGTTATAATTTTTGATAGGAAATAGTCGGGGTTTAATTTAAGGAGCAGGACATGGCAAAAAAAGTGAAGCAAACAAAAAAAGTAAAAGTACTTAATCAGGACTATTACAACAAACGCGCAATTCAAGATGAAAATCAACGAGAGCACTTAGCATTAACACGGCGGCATCGCTTTAAAATGCTAATTTTGTGTGGAGTAATGTTAATAATTACTTTGACATTAGGATTTAATATTATTCAAAATAATATTCGTGCAAGCGTATTGAATAAAAAAACTGACCAAGCAAAAATTGAACTAAAAAAAGTAAAGCAAAAAAATAAAGATTTAAAATTAAAAGTAGAGCAGTTAAAAGACTCAGATTATGTGGCAAAGATTATTCGACAAAAATATTATTTCTCAAAAGATGGAGAAACAATTTACAGTTTGCCAAGTGATAAATCTAAAACGGTAACTGATAATTAAAAAAGAATAATTTAGGATTTATTTAATTGATTAAACAGTGGTATACTTAAAGAAACATAGATTTTCTGGGAGGATTTAATTTTTTTATGACAGTTGAAGTGGGAACGAAGGTTGCAGGTAAAGTTTCAGGAATTACAAACTTTGGAGCTTTTGTTGACTTAGGAGATAAACAAACAGGATTAGTTCACATTAGTGAAGTTTCAAACACATATGTTAAAGATATTCATGATGTTTTACAAGTAGGCGATGAAGTTCAAGTTAAAGTTTTAAAAATTGGTGATGATGGTAAAATTTCATTGTCAATTAAGCAAGCAATGCCTAAACCTAAAAATTCAGAACAAAATAATCAGCGAAACAATAATCACCAAGGAAAGCAGCAACGTTTCCACGGAAATAAACAAAATCATCCGAAAAAAGATTTTGATGCTTTGTTAGCTGGATTTTTAAAGGAAAGTGATGAACGCTTAACGTCATTAAAGCGTAATACTGACGGTAAACGTGGTGGTCGTGGTGGCCGTAGAAGTTAAAGTTTGATATTAAACATGCATGAATGAAGTGCGTGATTTTTAAAGAGGCTGCAATAAATTCACAGCCTCTTTGTTATTATCATTAATATTAGGTGAAAATATGAATTTTAATGCAGAATGGCAAAAATTAGGAGTTGGAGCACAAAAAGTTTGTGTAGCAGTTTCAACAGGAGTTGACTCTATGTGTTTGCTAGATATGCTTCAACATTTACCCTTAAAAATAAGACCTCAAATTACAGTTGCATATGTTGATCATCAATTACGTGCTCAAAGTCAAACGGAAACAAAGTTTATTAAGCAATATTGCCAAAAATATCATTTGCGATTAGAAATTGGAATTTGGAATAAGCAAGCACACCCTCAAAAAGGAATTGAGGAGGCTGCCCGTACCTTTAGATATCATTTCTTTGATGAGGTAATGCAAAAATTCAAGATTAAGTATCTTTTAACTGCTCACCATGCAGATGATCAGGCTGAAACGTTTTTGATGAAATTATTACGTGGGGGTGAATTAACTCAATTAGTGGGAATTGAACCACTTAGAAAATTTAGTGAACACACATACATTGCGCGTCCACTATTACCCTTTTCAAAAGAAGAGTTGAGAAGCTATGCGCAAAAGCGCCATCTCCAATTTTATGAAGATGAAACTAATGCTCAAAATGAAGTTTTACGTAATCGATTACGTAATCAGGTGATTCCACAATTAAAAAATGAAAATCCTCAATTTTTAAAACATGTAGCATATTATCAAAGCCAACTAAAAGATGCACTTGAAGTGCAAACTCAAGTTACTAGTGAAATTTTAAAAAAGTTAGCAACAGATGATGGTTATGATTTAAAAAAATGGCAGAAATTAAGTTTAACAATGCAGCAACTCACCCTCAAAGAAATTTTTAAACGCGAAAATTTGCCTATTAATACTCAAAAAATTGGTGAAATTAGTCGTTTTTTGCATAATTTTAAAAAACCACAAGGGATTTATCAAATAAATCACGAAAAACAATTGCGAAAAGAATATCAAACTTTTAAAATGGTAGATAAGATAAAAAGTAAAGTCATTGACCCAACCTTGTATTTTCTAAAAATGAACGGGTGGATTGAAGTTGATCACTATCAAATCGGGTTGTTTAAAAAAGATCAAGTTCAACCCTCATCTGGTGAGTTAATTCTTGAACTTGAAGATTTACCATCAAAATTAACCATTCGGCATCGACTTGCAGGTGATTTTATCGTTCAAAAAAATGGTCGGCAAAAACTGCGTCGATATTTTATCAATCATAAAATTCCGCAATCAATTCGCGATCAATCATGGTTAGTTGCTGCAAAACATCAAATTTTAGCAATCTTAAAGCCTTCAGGTTCATATTGTTTGGTACACTCAAATGAAAATGCGACAGTTCGTTACATGATAATCATAAAGCACAGAAAGAGGTAAAGAAATGAACAATGATATTTTGAACGTTCTTTATAGTCGAGAACAAATTCAAGATGTTACTAAAAAACTGGGAAAGGAAATTACTAAGGATTTAGATGGTAAAGATCCTTTAGTAGTATGTATTCTCAAAGGAGCAATTGTATTTTACTCAGATTTAGTACGGGAAATTGATACTTACTGTGAATTAGATTTTATGGATGTTTCAAGTTATGGAAACGAAACCGTTTCTTCTGGAAATGTCAAAATTATTAAAGACTTAGATCGTTCAGTTGAAGGGCGCAACGTTTTGATCGTTGAAGATATTATTGATACTGGACGAACTTTACAATGCATTGTTGATTTATTTAAACATCGAAATGCTAGTTCAGTTAAAATCTGTACTTTATTAGATAAACCAGATCGGCGAATTGAAGGCATAGTGCCTGATTATGTTGGATTTAAAGTTCCAAATGAATTTGTAGTTGGCTATGGCTTAGATTATAGGGGACACTATCGGAATTTACCTTTTGTTGGCGTATTAAAACCAGAAGTTTATACTGATAATGAAGAATAGTCAAATTTAGTCAAGTATGATATGATTATTTTGATAACTTTAAACAGTTATTTATAGGGTCTAAGGAGGAAATAAATGAATAATAACAACAAAAGAAATGGGCTATTTCGGAATAGTCTTTTCTATATTGTGATTTTCCTTGGAATTATGGGAGCTGTTTTTTACTTTAGTGGTGGAAATAGTAATTCCCAAACTCAACAAATTCAGTCCAGCACATTCATGGCTGAGTTGAAGAAAGACAATGTTAAAAAGTTCACTTTAGAACCTTCGGGCAGTGTCTATAAAGTTACTGGTGAATATCGTAAGCCAGTCAAGGTTAATACTAAAAAGAATAATTTGGCTGGAATGAGCGCAAACAGTACAAAAGCAACAAGCTTTACCACTGATATCGTTACTAATGAAGGTACAATTAACCAAGTAATGAAGTATGCGCAAAAAAATCATGTAACTAATGGCGCTAAAGAAGAGCAGTCAAGCAATATTTGGATGCAACTGTTATTAACATTGCTTCCAATTGTGATTATGATTTTCTTCTTCTACTTCATGATGGGAAATGCTGGTGGCCAAGGTGGCAGTGGTCGCATGATGAACTTTGGCAAGTCTAAAGCCAAGCCAATCAACAAAAACGAAAATAAAGTTCGTTTCTCAGACGTTGCAGGGGCTGAAGAGGAAAAGCAAGAATTAGTCGAAGTCGTTGAATTTTTACGCGATCCCAAGAAATTTCAAAAATTGGGTGCACGAATTCCATCAGGGGTTTTACTTGAAGGACCTCCCGGAACAGGTAAAACTTTATTAGCTAAAGCAGTTGCTGGTGAAGCAGGTGTTCCATTCTTCTCAATTTCAGGTTCTGATTTCGTTGAAATGTTTGTTGGTGTTGGTGCGAGTCGTGTACGTGATTTGTTTGAAAATGCGAAGAAAAATGCGCCATCAATCATTTTTATCGATGAAATTGATGCCGTTGGACGGCGCCGTGGAAACGGAATGGGCGGTGGCCATGATGAACGTGAACAAACTTTGAACCAATTGTTAGTTGAAATGGATGGTTTTGAAGGCGACGAAAACGTAATCGTAATGGCTGCGACGAACCGTTCTGATGTATTGGATCCTGCTTTACTTCGTCCAGGCCGTTTTGACCGTAAGATTTTAGTTGGTCGTCCTGATGTTAAGGGACGGGAAGCAATTTTGAAGGTTCATGCTAAAGGTAAACCATTGGCAAGTGATGTTGACTTGAAGATGGTTGCTAAGCAAACTCCTGGCTTTGTTGGTGCTGATTTAGCTAACTTGCTAAATGAAGCTGCTTTATTAGCTGCGCGTAGAAACAAAAATGAAATCGATGCCTCAGATATTGATGAAGCAGAAGATCGTGTCATTGCTGGACCAGCTAAACGTGATCGTGTCATTAGTGAACATGAAAGAAGAACGGTGGCATTCCACGAAGCAGGTCATACCATTGTTGGTTTAGTTTTAAATGATGCACGTGTAGTTCATAAAGTTACAATTGTTCCACGTGGTCGTGCCGGTGGATATGCAATTATGCTTCCACGAGAAGATCAAATGTTAAATTCAAAGAAAGATTTGAAGGAACAAATTGCAGGTTTAATGGGTGGTCGTGCTGCTGAAGAAATTATTTTTGGACAACAATCATCCGGAGCTGCAAATGACTTCCAACAAGCTACTCAACTTGCGCGTGCAATGGTAACTGAATATGGAATGAGTGAAAAACTTGGTCCAGTCCAATATGAAGGACAAGCAAATATGCAACCAGGTGAATTTAATGGTCAACATAGTTATTCTGGTCAAATCGCAAACTTAATTGATGAAGAAGTTATGCGGTTGTCAAATGAAGGAATGGCTACGGCTAAAAAGATTATTGAAGATCACCGGGAACAACATAAGATTATTGCCGAAGCATTGTTGAAGTATGAAACACTTGATGAAAAACAAATCTTAAGTTTATACAAGACAGGTAAAATGCCTGCTGAAAACGAAAACGAATTTCCAAGTGAAAAATCTGGTTCATTTGAAGAAGCTAAACAAGCTTTGGAACGTAAAGATGCTGAACGTCAAAAAATTGACGAAAAAGAAGTTGCGGAAGAAGAAAAAGCCGATAAACGTGATGATGAAGCTTTACCAACGCAAACATTCTATCCTCCAAAAAAGGATCAAGAAAAGCATCAAGATGACAATAACGATTAGTGAAGTTATTTGAATAATATATGGGAGGCTGTAACGTAGGTTGCAACCTCTTTTTAATTTCAAAAACAAGATAGTTGTACTTTATTGAATAAATAGTAAAATTTAAAAAGAGAAAAGAAGGGATTTTTTATGGGTGATTATTTAGTAAAGAGTTTAGCTTTTGATGGACAAATTCGTGCATATGCAGTTGATGCAACGGAAACTGTTTCAAAAGCACAAAAACTACATGATACTTGGAGTGCAGCTTCAGCAGCGCTTGGAAGAAGCTTAATTGGGACTTTATTATTGGCATCAGCTTCACTTCAAGGTGATGAAAAAATGACAGTAAAAATTAATGGAAATGGACCAGTTGGTGGAATTGTTGTTGATGGAAATGCCAATGGAACAGTAAAAGGATATGTACAACATCCCCACATTCATTTACCATTAAATGATAAGCATAAAATTGATGTAAAGGGAGCAGTTGGCACTGATGGTTTTTTGGCAGTTACAAAGGATTTAGGGCTAAAAGAACCTTTTACAGGTCAAGTACCGTTAATTTCAGGTGAGTTAGGTGAAGATTTCACTTACTATTTAGCAAAATCAGAGCAAATTCCTTCTTCAGTGGGCTTATCTGTATTTGTAAATAGTGATAATACTATTGAAACTGCAGGTGGCTTTTTAATTCAAGTAATGCCAGGAGCCACTGATGAAGTTTTAACTCAAATTGAAGAAAAACTTGCTAAAATTCCAATGGTTTTTGAAATGATGAAGGCAGGTAAAACACCTGAAGACATGCTTTATGAAATTTTAGGTAAAGAAAATGTTAAAATTCTGGATGAAATGCCGGTGCGTTATCAATGCGATTGTTCACGAGAACGTTTCTTAGATGTACTTGCAAGTTTACCAGTTGATCAACTAGAAGAAATGGCAAATGAAGATCATGGAGCAGAAGCAGTTTGTCATTTTTGTGGCAAAAAATATCACTTCAGTGAAACTGAATTAAAGCAAATGATTAAAAAAAAGAACTCAAATAAGAAAGAGGAATAATTTAATGGAATGGAAAATTGGTGATATCGTAATTCCCAATCAAGTTGTAGTAGCTCCAATGGCGGGAGTAACCAACGTTGCATTTCGAATGATTTGTAAAGAATTTGGTGCGGGATTAGTAGTTTGTGAAATGATTTCAGATAAAGGAATTCATTTTCGAAATAAAAAAACTTTAAGTATGCTTTTTGTTGATGAGGCTGAACATCCTGTAAGTGTGCAAATTTTTGGCGGTTCCAAAGATTCTCTAGTTGAAGCCGCTCAATTTGTAGCTGAAAATACTAATACTGATATTATTGACATTAATATGGGATGCCCAGTTCCTAAAGTTACTAAAACAGATGCAGGTGCTCATTGGTTACTAGATCCAGATAAAATTTATGAAATGGTGAGTGCGGTAACTTCAGCAGTTGATAAACCAGTAACTGTAAAAATGCGTACAGGCTGGGATGAAGACCATATTTTAGCTGTAGAAAATGCATTGGCTGCTCAAGAAGGTGGTGCTTCAATGTTAGCCATGCATGGGAGAACCCGAAAACAACTTTATTCAGGCCACGCTGATTGGGAACTTTTAAAAGAAGTCGCTGATCATGTAACTCAAATTCCTTTTGTAGGTAATGGGGATGTAACTAGTCCTCAACTTGCTAAGAAAATGTTGGATGAAGTTGGTGCAGATGCAGTAATGATTGGAAGAGCCGCATTAGGTAATCCGTGGATTGTCCGGCAAACAACTCACTATTTAGAAACGGGTGAGTTATTAGGAGAACCTACTCCTGATGATAAAATTCAAGTTGCTAAGGAACATTTACATCGATTAGTAGAAGCTAAAGGTGAAAAGATTGGACCACGTGAATTTCGTTCGCAAGCAGCTTACTACATTAAAGGAATTCCCCGTGCAGCAAGAACAAAAGCAGCTTTGAATGAGGCAGATACAGAAGCTGAAATGATTGAAATTTTCGATCAATTTTTAGCAGATACAAAGATGCGGCAAAATCGTCGCAGAAATTAGTTAAAGAAAAGCCGTTGTATGCTATAATTATTTGAAGAATAAATTTTAGAAAAGAGGATTTTAAATGGCAAACGAGCAGTCAATGAATGATCAATTACGAGTTCGCAGACAAAAAATGCAAGAACTTCGTGATGAAGGAATCGATCCATTCGGTCACCGATTCGAAAGAGATGCAATGAATGCAGACTTGCATGAAAAATACGGTGATATGACTAAAGAAGAATTGAATGATTCTGGAATTACAGCAACAATTGCCGGACGAATGGTTGCAAAACGTGGCAAAGGAAAAGTTGGCTTTGCTGATTTACAAGATCGTACTGGAAAAATGCAACTTTACATTCGTAAAGATGTGGTTGGCGAAGAACAATACCATATTTTTAAAAAGTCTGATTTAGGTGACTTTTTAGGGATTACTGGTGAAGTAATCAAAACTGATATGGGTGAATTAACAATTAAAGTTACTAAGTTAACTTTCTTATCAAAAGCTTTGCGTCCATTACCTGATAAATATCATGGCTTGAAGAATATTGAACAAATTTATCGGCAAAGATATTTAGACTTGATTACTAATCGGACAAGTTATGAACGCTTTGTAAACCGGACTAAAATTATTAAGGCTGTGCGCTCATACTTAGATAATGAAGGTTTCTTAGAAGTTGAAACACCAGTGTTAAGTAATATGGCTGGTGGAGCAGCCGCACGTCCATTTATAACTCACCATAATGCATTAGATATTGATTTGTACTTACGAATCGCTTTGGAATTACCATTGAAACGGTTAATGGTTGGTGGTATGGAAAAAGTTTATGAATTAGGACGTGTATTTAGAAATGAAGGAATTGATACACGGCATAATCCAGAATTTACAACACTTGAAACCTATGCAGCATACTGGGATTTTAAAGATGTAATGAACGAAACAGAAGGAATTTTTAAGGCCGCTGTAAAAGTTGTCTCTGATAATGGTATTATTACCTATCAAGGTCAAGAAGTTAACTTGGACAAACCATTTAAGCGAATCCACATGGTTGATTTAATCAAAGAAGTTACGGGTGTTGATTTCTGGAAAGAAATGAGTATTGAAGAAGCTCGGCAACTTGCAGATGAACATAATGTTCACTATGAACCATATTGGAAAGTAGGTCACATTATTAATGAATTCTTTGAAACATTTTGTGAAGATAAATTAGTTGACCCAACATTTGTTTATGGTCATCCAGTTGAAGTATCACCATTAGCTAAAAAGAATGCAGCAGATCCTCGCTTTACTGATCGTTTTGAATTATTTATTTTAGGTGGCGAATATGCAAATGCCTTTACTGAATTAAATGATCCAATTGATCAACGTGCTCGTTTTGAAGAACAAGTTGCAGAACGTGAAAACGGTAATGATGAAGCTGAAAGTATTGATGAAGATTATTTAGAAGCAATGGAATATGGTATGCCTCCAACAGGTGGTTTAGGAGTTGGAATTGACCGTTTAGTAATGTTATTAACAGATGCTCCTTCAATTCGTGATGTTTTGTTATTCCCAACAAGAAGACCTGAAAAATAAAGTAGAAATAGAAGTTGTGATGACAACTTCTATTTTTTTGTTCTTAAATAAAAAAAGACTTGACGATTTTTAGTGGAAGATGATAAACTAGAAAAGTCGTCAAAGGAAAGCAGTTTTAATAATTAAAAAAATAATTAATAAAAATTGTTGACAAACATTGATCACTTTGATATTATAATAAATGTTCCGCTGATGCGGATGTAAATAATTGATAGATCTTTGAAAACTGAATAACGTTTCGATAAACAAATGTGCAGGGCAATTCATGAAAATGAAATGCAAACATATTTGCGAAGTCAATTCGCTAGTAAATGAGTCACAAAACTTTTTAAA